>SKWQ01000149.1 GCA_007128855.1 Balneolales bacterium
AGACTTTCCGGAAATCCTTTTGTTAGTGTTATGGTAATTAACGGTAAGGATAATTACAGCAAAGATGACAGGGTGATTATTTGATCAGCATCATCGTGCGTCGCGCCGTGAAATCCCCGGCGACGACTTCGTAGATGTAGGTGCCCGAGGAGAGGCGTCCGGCATCGAAGCGGACGGCGTGGACGCCCGGCATGTGCTGCTCATCGGCGAGCACGGCCACCGGCCGGCCAAGGATGTCGTAGACGGTCACACGCACGTGCGAGGCGACCGGCAGCTCGAACGTGATGCGCGTGTCGGGGTTGAACGGGTTGGGATAGTTCTGGTTGAGTACGAATGATTCGGGGACGCCCGGTTCGATCGGTTCCACGCCGACCGGATCGCGCACTTCGACGCTTGCGGTATCCGAAAACGCGCCGAAATGTGCCACAACGTAGCCGCTCCCGTAATCATGGGCCGTGAACTGTCCGTTCGTGCTGATCTCACCGTCCAGTCCGATCAGCTCCCAGGTTACCTCACTGCCGGCCCCCGGCAGCTCGAAACCGTAGATATCAAACAAACGGGTGCTGAACGTGGTCGTTTCAGCGGTATCCACGGTCACAGTTGTTGGTGTCACGGCCAGGCTGTCCCCGATCTCGTCATACGAAACTTCGGCTACGGCCAGTATCCCGTTTGCAACAGCACGAAAGGCACCGAGGCCGAACGACCAGTCGTGGTTGTTCCTGTGTTCGTCACGGACGACGAGTGTGCTGGACCCGCCGCCATCCAGGTTTACGGCATTCCAGGCGCCCAGACCATGCATTATCGTGGCCATCTCGGCCATGGTGGCGCCCCGGCTGAAGTGCTGGCGTCCGTCCACCACAGTAAAAATGACGATGGTGCTGTCCTCGTTGAAACCGACGGCACTTCGATTGTGGCGTTCACCAGAATGGTTTTGGCCAAACCCTTCAAAACCCACGAATTCGTCAGTGGAATGTTCCCCGTTGGTAAGCAGTCGCGGGCCGCCTCCCATCAGTTCCGAAATCTGTTTTTCTGCCAGCTCACTGTGGGTTGACGGGACGACCTTCATGGTGATGTGCACCTGGTCATCGACCTCCAGCGCGGCATAGAGGTCGTCCGCAATGGCGCCGGTGCCGGTAAGCACGTAATCATCCCGTCCGATGGTCATGTTGCCCTGGTGCCGCTGAACGGCGGTTACCTCAAAAAGGACCGGGGCGTTGGTGGTGATTTCCCCGAGGGGACGGAGCCGCCATTCCGTGGCGGTATTGTCCGACCGGGTCGCATTGCCGGTGTAGTAGTTGTACAGCACCAGCGCATTGTTGGCCTGTTCCCGGTTCAGTCGCAGGATGCGGAAAGTGGATTCGTCTGCAAGCCGGAGTTCCCCGTTGAAGTTGAGGATATCGACGACCGGTTTTCCCTCTGCGGTCATGCCGAAAGAGGAGCGGTTCCGGTATCCTCCGAAAACATACTCCCCGTCGATGATCTGCCCGTCCGCCAGTTTGCCGTAAGGACCGGACCCGAAATAATCCCCGTTCAGCGCGCCGATGACCAGGTGGCCGTTGCGGGTCTTCCGGTTGTTCATGTTCATGACCAATTCGTTGCCTGCGCTCAGGCGGTCATGGGCCAGGGCCGTGGTGATCTTGTTCTCCGGACGTGAGATGTCAATCTTAAGTGCTGTGATACGCAGGTTGGGGGATCTGGAGTCGATATACGTATAAGTGATCCCCGGTCCGACCACGGTGCGGGTGGTATCCTGTGCGCTGGCCGGTGCCGGCAGCTTGACGAGGCACAATACAAATACAAAAAGGAGAGGGCGTAGCAGTAGTTTCATGTTGCCTGGGTTATTCGGTTGGCAGAAAGATGATTATGGGGATGGTATTGCCGAAGCGTGCATTCCATGGAAATATTTGAATAACGGGTCCCTGTAACCATGCGCGTGCACACTATCTTTTACAAGTTGCGAAATAGTTTGCAACGAATCAACGTGAAAAGGAGCAGCCGGTTGGATGGTATCCGGTTGGATGGGGTCCGGTTGGATGGGGGGGGGCGTGTTGCCAGTGCGTATCACCGTGCTGTTCAGGCTTGTCTGGTTCGCTCCAAAGTCATATCTTTGAAATCCTGATAAGATCGTTGCCAGGGAATCATGAAATATCTGCATTCCGGACGCTCTTGCGGGTTCTTAGCTCAGTTGGTTAGAGCGCCACGTTGACATCGTGGAGGTCGCTGGTTCGAATCCAGTAGAACCCACACTTTTTTAAATTGTGAATATTGAAAATCGCCTCATGCTTTTTTGCAGGGGCGATTTTCTTGTTTTTGGGATGTGGATATCCGGGCAAACGGTAGTGTTCATGTCTATCCCGGGGATCGCGGTAATCATCAATTTTTCAACCGTCGGATCAGCGCTTCCAGATAGCGTGACTTGACCTGTTCGCTGGCCAGCGCCTGCTTGACCGGCGGCAGCCTGAGTACCACACCCAGGATCGCCGCCATCGCGCGGTGGCTGTAAAGGGCCTGGTTGTCGAAAATCAGGTGCTGCAGTTTTCCGCGTTCAATTGCCATTATCACGGCACGATGGGTCGAATCCAGCGGCGTGATGACCCGTTTTTCGCGCTCCCTTAGCCGGATCGCGTCAGACTCACAGATCTTCACGCACAGCCCGCATCCCAGGCAGATGTCCTCGTTGAGCCGGGCCTTCTGCCGCTTGGGCCGCTTGGGGTCATTGGCCGAGACCCGTCCGATCGCCTCGACCGGACACACCTGGCTGCACCGGACACATCCGTTGCATTTCTCCTCGTCGATTTCGGGCAGGTAGTTGGTGGTATGGACCGGGTGCAGCATGCCGAAGCGCCGCGCGGCGATCATCGCCTCGCAGCAGCAGCCGCAACAGTTGCAGATGAAATTTACCCCCTCGCGCACATTCTCGCCGAACTGCACCAGGTTGTTGTCCCACGCCTGCTGCAGCAGGTCAAGGCCCTCGGCCGCATCCACCCGGCGGGCAAAACCGTGACGCTCCAGGGAATATGCCGGATTCCCGAAGGTCATGCAGATATCCATCGGCGCGTTGCAGGCCTTGTCCATGTGGTGCATCTTGTGCCGGCAGTAGCAGATGCCCACGGCCCGGTGTCTGGCCGTGCGTATCACCTCGCTGGCGCGTTCGTAGTCGAGCACCTGCAGTCCGTTGTCTGCCGGGAGTGCGGGTTCGTGCACAAACGTGCGTCCCAGCTGGGTCTCACCGTCAGTGAACAGTTCCCGGATGAAATCCTCCTCCACGTTCATGTATTCGTAGAACAGTTCGCTGAGCACTTTCTGGTCGATGTCGCCCCGGGTGCGCATCAGCGAGAACTCGAAAAAACCGGCCATGGGCGGGGGCAGCACATAGGTGGGCGAACCGTCCTTTTCGATATCCAGCAGGATGGCCCTGTCGGCCAGCCGGTCCAGCACCTTTCGGGCTTCGGCCGGCGGGATCCCCCAGATGCGGGCGGCCTTTTCGGCGGTGAAGGGTTTGATCGGAAGCTGCGAAAGCAGTTCGGCCTCCTTTTCATCCATCAGCATTCCGAGGATGCGGAAGAGCAGCCGGGTCGGCGGGGCGCCCTGTGGAAAGCGGTTCAGCCGATCGGCCAGGGCGGAAAAGCCGGATTTTGTGACGTGATGGGCCATGGTTGATCCTCCGGTTCAGTTGAAAATAATGTACGCAAATCCGGCTTAAATGGAAGTAATACCCCCTGAATAACACACAAACGGTAGAAGACGGGATAAAACGCGATACAACCGGTCCTCTGCAACGTAATCAGAACGATCTGAATGCACTCAGAAACAGTAAAACTCCCTGAAAGTTCATATATTCCCAGTTATTGCAATCTTGACTGATATCTTTGATATCGCCCCCCAAGCGGGCTATATTTCCACAACTATTACACGCGTCAATCATCAGATTAATGATAACTGATAAAAACGAGATCCTCGATCACTGGCGTCAGCGCTATCCGGAAAAATTCTCCGATGAAAACCGGATTTTTTCGAATATCAGGAGAGGGAACAAAATTTTTATCGGTACGGCGTGCGGTGAACCGCAGTATCTTGTAAAAGCGCTTGTCGGATATGTGGAAAAATACCCCAAGGCGCTTGCCGATACCGAGCTCATGCAGGTCTGGACCCTGGGTGTTGCCCCGTGGAAAGATGAAAAATTCAATTACAACTTCCGCCACAACTCCTTTTTTATCGGTGACAATACCAGGGAAAAGGTCAATGCCGGTTTTGCCGACTACACGCCGATCTTCCTGTCCCGTATTCCACAACTCCTGAAAACGAGGGCGATCGATATCGACGTGGCGCTCATTCAGGTGTCCATGCCGGACAAGAACGGCTACGTCAGTCTCGGGATCAGCGTCGACATCACCAAAGCGGCCATGGAATCGGCCAAACTGGTCATTGTCCAGATCAATCCGCGCATGCCCCGTGTGCTCGGCGACACGTTCGTCCACCTGAGGGATATCGACTACCTGATCTATCATGAGGAGGAGCTCCTGGAGTTTTCCGCCAAGGTGCCCGGTCACATATCCCAGAAGATCGGAAAATATGTGGCCCGCATCATCGAGGACGGCGACACCATCCAGCTTGGCTACGGCAGCATGCCCAATGCGATCC
>SKWQ01000196.1 GCA_007128855.1 Balneolales bacterium
TCCATCAGGATCTCCCGGAAGCTGAAATCGAGCACGCGTCCGCTGTACAGGTCGCGGTAATAACGCCGCTGCCACTCCACAGGCAGTGTTTTTACGGGGATGTGGACCGGCTCGTGTGAAAAGTTGGACAGGAAGAGCGCGGCGTCCTTCTCGCGGCGGCGCTCGAAGCAGAAAACGGAGTCGATGTCCAGGATGATGAGCTGATCGCGCGAGGCGCCGTGGATGACCGGGGTGTTCTTGCGCGCTTCGATCAGTTTCCGGAACTCGTTGAACAGCCGGTGCTGGATGCTGCCGGGCATGTTGCGCAGCTCGACCTTGTCCCAATCCATGGCCGGACGGTGCACCCACCGGTTGTCGCGCATCTTGAGCGGGTTGGACAGGTACCCGTAGTCGTTGGTCTGGCCGATCTCGTCGCCCATGTAGATCAGCGGGATCCCCTTCCAGGTGAAAATGATGTTGTTGATCAGCATGATGCGCCGGATGGCGTCGTCGATGCCCAGGTCCTCGGCCTCCACCATCGCCTTCTGCAGCCCGACCAGCGAGGCCATGGTGCCCGAGACGCGCGCCTCGCCGGAGTAGAAATCGCGCTGGAACGCGTACCCCTCGGCGTAACTGTTGGCAATCTTGCCGGTGTAGAAATCGGTGCAGAACATGCGCGTGTGGTGACCGTTCTGGCCAACCGCCCCGGCGAATTCGTCGGAGATCCCCCAGCCGATGTCGTCGTGGCAGCGCACATAGTTGACCCATGAGGTGTTGCGCGGGGCGCGCGGCAGGCTTTTGAGCGCGGTGCGCAGCAGGTGCGTGTTCTCCGTGGCCATCGCGTGCCAGAGGTGCGACATCAGCGTGGCGTTGTAGGCCAGGTCGCACTCCTTGCCGCCGAACCCTTCCACCCCGAGGTAGCGCAAGATCTCCTGCGGACCCACGATCGCCTCGGCCTTGAACAGCACGCCCGGGGCCAGGATCTTCAACAGCGCCCGGTACGCGCGCAGCAGATGGTGCGCCTCCTCCTGGTTCTGGCAGTGCGTGCCCAGCTTTTTCCAAAGGTACGGGACCGCATCCAGCCGGAGACAGTCCGCCCCGGTGTTCACAAGGTGGATCATCTCGTCGAACATGGCGTGGAAGACGTCTGGATTGGCGTAGTTCAGGTCCCACTGGAACTCGTAGAAAGTAGTCCACACCCACCTGTCGATCTGCGGGTAGAAACTGAAGTTGCCGGGCGCGAAGTCGGGGAACACCTCGATGAGGTGCTGCTCGTACATGTCCGGCAGTGTGCGGTCCTCGAACATGTGGTAGAAGCGCTGGTAGCGCGGATGCCCGCTCATGGCGGCCTGCGCCCATCCATGCTCCTTGGCGGTGTGGTTCATCACGAAATCGAGGACCAGGTTGATCCCCTCCTGGTGGAGCATGCGCGAGAGCTTGCGCAGGTCGTCGTAAGTGCCCAGCCGGCGGTCCACGTCGCGGAAGTTCTGCACGGCATACCCGCCGTCGTTGAGGCCGTCGCGCGGACGCAGCAGCGGCATCAGGTGCAGGAAGTTGATGCCCAGCTCCTTGAGATACGGGATCTTGTCGCGCATCTTCTTCAGGTCACCGGCAAACAGGTCCACGTACAGCACCCCGCCCACCAGCTTCTCGCTCTGGAACCAGAGCTGGTTCTGCTCGCGCTCCTTGTCGAGCTGCTGCATGTCCTTTTTGCGGTCCCGGATCCCCTGCACGATCGAGTCGAAGATACGGACGACCCACAGCTGCTGCTCGTACCCGTCACCGTAGATAGCCGTGTAAAAACGCCAGAAATCGTCGAAATTCTTGCTGATGCGCCGTTTCAGGAACGGGTAGCGCTTGTAGTGGGGCTCGTAGCGCGCAAGGATTTCCCGCTTCAGCAGCTCGCGTTTGTCGCCGCTTTTCCACTCCTGGCGGGTGACGTTCAGGTGGATGAACTGCGAAACGGAACGGGGATTCCAGGTTTTTAATGCCATTGTTGCTGAAATGTGTTACTGAAAGTGTTGCTGCGTTGCTGAGTTGCTGCTTGTGTGTTGCTTGTGCGTTGCTGGATTTTGTTGCAAAAAGTACTACCGCTTGAGTGGCCGGTTGCGCATCCTGTTGCCGGGCCGGCCACCCTTTTCCAGCGGTCCGCGTTTTCGGGTGGATGCGGTTGCCGGTTCTGCCGCGGCCGGACCCGCAGTTTCCGGACCCGTGACGGCCGGAACGGGTTTGCCCCGTGTCAGCGCACGGCGGCGATCACCGCTTCCGGCAGTTTCGGCGTGGCCCCCTTGCGGGCGAACACCTGCGCGGCATAGCGGTTGGCGGCGGAGACGGCCACATCCAGTGGCGATTCCCGCAACAGATGGTGCGTCAGGGCCGCGGTGAAGGCATCGCCCACGCCCACCGAGTCGCCGTTGGAGTCTTCGATCGGGTGGACCGGCTCGATCAGGTGCGCGTCGGGCGTGATCAGCTCGGCGCCGTCGCCCCCTTTGGTGAGGCAGATGACGCGCACGTTCTTCTCGGAAAACAGCCAGCGGGCCAGGTCATCGACGCCGAACGTGCGCCGGATCTCCTTCCACTCGCTTTCGTTCAGCTTGACCACATCGGCCAGGTTGAGGCTGGCTTCGATGATCTCCTTGGAGTAGTGCGGCGGACGCAGGTTGATGTCGGCGATCTTCAGGCAGGATGCGGGTGCCTGCGCAAGGAACTCGCGGATGGTGCGCCGGCTGATGTCGTCGCGCTGCGCCAGCGTGCCGAAGCAGATGGCATCGGCGCGACGGGCCAGGTCGAGCCATTGCGAGGTCATGGACAGCCGGTCCCAGGCGGAATCGCGCGGGATGGAGTAGGAGGCCTCACCGTCGGTCATGGTGACCTCCACCGTGCCGGTGGGCGCCAGATCGTCGCGCTGCACATGCGAGATGTCGAGCCCGTTCGAGGTAAGCACATCCAGCAACTCCTTTCCGAGTTCATCTTTGCCGACCCTGCTGGCCGGTATGCCCTCGTTGCCGAGCTGCCGCGCATGGAAGGCGACATTGGCCGGGGCCCCGCCGGCACGTTTGTATTCAGGGAACACATCCCACAGAACTTCTCCCAATCCGACAATGACCGGTTTCTTCATAATTTCGTCCTTTTTGATTCCTGATGGCATGAAGCGCGGCCTGCGCAGGGTTTTGCATTCACAGATACAGTCTGCACAAAAAGCACCCTGCACAGATTGCGGCCGGCACATCATGCGCGGTCAACGGTCCCGCCATACGGCGTTTCAGACCTTTCTATTGTAACAGGACATAATGTAGAGATGTTCCGGCATTAATGAAAATGAGGATGCCGGCAACACAGAATGTTCGGCGCGCGGACAGGCCACGACGGGTAGGTCCGCGACGTAACAACACCGGATAATACCTGTCGCGAATGGTTGCGGCCGGATGCGTAATGTCGCGGCCGGATGCGTAATGTCGCGGCCGGATGCGTAAATAGTCGCGGCCGGATGCGTAATGTCGCGGCCGGGTCACTCCGATACCGTGACAGCCGGGGAGGGCGCCTCGCCGGTGGCATCGTCCGTGCGGCCATGCCACGACGGCAGCCTGCTCCGCAGCCAGTCGAAGCCCGTGGTCACCGAAACGTACACGATGGGGATGAAGATCAGCGTGATGAGCGCCGATACCGAGAGCCCGCCGATGACCACACGCGCCAGCGACGCCTGGATCTCACCGCCCGACCCGGTGCCGAACGCAAGCGGAAGCATGGCCAGCGTGGTGGTGATGGTGGTCATCAGGATGGGACGCAGACGCAGCCTGCCCGCCTCAACCACCGCCTGGTAGAGCGGCAGCTGCTGCTCGCGGCGCATCAGGTTGATGTAATCCACCAGGACAATGGCGTTATTGACCACGATACCGATGAGCATCACCATACCCATGAAACTCTGCAGGTTGAGCGTGGTTCCGGTGAGCAGGAGCGCCGGCACCACGCCGATGAGCGCCAGCGGCACCGAGAACATCACGATCAGCGGATCGATGAACCGCTCGAACTGTGCCGCCATGACCATGTAAATGAGCGCCAGCGCCATGATGATGGACAGGATGAAGTCGCGCTGCGCCTTCTGCTGCTCCTCATACTCCCCGCCGAAGTAGACCGAAAAGCCGTCCGGCATCGGAAAATCGCGCAGCTCCGCCTCGATCAGGGCTACGGCGTCACCCAAATGAACCCCCTGCTCCAGATTGGCCGTGATGTAGGTCACCCGCTGGTTGTTGATGCGGTTGATGCTTGGCGGGGTGCGTGTATACTCCTGGGTCACCACCGACGAGACTGGTATGATGGTGCCGTCGGCCGCACGGATGGAGATGTTGTCCAGGTCGAGCAGCGACAGCCGGTCTTCGGGACGCAGCCGCACCGTGATGGGCCACTCCTCGCCATCCACCCGATAGACACCCGCCCGCGAGCCGCCGACGTTGGTCTGGATGGCACGGGCCACCTCATTTACGCCAAGGCCGAGCCGCGAGATCTTTTCACGGTCGAACCGGATGTCCTGCTGCGGGTTGCCTTCGCGCCGGTCGCTCTCCACGTCGTTGATGCCGGGGATGCGCTCCAGCAGGGTGATGAGCTGCCGCGACAGTCCATCGGCCTGTGACAGGTCGTTGCCGCGGAGCTGCAGCGACA
>SKWQ01000147.1 GCA_007128855.1 Balneolales bacterium
AGCTATATCCGGTTTCTTGAATACCGGGTACCTTTTGAAGAGAGTGGTTATTTTGACCCGTTAGCTATTATGCTGACAGGTGAGATGGGAAAGAAGCGTGTGGGTGATGCGCTGCCAATTGGCTTTGTTCCCAGGTAACCGGGAGGCAACCTTATTATGCTCCATCCCTTACAAGTCTGAACCCGTTATGGCTTGCGCCGGAATCGGGCGTGCTCTTCATTCTCCGGGCTACCCGGTAACCCGAGCAGTAGCTGTCATTACAAAGAAATGAACCTCCTATCATCACTCTCTTGGCGGCGGATGGCTCCTGCAGGTCATAACTGTGGTCAGGACCTGTTGGATTAACCACCCCTTCAGGCCGGCTGATCATCTTGTAAGAATCATAATGGTACCAGTCTGCGCACCACTCCCAGACATTGCCGGTCATTTCATAAAGTCCATGTTAAATTTCGTGGCTTAAAGGTATTATGCTTGATTATTAATACCTTTATTGGTCGTTGATAAATATTCAATTACTGAATTGCTGAATATTCTCCATGAGTTTCAGAATCAATTTTAAAAGTGTTATATTTAACATCCTAACTTCCTGAAAAAAGAATGTCGGGTATACAGTGAAATTAAAGTTTTCCTACACTTGGCTTTTCAGGGGCATTCAGATGCAATGCTTTTTAACCCACAATAAATAACTGAACCAGTTAAGAGATTGACCTTTCAAACCAAAATAATTATGACTTATAAGATTTTTGTTTTATTGATAATTACCAGTTTAAGCTATCATTACATGAATGGACAGATTAAACCTCAACAAATTGTCTTTGAGCCAATAGGCATATTTCATACCCCTTATACACCTGAAACCGGGGCCCCCCGCCAGGGAGTTCTGAAACCCGATGTTAAAGGGAAAATAGAAATTTTTCCCGAATATCAAAGTGCTCTGGCAGCATTGGATTTATATGAACATATTATCGTGCTGTACCATTTCAGTGAAGTAAAAGGCTGGAGCCCCACGGCACGGCCACCGAGCTCAAGTGATGAGATTGTTTTTGGACTGTTTGCCACCCGCACCCCTAGAAGGCCTAATCCTATAGGCCTTACTGTCATGAAACTTGATAAAGTAGAAAACGGCATCCTTTACATCTCAGGACCCGATGCTTTTGACGGCACACCCGTTTTGGACATCAAACCTTACATACCTTCACTGGATTGTGTTGAAAGTTCCGGGAAAAGGGCAGTTGAAATGAGACTTGGCCTGTAGGCAATCCTACACCGGCTTTAGCAGATGCTTGATTCCAGTGACCAGCTGAAGCTGGATTGCCAGCTGCAACAGGTATAGGATGCTGAGGGCTCTGGAGTTATCATCCGCGAAAGTGATAAAATATTTTCATCAAAAAATGAACAGACCTGCAGGCATTGTCAGACCATACTTTTGTAGAGTTCTCCGTTTATAGCACTTTTTTAGAATGCAATACATGTTATACATCAATTTACCAACCGGTATAAATGCCATGTCTTTCTTTTAAGTTATATGAGAAATCCGATATTAACCAGGCAAGCTGCAAATTATGAATATAAAAGAGGTACAGATAGGATATCAGGTTTGGATTGTTGAAAATTTAAATGTGAGCCATTTTCCTTACCTTATCGTCAATTTTTTTAAATAAAAATATCATTCTATATACATAATATTCCATTTAGGCATAATAAATACCACTGCAGTGTAACGATATAGCCGAAATAAGATAACATTGAACTTATAAACACGTTCAGGCACATTCAGCTAAAGCTGACTTTTGTCTGCCCGTTGCTATGCAACTCCTGCATCCAAAAGAAATGTGCCTGAATGCCTCGCTAAACCAAATTGCATCGTATCTTTATGCATATAATCAGCTTTAGCTGGATATTGAAACAAAACGTGCCAGAACAAATCGCTAAAAGCAATTTGGTACCGCCCTTGCGGGCTTTTCAGTCTGCTCGAGCAAGCTCGGCAGCCTACGCCCTCAAGTGCGGAACTTCGTTTAGCGAGGCATTGTAGTGCATTAAAAAAAATCCACCTATGATCATGTTTTTTAGGAATAGAAAGACTGAAAAAGGGCAGAGAAACGAAGATTTGCCAGAATCAAATGAGAATTTCCCTGATTCTGAAAAACCATATGGCTTATGTCCGAGATGCAATAAGCAATCCAGTTTCGAAACAATAGGATTTTTACCTGCAACTTTTGATTCTACTTGCATCGTTCATCAAGGAGGAGGTAACACTAAACAATATTATGATAGGGTTACCTCATTTGAATGTAGAAACTGCAACCAGCCTATCATAGTTTTAGAAGAGCAGTATTTTAATGATAAACCTGGGAGAGAAGGAATATCTAGTGGAGCTATTAATTGGAAAGGTTTTTTTTGGTGGCCATTCTTTAACATGAAGCTAGATGTTAGTATTCCTCAAGAAATTCAAGAAACATTAAAGGAAGCTAAAATAACCTATTCAACTCAGTGTTATCGTTCTTCTGCAGTAATGTCAAGAAGAACTTTAGAAGCAATTGCAAGCGATAAAGGAGAAAGTCAAGGAACCCTTTCAAAAAGAATAAAAGTACTCATTGATAAGGGAATATTAGACAAAAATTTAGGAGATTGGGCAACAGAAATAAGGTTGATTGGAAACCACGGTGCACATTATGATCCTATTAAAGAAGTCAATAAAGCAGATGCCAATCAAATAATCATGTTCATTGAAGAATTAATAAAATATTTATATGTGATGCCCGCTGAGATTGCAAAAAGAAGAAGTAATAAATGATGAAAATAAAAAAACTCCTGATTTTTAGTTTAGGTTGCCAAAACGAGCAACATATACAAGGAAACTGAAGAAGGAGAAAATATGCGTAAATCTAATAATAGTAAACAAATAACAATTAACAAGCAACATAGATTAGGTAGTCATGAAGAGCAACCTTTGCTCTTTTCATTAATACACCTAATCTTATGTTAGAAAGCAAAATGAGAAAGGATTGAGAAATGAGTATCATTGAAAAATTGACAAGTTTCAAAGCAGATTGGATTGATGTAGGGTTCATCAAAATCGCTGTTTTTGCTGCAGCGCTTCTGTTTGCCAAGTTGTGGGAGCCATTACTCAGTTTGGATTGGTATTGGTACCTGATTATTTCGGTGGCGGCTGTAATCAAGCCAGTTATTACCGTTTACAAATGGATAGGGCTCGCAGTAAGCAAATAGGGTGATTTGATTTTGCTTTCTAACAATACGCTCCAGCCGACCGCCAAACCGCTTTGTGATCGTGCGGCGGCTGAGCTTTTCGTTAGGTGTTAAATGGAGATAGAAACATTATGAAGGAACACCAGTATATTTTAGATTTAGCTGCGCAGGGTAAGTTACCCGACAATATCGACAGTAGGTCACATATTTCAGTCAATGTGATTCGAGAATTGGTAGAAGCTGGCTACCTTGAGGCGATTAATGCTTCATCTTTTAATGGAGAAGCATACATTAATTCTAGAATTACATTGGCTGGGAGAAAGTATCTTAATGATCTAAAAGTAAAATTAGAGGAAATACAGATGGAAACAAAGAGTCAAAAGGAAGAAATCCATTACATAGCTAACGCATGGAAAGAGATAGAGAAGGAATATGGTGTATCAAAAAGATTGTTTGGTAAAAAGATAAATTTTGTAAGAGACGGGTTTAAAAGAAATATCATATTTCGGGATACAGAACAAGCTTTTTTGTTAGCACGCTATGGTTATAATAAACCCTCGGTTGTGTTGGCAGGTGGTGTTATAGAAGAATTGCTTCGACTTTATCTAGACAACAAAGGTGTAGCGCCTGTAAAAAATACTTTGGACTCTTATATAAAAGCTTGTGAAGATAAAGGGCTACTTGAAATAGCAATTCACAGACTTGCTGATTCGGTTCGTCAGTTTCGTAATATTGTTCATTTAGAAAGAGAAAGCTCATCTAGACATAGTATTTCAAAATCAACAGCAAAAGGTGCTGTGTCTTCAATATTCACGATTGCAAATGACTTTAACACCTAACAATAGCTTGCAGCCGACGCCGTTACGCTTTACATCTAAGATTAATTGATTGATGGTAATAAAACAATTTATACCATCAAATCAAATTAACTTCAGTCGAGCGCGATGCTCACCGTTGGGGCACTGGGAAGGAGGAGTTATCAAGGATCCGTTTGATGAGGCGCAGTAATATCGAAATAGAATTGAATAGAATTAAAAGGATGTTAAAGAACCCCGTTTTTCGAGGTGCAATAAGGTTGATGCACCAAGATTTGGTTTTTCCTGATTTATTGTTTCAGCTTTACCTCTTGGAAGCCGCAGGTGCGCATCATCAATTTTCTGATTTTTAAACGGTTTTGAATATTACGCACAAGGGAAACAGAAATTTTTCCGGGTTAAGGGTGCCGGCCAGCCCGAAGGGCGGACGCAAACGCAAATCCGGAAGTGTTGCCTGTGGCTGGTTTTTAAGACAAATGTGCCTTTAAGCAGAAATTATTGGTATATAAATGTTTCTTCGTTTAAAAGGCTCTTTTGCCAGTATATAATAGACAAATCTGCTATTTAAGGCTGCAATACCTGACTTGTTGGAATGTTAAAGACTAGCTCTG
>SKWQ01000235.1 GCA_007128855.1 Balneolales bacterium
ATGACCGATCCGGGCATGTTCTTGTCGCATCCCGGCAGGGCGATCACCCCGTCGTACCACTGGGCGGCCACGACCGTCTCAATGGAATCGGCGATGATGTCGCGGGACTGCAGCGAATACTTCATGCCGGTCGTGCCCATGGAAATGCCGTCGCTCACGCCGATGGTATGGAATACGAAGCCGATCATGGACTCCTTCTGCACGCCGCCCCTGACCAGCGCGGCCAGTTCATTGAGATGCATGTTGCACGGGTTGCCGTCCCACCCCATGCTGGCAATCCCTATCTGGGGCTTGTCGAAATCCTCCTGTTTCAGTCCCGTAGCGTAGAGCATGGCCTGTGAGCCGACCTGTGAGCGCACCTGTGTCAGGCGGCTGCTGAATTTGTTCAATGACTTCATATCTTCCATTTTTACAGTTCCTGTTCCCGGCGGCCCCGTAGGATGCGGGATGCAATATTTTGTCCGGCCGCACCCTGCCATGCTACCACATTCACCACTTTTTCACAAGACATACTTTACCGCTGCCAGACGAATTTTTGATGAATATATTGAAGGCACTATGATCAACTGCGAATCACGTACCGGATCCAATCCTGACACACCTGAAATATTTTTATGAAATTACAGCAGATTTTATACAAAAAGCGCTTCCACGGATAAATATATTTATACAAATATCAACTTTTAACATTCATCTTTAACACTTTTAACTATCTTTGCCTTAATTATTTACTCTTCAATTCCTTTCAATTGGAATTTTTTCACTTTTTTGTGTGTGGGGATGTTGACAATAGAATCAAAATCATTAGCTTAGTGTTGAAATGCACTACGCAAGTACCGAGTACACAACAACGATGAAACGAAACCAACCAGTTGCAACAGCACTTCTTCTTCCGGGCCCGACGGCCACGGGCAGGGAACTGGTTTCATCCATAGCCGCCGAATTTCCTTCCGGCTACCTCTCTTCCGTACTCAGGACCTCCTTGGTCAGCGGCATTATTATTCTAATTATTGACCTACTAATTGGCATTCTATAGAAATCGCCAGAGGTCATCCTTACATCCCATCTTTTTAGAATAACTAGCTGAAACCGGACACAAGGTAATGACCTCTGGGGAACCGGACTGTACACAAATCACCCCAAACGTCATTCACCATGAATCATCCATACACAAAACAGCACGCACGAAAGCCCCAGGCATGTGACTGTTTTATTTATGGATGCTGCATCTGAACCTGTCCCAAATAACGGAATACACAGATGAAACAATCAGAATCACCCTCCGCAGCTGAAACAAAAACGATCACCGAAAGGCCAGCCACCAACGGCACGGCCGCCAAGCCGGCTCACGAAGCCGGCGTCACCGTAAGAAAGGAGCTGAACGGCGGCGAGATCCTCATCCAGGCTCTTCTGGACCAGGGTGTGGACACCATCTTCGGTTATCCGGGCGGTGTGGTTCTCGGTATCTACGACAGTCT
This sequence comes from Balneolales bacterium, assembly GCA_007128855.1. Lineage (GTDB taxonomy): Bacteria > Bacteroidota > Rhodothermia > Balneolales > Natronogracilivirgulaceae > SKNL01. Next base: position 1,479 of record SKWQ01000235.1, read on the forward strand.
TTTCAAAACACCGGAACTGCGCCACATCCTGGTACGCCACGAACAGGGCGGCACCCACATGGCCGACGGCTATGCGCGCGCCACCGGCAAGCCGGGAGTGATCCTGGCCACGTCCGGACCCGGCGCCACCAACACCGTCACCGGCATCACCACGGCCATGATGGACTCCATCCCCATGGTAGTGCTCACCGGACAGGTGCCTTCCACCTTCATCGGAAACGACGCCTTCCAGGAAGCCGATATCATCGGCATGACGCGCCCGGTCACTAAACACAGTTTCCTTGTCAAGAAAGTGGAGGATCTGGCCGATGCCATCCGCGATGCGTTCTACATCGCCACTTCCGGCCGGCCCGGACCGGTGCTCATCGACCTGCCCAAGGACATGCTTTTCGCAAAATCCGACTATGTCCGGCGGGCGCCCCAGGTCTCGATGAGAGGATACCAGCCGCAGACCAAGGGCGATCCCGACCAGATCCGCAAGGCCGCCGAACTGATCAGCGTAGCCAACAAGCCCCTGCTCTACGTCGGCGGCGGAGCCGTAATGGGCGATGCCTGCAAGGAGGTCACGGAACTGGCCCGCAAGTGCCGCATCCCGGTCACAACCACCCTCATGGGACTGGGCGCCTTTCCGGAAAGCGATCCGCTCTCGGTCGGCATGCTCGGCATGCACGGCACCTGGTACGCCAACATGGCCATCCAGAAGTGCGACGTGCTGATTGCCGTCGGAGCCCGCTTCGATGACCGCGTAACCGGCCGTGTCGACGGCTTCTCCCCCCATTCCCGCAAGATCCACATCGACATCGACCCCTCCTGCATCAACAAGAACGTACCCGTGGAGGTACCCCTCGTCGGACATGTCAAGGAGATCCTCACCGAACTCAGCAAGCATGTGGGTCCGGTGGATACGGCCGACTGGCTCGGGACCATCGGCCAGTGGCGCCGCGAGCATCCCCTGCGCTACGAGCCGCGTGACAACGAAATCGCCCCGCAGTACATGATCCAGGAGATCTCCCGCGTCACCAAAGGCGAGGCGATCATCTCCACCGACGTGGGGCAGCACCAGATGTGGGCGGCACAGTATTATCAGTACAACCATCCCAAATCATGGGTCTCCTCCGGCGGACTCGGCACCATGGGCTTCGGCTTCCCTGCCGCCATCGGCGCCGCCGTGGCCCGACCCGACCGCGAGGTCTGGTGCATTGCCGGTGACGGCGGTTTCCAGATGACCTCCATGGAGCTGACCACCGCCGTGGCCTACAACATCCCGGTCAAGGTTGCCATCATGAACAACGGCTATCTCGGTATGGTGCGCCAGTGGCAGGAGATGTTTTATGGCGGACGCTATTCGCACTCCTTCCTGGAGGAAAGCAACCCTGATTTCGTGAAAATGGCCGAGGCCTATGGCGCGGTCGGACTCCGGGCCGATACCGTGGAAGAACTCCACGAGGTCCTGGAGAAGGCGCACGCCATCAAGGACCGTCCCGTTGTCATGGACATCCGGGTCAGCAAGGAGGAATGCGTCTATCCCATGATCCCGCCGGGCGCCGCCGTCGACGAACTGATCGACTCCCCGATCCCGGTGAAACCTGCGAAATAGCCATTTCGAACCCGCAGCGGTTGCCAAAAAATCACACGCATCCAACAAAACCCACATCCCCCAACCAGAACACGGTCCACCCACAAGATGACAGCAGCAGCCAAAAAAGAACGGAAGCACACCATTTCGATGAAGGTCAATCACAACTTCAACGCCCTGGCCCGCATCGCCGGGCTCTTCACCGGGCGCGGATTCAACATTGACAGCATCAGCATCGGGGAAGCCGAGGAGCCAACCATGGCAAGCTGCACCATCACCACCCACGGCGACGAGCGCATCATCGACCAGATCATCCTGCAGCTGGACAAACTGGTGGATGTGGTGAGCGTCGAGGACCTGACGTTCCTCCCCCATGTGGAGCGTGAACTGGCCCTGATCAAGATCGCCTCCACCAAGGAAAAACAGACCGAGATCATCCAGGTGGCCAACGTGTTCCGGGCCAAGGTCATCGACATCAGTCCCGAAAGCCTGACCATCGAGATCACCGGGCGCAAGGACAAGGTGGATGCGGCCATCGGCATGTTCGATCCGTTCGGGATCCTGCAGGTGGCGCGGACCGGTTCGGTAGCCATGAAACGAGAATATCAGCCCAGGGACTGACTGCCGTCCACCATTGCCCGAAACAGCTTCTATCCAATCAGAACCGACTTTTTCATACAACAACACCCAACTTCACACAAACCCTAATCCAAATTTTCAACCCTACAAAATGAAATTATATTACGACAACGATGCCGACCTCTCCGTGCTGAAGGGCAAAACCGTGGCTGTTTTGGGCTACGGCAGCCAGGGACACGCCCATGCGCTGAACCTTCATGAAAGCGGGGTATCGGTCATTGTCGGTCTGCGCAGCGACAGCCGCACGCGGGAGAAAGTGCAAAAAGACGGTCTTGCCGTCCATGACACTGCCGAAGCCGTAAAAAAGGCCGACATCGTCATGGTGCTCCTTCCCGATGAGAAGCAGAAGGATGTCTACGAGAAGGATATCCGTCCGAACCTCCAGCCGGGCAACGTCCTGGCTTTCGCCCACGGGTTCAACATCCATTTCAACCAGATCGTACCGCCGGAGAACATCGGCGTGTTCATGGTCGCCCCGAAAGGGCCCGGACACCTGGTCCGGCGCGTCTATACCCAGGGTGCCGGCGTGCCCTGTCTGTTCGCCATCCACCAGGATCCCGATGGCAACCTGCGCGACGTGGCCCTGGCCTATGCCAAAGGGGTCGGCGGAACCCGCGCCGGGGTCATAGAAACCACATTTGAAGAAGAGACCGAGTCGGACCTTTTCGGCGAGCAGGCCGTCTTGTGCGGCGGCATGACCGAGCTGGTCAACACCGGTTTTGAAGTGCTTGTGAATGCAGGATACAAGCCGGAAATCGCCTATTTCGAGTGCCTCCACGAGCTCAAGCTGATCGTGGACCTGATGTACGAGGGTGGCATTGCCGGCATGTACTACTCGGTGAGCGACACGGCCGAGTACGGCGGGATGACGTCGGGACCCAAAGTCATCAACGCTGA
>SKWQ01000165.1 GCA_007128855.1 Balneolales bacterium
CAGGTGTCCTCGTCCATGGCCACCATGCCGCCGGAGCCCACGATGGAGCCGAGCTCCTTGAGATTTTCGTAGTCCACCGCCACATCCAGCAGTTCCGCCGGGATACATCCACCCGATGGGCCGCCGGTCTGCACGGCCTTGAACGCGCGCCCGTTCTGCATGCCGCCGCCGATCTCGTAGATGATATCCTTCATTTTGGTACCCATGGGGATCTCCACAAGTCCGGCCCGCTCGATCTTGCCCACCAGGGAGAAGACCTTGGTGGCCTTGCTGCGCTCGGTACCCATGCTGTTAAACCAACGGGCGCCTTTTTCGAACACCATGGGGATATTGGCCCAGGTCTCCACGTTGTTGACGTTGGTCGGCTTGCCGAAGAGTCCTGATATGGCCGGGAAGGGGGGCCTGGGCTTCGGCTCGCCACGTTTTCCTTCGATGGATGCGATCAGTGCCGTCTCCTCACCGCAGACGAACGCGCCGGCACCCTCCATGATCCGCAGGTCGAATGAATAATCGCTGTCCAGGATGTTATTCCCGAGGATGTTGAATTCGCGGGCCTGCAGGATCGCCTTTTCAAGCCGTTTGATCGCCAGCGGGTATTCCGCGCGCACGTACAGTATACCGATGGATGCACCGATGGCGTAGCCGCCGATGATCATGCCCTCGATTACGCTGTGGGGATCGCTTTCCAGCACGGCGCGGTCCATGTAGGCACCCGGATCCCCCTCGTCGGCATTGCAGATAACGTACTTCTGGTCGCCGGGGGCGTCCTTGGCGAACTGCCATTTCTGTCCGGTCGAAAAGCCGGCCCCGCCGCGTCCCCGGAGCCCTGATTTCTTGACCTCATCGATCACACCCTGGGGTTTAAGGTCCAACAGGGTTTTGTAGGCGGACCGGTATCCACCCCGTGCGATGTACTGTTCGATGGATTCGGGGTTGATGATGCCGCAGTTCCGCAGCACGATGCGCACCTGCCGGGCAAGGAACGGAAGCTCTTTCAGGTTTGGGATGTCTTCGTAATGCCACGAATAGCTGAGCTTTCCGTGTTCGCATACCGAGAGCTCCTCGCTGAGCTGGCCCATGGCGAACTCCTTGACCGGCCGGCCTTCGATCAGATGCTCTTCGATGATTCGTTTCATCTTTGCGGTGGTGACATTGTGGTAGGTCACCCGCGGTTTGCCGGGCAGCTTGATGTCGACCAGCGGCTCGGCGTGGCACATCCCGATGCACCCCACCGTCACGATCTGGGGCTGGATCCCGGTTTCCTGCCAGTATCCCGTGTACTCGCGGGTGAAATCCACCAGCTTGTTCCCGCCGGCGGCGATGCCGCAGGTCCCGAGACCGAAGACGATCTGCGGTTTGGAGGATTCCAGGGAGTTCATCCCGATCCTGGCCATTTCGTTGAGGTCCACTTTTGTTTTGACAGTCATGGGCTCTCCTACTCAAATTTCTCAAGAATACCTTCCAAATGGATGGGTTTCATCCTGCCGAACGTTTCATCGTCGATCATGATCAGCGGGGCCAGTCCGCAGCAACCCAGGCACCGGACGCTTTTCATGGAGAAGCGATGGTCTTTGGTTGTTTCATCTTCTTTTATGCCAAGCGTTTCCCGGAGCTTCTGCATCAGGCCTTTGGAACCTTTCACGTGGCAACCGGTCCCCACGCAGACGGAGATGTGATGGCGTCCGGGTGGATGCAGGTTGAACTGGGAATAGAACGTGGCGATCCCGTACAGATCGGTGTAGCTGGTGCCGATGGAGTCGGCCAGATAACGCATGTGTTCGTCGCGCAGAAAGCCGTACTCGCTCTGGGCCAGCTGCAGCAGCCGGATTTTCTGGTGCTGCGGATCCTCCACGGAGGCCACGATTTTATCCAGGGTCCACTTTTCTTCCCAGATCAATGGTCTTGTCGCTGTATCAGGCATGGTCACACCTCTCTGAGTTCTTCCAACCAGGTGATTCGTTCTTGTATCACTTCTTCATCAATGGTGGGGGGCGTGCCGCCGCCGTTGGTGCAGCCCGCCAGGCAGGGGTACACATGCACGGGACCCCGGTTCAGGTTGGCCTGTGCAAGCTTTTCCTGCAGATCCCTTCGGATGCCGAAGCCGTTGTTGCCGCCGCCGGGAACGCCCGGATGCCGGAATCCACGCCCGACCGTATGCCCGTCGTAGGCGGCTCCTGCCGGATCCATGAAATCCAGGTCGCATTCCAGCTGCTTGAACAGCTCCAGCAGGTTCGCCGCCGTCAGCACATAATTGAAATCCTCCACCTCCTTCATGGCCGAGCAGGGACTCAGCAGGCAGATGCTCTTGCTCACCTCATCCAGCAGCAGTGACCACGGACTGTTCCCTTCATTCACCTTCAGCGTGTTGAGCTCGCGCTCCCTGAAGTAGTTTTGCGCCGCCCGGCACCAGCTGGCCAGCACGGGCGTGTCTGACTGGTTGTCTTTTTCCGCCGACAAGGCCATATAATAGTCGTACTGCAGGACCTTTTGGAACCCGATGTGTCTCAATCCGGCAATGGCGTACCGCTCGGCCAGCTCCGGTTTCATGAGACGCAGCGTATTATGCTTCTGTACGAACGCCGACAGCGCCACCGAGTCAACGGCAATGGAAAGCTTCCTCTTTTTCACCTCCATGGCCAGGGTCTCGACAGGCGATCGGTTGCCCAGCGCGCCGACCGGGCAGGTGGAGATGCACTGTCCGCAACGGATGCAGCCGTTGGCATCGAACCCGATGTTCTGCGGCGTCGATATGATCGCTTCGCTGCCCTTCTCCACAACACCAAGCGCATCCACCCCCATCACATCCTGGCAGATATGCACACATCGCCTGCAGAGGATGCATTTCCTGGGATTGTACTTGATCACCGATCGGTTGTCGATCTCCATGTCCCGCAGGATGATCCCGAAATCCATGTCCTTGTTTCTGGACGGTGGCATGTACGAGAAGCGCTTTACATAATAAAGCACCTGTTCCTTCCGGACCGGGCATCCCCGGATGTAGAAATCGACATCCACCACCTCGTTGATGGCTTTGGCCGGATAGATGTCGAAAAGTTCGTTGTCCTTGATCAGTTTTTTGGCGCCTGGATAGACTTCGGCGAGCGCTTCGCTCTCGTGCCACTCATTGCGCAGCTTGTTGACGCAGCCGGTCGTGGCGCAATCCCCCAGGGCGATGAGTATCTTGGCATTGGAGCGGATTTCCCGGAGGCGTTCGGCATCGGCGGGACGGTTGATGGAGCCCTCGACAAAGGCAATGTCGTAGTCGTCCGAATGCTCCTTCATCACCTCCCTGAACGAAACGATGTCGACATGTTCTATCAGCTCCAGTATATCCTCTTCCAGGTTCGCAATCTGCAGTTCGCATCCTTCACAGCTTGCAAAGTCAAAAACCGCTATCTTTGGTTTCATGGGTTACCTCCGGCTCCCTGATTGGGCTCCAGTATACAAGAGCATGATAAAAAGAACAGACAGGAGTGGTGCCGCTCACACAATTTTCAGCAATGTCCCGGGCTTTTTCCCGATGATCTCAACTGGAAATGGTTACGATTGAGCTGGCACCGTTGATTGTTTCGATAAATCAATGTTTTCTGAAAACCAATATATTCCCCAATAATGCGAATTTCAGATGGTACTGTAATACCTTATAGATTATAGTAATGAAACTGATTTACGTTGTCAAGCATTTACTACAGGATGGTGATTTGACGGAGCAGTCTCATGACTGAGCAGGGCCTAGGCCATTCGCGGGTCATTCGCGTAAGAGGATTGGTGCAGGGTGTGGGATTCCGGCCTTTCGTGTACCGGCTGGCACTCCGGCACCAGATGGCCGGGTGGGTCCGCAATGCCGACGACGGCGTGGTGATCCGGGTGGATGGGCCCGCCGATCGTATCGAACGGTTTTTGCGCGACCTGCGCAATCATCCTCCCAAAGCGGCCAATATCTACGAAATCAGCCAGGCGGCGCCGGCTCCCGGTCCGGAAGAATCGCTGAAAAGCCGCCCCGGATTCCACATCGTCAGGAGCCAAAGCCGGTCGGACCGCATCACGCAGGTGAGTCCCGACATCGCCGTCTGTGAGGAATGCCTGGAGGATATGCGGACCCAGCCGCACCGCATTTCCTACCCGTTCACCAACTGCACGCACTGCGGACCGCGCTTCACCATCATCCGGGAGCTGCCCTATGACCGTCCGGCCACGACCATGGCCCCGTTCGAGATGTGCGAGGCCTGCCGCAGCGAGTACGGATCGCCGGACGACCGCCGGTTCCATGCGCAGCCGGTGGCATGCAATGACTGCGGACCGGAGTATTCGCTGTTCCGCACCGATGAGCCCCACTCCGGCAGGCATCGGCCCGGGATCACCGGAATACAGGACATCCTGGATGCCACCGTCGAAATACTGCAGCAGGGCGGCATCATCGCCGTCAAAGGCCTGGGAGGATTCCACCTGATGTGCGACGCTGAAAACGTTGCCGCCGTGCGGCGCCTGCGCGATGCCAAACTGCGCGACCGCAAGCCGTTTGCCGTGATGGTGCGCGACCAGGCCAGCGCCTCCCGTTTTGTGGATGCCGGCCCGGCAGAGACCGAAGCC
>SKWQ01000237.1 GCA_007128855.1 Balneolales bacterium
AACTCATCCACCAGTTCATGGAGTTTTTCCTGCAGGTAGGCGCCGGTTTTGGCGGCATTATCCACCAGGTTGTCCTCCTCGATGATCTCGAGGTAGCGCGAGAAACGGACCATATCCACAAGGTTGCCGCCCCATGTCGAGTTGATGCGGGACGATACTCGGAACACGTTGGTTTCCAGTTCATCGATGCGTGTGCCGGCGAGGATTCCGCAGACCTGGGCTTTTTTTCCGAATGCGAGAATGTCCGGTTTCACGTAATGTTCATGTGCCCAGAATTTTCCGGTCAGGGCAACGCCTGTCTGAACCTCGTCGTAGATCAGCAGGGCTTCGTGCCTGTCGGCAAGGTCGCGCAGCGCCAGGTGGAATTCCGGCCGGAAGTGGTTGTCGCCCCCCTCGCCCTGGATGGGCTCGATGAGGATTGCGGCAATGTCGTCCTTGTACAGTTCAAAGTGCTTTTCGGCCTGGGCGATGGCTTTTTTCTCCATGGCGATCACCTTATCGGTGTTGATCTGGTCCATGGGGAAGTGCATTTTCGGATTGACCACGCGGGGCCAGTCGAATTTCGGGAACAGGGCCACTTTGTTGGGCTCGGTATTGGTCAGCGACATGGTGTAGCCCGATCGGCCGTGGAAGGCCTGCTCGAAATGGAGCACCTTGTGTCCCTTTTCCGCGCGGTATCCCTTCTGGAAGTTTTTCTGGACTTTCCAGTCGAAGGCCACTTTCAGGGCGTTTTCAACGGCCAGGGCGCCACCGGCCACGAAGAATGCGTGCGGCATATAAGAGGGGATGCCAACGCGTGAAAACGTTTCCACGAATTCGGCCATTTCGGCGGTGTACACATCGGAATTGGATGGATTGTGCATGGCCACGAAACCGATTTTTTCACGGAACTCCGGGTCATCCACCATTTTTGGGTGGTTCATTCCAAGCGGGTTGGAAGCGAAATAGGTGAAGAAATCGAGATAACTGCGGTTTCCTTTTGCGTCATGGAGGTAGGGTCCCTGGCTTTTTTTCAGGTCCAGGACCATGTCGAAACCGTCGGCGAGGATGTGTTTGCCGAGGGAGGAATGCACAGCATCGGGCGTAATGATGGATTTAGGAGTCATGAAGCCAATGATTTAGAGGTGCGGACTTATTCTGATAGGAGAAATGATTGCCTTAAGCTACCAAAAACCGCGCTCAGTACCAAGAAATGGCCGTTTCCTTTTTTGATTTTTCCTCAAAATCGATGTTTAAATAATTTGACACCGGAAAAAAAAAGTCGTACCTTATAAGTCTACACACTGCGGGGTGGAGCAGCTGGTAGCTCGTCGGGCTCATAACCCGAAGGTCGCAGGTTCGAATCCTGCCCCCGCCACTATAAGGCTTGCAACCCAATGGGTTGCAAGCCTTTGTTATTTCAGGTACAAATTTTGGCGCAGCAAGAGTGAAAGCTGCTCCGAGCTTCCTGGAAAACCTGCCTTCCCGAAAAGGGCGGATAAAAGTCAAACGTTAAGTCCGTCGCGGTTCAGTTCCTCGCAGTACCGGTCGTCTTAATCCTGGTCGTCGCAGGCGAAGTTCTCGTAGGGAATGGTCCGGCTGCTCACGCCGATGACATAGCCCGTGCCGTTTTCCACGTTGGAGATGCCATCGGGCAGCATGAGCAGTTCCGGGTCCATTTCGGAAAAGTCCACCCAGTCTGTGCCCGCGGAGGCAACGAACAGTTCGCACTCAGTAATCTCAATTTCGCTCATGCCGATTGTGGCTGTGGCAATGGTTTCCCTGTCAATGTACACGCCATGGGAGTTATCGCCCATCCGGAATGCGCCACCGATCAGGGAGTGGTGATACGGCTGGGAATACTCCGCCACTTTGTGGGTGATACGGAAACGGATTTGGATATCGGCCAGGTTTTCCACCTCCTGAATGAGCAGCATGTCGGGCTGCCAGGGACGGTCAGCCGGGACAAACGTCGGTGCAGTGAACACATCCGGAATGTCGACCACGACACGGCTCCGGGCACCGTCGCTCCGGGTTGCGGTGAGCAGGTAGGTGCTTGAGGGCTGTACCTGTGCTTCCGTCCTGTAATTATAGGCAAGGGTCGTTTCGGAAAAGCGGAACAGGGAGTCCCGGAAGGAGTAGGACTCACCGGTTTCGAGGTGTTCCAGAGTTACGGTTCCGTTCATCCCGCCACCGTTGGGATCGATCTCCTCCTGGAGGTTGATCACTCGGAGCCACTGCTCATCAAGGGAGGTGTCGAGATACCCTGAGATTGAGAAGATGTACCGGTCGTTGTCCTTGAACGTGTTGAACGATTCATCGCAGCCGGCAAGAAGCGATCCGGCAGAGAGGAATCCCACCAGGGTCAAAATCGCAGCAAGTTGCTTTCCGGTACCATTTGTGGATGGCGGACCCTGGGTGTCGCGGCTGCAGGTATTTTTTTTGTATCGGATATTCATGTCACAATACCATTTTGAAAGATCCATAGGGAGCAAAGGGGAGCTGGTTGATACGCCGCTGGGTGTAGACGTCGTAGTAGAAAAGGTTGGTCCGGTCGTACGAGTTGATCACACCCAGCTGAACCTCCATGCGGGTGGTTCCCATCCGGAGGGTGCGGTTGACCGAAACATCCATCCGGTGGAACATCGGGGTCCTTCCCGCGAAGGGCTGGTCGAGTATGACCCGCGGGGTCCCGTAGTTCGATCTTACGTTGGGCAGGCCGCGGTCGAATCGCAGCATGCTGTCGAAGCCCATCTGGCGGGTGAAGGGCAGGCCCGTACCCAGCTGCCAGCCGATGGAGAAGGTGTAGTCGGAGACATCCAGGGTCGCCATGGCGTTGAACTGGTGCCTTCGGTCGTGGGCCGGATGGTAGCGCTGGATCGGCTCGCCAAACCACTCGGAAAAACTGCGTTGCGCCGATTCGTACTCGATCCAGGAGTAGCCGTATCCGATGAAGGAGTAGAATCGATGTGTTCCGTATTCGAAGCGGATATCGGCGCCGTAGACGTTGCCGTCGGCCAGTGCGAGGTCGGTGGTGAATTCAGCGATGGTGCTCCAGAGGGTGACCGGCAGGTTGGTGACCCGCTTGTGGTAGCCCTCGACGGAGAGCTGGAGCCCGCGGGCAAGACGCTGCTGCCATCCGAGCAGATAGTGAAGGGAACGCATCTGTTTCCCGTCCGGAGCCGGCATCCACGCAAGGAAAGCCGAGCCGACATCGCGAAGGTCGGAGATGCCGGTGATGCTCTGGCTGTAATAGCCGACGGCCGCGTTGAATTCCTGGTAATCGGAGCCGTAGGGCTGCCATGTGAACCGGAGTCTGGGTTCCGCGGTCAGGCCGAAGTAGTCGGTGTAGAAGGTGAAAGCCGTGCCTGGACGAATTGTGATGTTTCCGAACGGAATGGCGGATTCAATATAGGAGCCGAGGCCCAGAAGCACATCCAGGTCCGAGCTGGGCATCCGGAATATCTCTTCAATGTCGTAATCGAGCCACTTCATATGGAAGTTGATACCGTAGCGCAACTCGATGTCATTGACAAACTGGCTGACGTTCAGCTCGGTGCTGAGTTTGGTGATGGAGGATGAGAGGTTGGTCGTACGGGACCCGCCCATGCCGTTGGAGAGGTGCGATATCCCGGAGTTGAAATCGACAAAAAGGTCGGGGTCGGTGGCGATGTGCGTACACCCGCCTCCGATCACCAGGTTTCGCCACCAGAAGTTGTTGCCGAAATCGGTATCCAGCTTGCCGCGGTCGTAGGTGTGCATGCCCATGGCAGAGCAGCGGGTCCCGTCGTTGCTCAACTGGGTGACTTTTGCGAACTGGCTTTCGAAGTGGATCGGTTGCTCCTGACCGAGGAACAGCGGGCTGGTGTGTTCGATCTGGGAACGGCGGTAGCTCCCGATCCAGGATGAATGGCCTCTCTGGATGGGTCCTTCCACGAGCACTTCGGCCAGGAACGGGCTGATGGAGCCGGATCCGGTCGTGTTGTGGAAGTTGCCGTCGCGCATGCGGACGTCCAGCACCGATGACATCCTTCCCGAGTAGCGGGTTTCAAAACCGCCTGCGTAAAAATCGGCGCTGGCAAGCAGCTCTTCGGGAAAGGCCGAGAAAAAACCCACGATGTGAAAGGGCTGGTAGATGGTCAGTCCGTCAATGAGGGCCAGGTTTTCGGACGGCGTTCCGCCGCGCACGAAGAGCTGGCCGCCCCGGTCGCCCGCCGCCACGACGCCGGGCAACGCCTGCAGGTAGCTGGCCATATCGCCTCCGGCGGCAGGGGTGACCACGCGCTGCAGGTCGACCGGAGAGACGCGCTGGTGTCCGGCCGTCATGCGGGCCGCCTGGCTCCGGACGGTGATCACCACCTCGTCCAGCATCCCGCTGTCCTCCTCCATGCGCGTGTTGAAGATCTGGGAGGGCTCATCGGTGATTTCAATGGATGCTATATGCGTCACATAGCCGATGTAGCTGATGCGGATGGTGAAGTTTCCAGGGCTGATGTTCGCGATCCGGTACAATCCGTTCCTGTCGGTGGCCGCGCCATGTACAAAAACCTGGTCTTCATCGAGCAGCACCACGTTGGCGCCCTCCACCGGCTGTCCGTCGGACGCATCCGTGATGATGCCGCGCAACTGCACCTGCTGACCCATGGCCGCTCCGGTTACCGCAACAAGCAAAAATGAAATAAGCAATAACCGAAACATACTGTTGTAATGATATAATAAATACATGTCCCTCGGTAACAACGCTGTTGTGAAATAAAATAAACAGCAAGTATACGTAATCAAGTACGCACAGGTTTGATAAAATATGTAAAAAGTTGCAAAAAAAGGCGATACGCCTCGGATTTTATCCGAGAAACCGCTTTGATAATTCAACCGCTGCCCATGTGCCTGTGGGGATGCCGTTATTCTACATCAACGCCTGCTCCACATCGGCAATGATATCGTCGATGTGTTCCAGTCCGGCCGATATGCGCACCAGTCCCGGCGTGATACCCGCCGCCCGCCGCTCCTCTTCGGTCAGTTTGGAGTGTGTGGTGGATGCCGGGTGCGTCACGATGGTGCGCGTATCCCCGAGATTAGAGGAGATGGAGAGCATCTGCAGCCGGTCAATGAACCTGCGGGCGGCATCAAATCCGCCGTCGAAATCGAAAACCAGCACGCCTCCGCCAAGCGTCATCTGCCGCCGGGCCAGATCGTATTGCGGGTGGGATGGCAGGAACGGATACCGGACCCCGGTCACCTTCGGGTGCTGATCGAGGAACGTAGCCAGTTTCAGTGCATTTTCGCAATGGCGCTCCATGCGGACCGTCAGTGTTTCCAGGCTTTTGGACAGGACCCAGGCGTTGAACGGCGACAGGGCGGGTCCCGTATGGCGTGCAAAGAAGCGAAGCTGCTCGATAAGCTCGGGTTTTCCGGCAACGACACCGCCGAGCGTGCGTCCCTGGCCGTCGATGAACTTCGTGGCCGAATGGATGACCAGGTCCGCCCCGTATTCCGCCGGACGCTGCAGATAGGGTGTGGCAAAGCAGTTGTCTACGTTCAGGATCAGGTTGTGCCTGCGCGCAAACGTGCCTGCAAACTCAAGGTCGATCAGCTCCAGTCCGGGGTTGGACGGGGACTCCAGGAACAGCATCCGTGTCTGCGGACGGACCGCATCCTCCCATGATTCCGGCCGGGAGATGTCCACATACGTATGGCTGATGTTCCATCGGGGCAGTATCCGGGTGAGGATCTGGTGGGTGGAGCCGAAAACGGCCCGCGCTGCGATGATGTGGTCCCCGCTGTTGAGCAGGCCGGCCAGGCTCACATAGACCGCTGCCATCCCGGAGGCGGTTGCCAGGCCGTCTTCCACCTCTTCCAGCAGGCAGATCTTGCGGACGAACTCATCGGTATTGGGGTTGCTGTAGCGGCTGTAGACATTTCCCTCAGTCTCACCGGCAAAAAGCGCCTGTCCGTGTTCCGCCGAGTCAAAGGTGAAGCTGGATGTCAGGTATACGGGGACGGAATGCTCGCGGTGCTCTGACCGGGCTGCCTGCTCCCGGATCGCGCGGGTTTCAAATCTTTTTTTCATTTTTTTGGATGCGGATGCTCCGCGGAAGCGGGAGTTCAATCGTGATCGTCGTGCCTTTGTCCGGCTCCGAGTCGATCCAGAGATCACCTTTGAAGTGGCGGACGACATGCAGCGCCTTGGTCAGGCCGAATCCGCCGCCCATGGTACGGATATCCCCGGTATTGGAAGCGCGGTAGCCGTACTCGAACACCAGTGGCAGCTCCTCCTTCGGAATCCCGATACCGGTGTCTGACACAATGCATCGAAGATGTTCCTGCTGTTGTTGGATACCGATTCGGATCGTGCCTCCGGGCGGTGTGTATTTCCGTGCGTTGGAGATCAGATCCCGGATCACGTCCTTGAAAAGCAGCGGCATGGCTATCGTCGAACCGTTGCCACTGGTGATATCCATCTCCACAAGATAGTCGTCTTCCCGTTTGTGCGCGGCATCCCTGACGATACGGAACCGGCCCTTGCTGTTCTTTTCAAGCGTGTCGAAGTAGGTGTCGTGTTCATTCCGGAAGTCGTCCAGGCAGATCCGCAGCCACTCGTCGGGATCGGGGATCCGCTTGTAGAGCTCTTCGAGCCGCACATCGAGGATGGAAAAGATGTATTCCAACAGCGAGCGCGCCTCCCTGATCTCTTCCATCGTCTCTGCGTCGCCGGCCTTTTTTTCAATTGAGTGCAGGGTGCGACGTACCGTGTTTTTGTACTCCAGGACGTGTTTCGGCAGGAAACCATCCAGTTTGCCGCTGCGGATCTCATCCAGCAATCCCCTGGTCTGGGCCAGTGCCTCTTTCAGGTAGAGGTTCCCCTCGTCGTCCATCAGCAGCAACTCCAACTGGGAGTAGATGACGTTCATCAGGTTGATAAACGAATGCATCTCCAGGTCGTTGATTTGGTCAAGTGAGAGTTTTTTGTTAGCGGAAACGTAATCAGGAGTGATTTTGAGCATTGTATTGTGCGGAGATGTTGAAGCGTTATCTGGGACGGCCGTTCTGCGATGAAATCCCGGTGTTGCCGGTCAGCTTTCCTCGACGGTCCATTCCCAGGTGATCCTGGCTGTTTTCTCCACGATCTTTGCGACCGAGCAGTAGGTTTCCATGGACATGCGCACGGCCCGCTCCACCTTTTTCCCGTCCAGGTCGCCCGTCAGATAAAAATGGAGGTGGATGTTGGTGAACAGTGCCGGCACCTTGTCCTTTTCCCGCTCGGCGTCCACTTCGATCCGGAAATCCTTCACGTGCTGCCGCTGTTTTTTGAGGATGTCGAGCACGTCCATGGAGCTGCATCCAGCTATGCTCATCAGCAAGACTTCCATGGGGCGTGGCGCTTTGTCGGATCCTCCGATCTTCGGGGCCCCGTCCATCTGTATCGTTTTCCCGAGTTCGTTGGCCGCTTCCAGATGGAAGGCATCGTCGATGCGTTTGAGTTGGATCTTCATGTGGGAGTTGAAAGTTGAAAGTTGAAAGTTGGTGCTGAGAAGCTTTGTAATAATAAAAACCTGTAAATATAACGAGATATCCGGAAGGATGCTCATTTGCTATTGCTTTGATTAATGGCAATCTTTAAGGCTGTCCTGAAAAACCTCAAAAATCCACATGAATCCAGTAGATCTAACGGTTTTTGTTCTTTATTTCGTCATCATTCTTGGCATCGGCGTTTTCTTCTATTTCCGGAACAAGGGTGCGGAGGAATACTATATTGGCGGACGGAAAATGGATTACAAGCACGTCGGCCTTTCCGTGGTGGCCACCGACGTAGGCGGCGGGTTTTCCATCGGTCTGGGCGGACTAGGATTCGTGATGGGAATTTCAGGGTCCTGGATGCTTTTTACAGGACTGCTGGGCGCATGGCTTGCTGCCGTCTTCCTCATTCCCAAGGTCAAGAACCTCTCCACCGAGCAGGGTTTCTTCACCATGCCGGAGGTGTTCAGCCATTTTTTCAACGCGCGTGTGGCCTTTCTGGCGGGCATCATCTCTGCAATCGGCTACGTCGGTTTCAGCAGTTCGCAGATGCTGGCCGGCGCACGTCTTGCCTCGGCCTCCTTCGACGGCATGAGTCTGGACACCGCGCTCTACCTGATGGCGTTCATCATTATCGTCTACACTGTGATGGGCGGTATCAAGGCGGTCATCTACACCGACACCTTCCAGTGGATACTGCTGCTGAGCGGGCTCATTTTCATCGGCATACCGGTGGGCTATTTCGCCGTGGGCGGCCACGAGGTGATCCGTGAGACAGTGGCGCCCGAGATGCTGTCGCTGCGAAACATCTCGTGGCAGCAGATGCTCAACTGGGGCATCACCATCCTGCCGATATGGTTTGTCGGCATGACCCTTTACCAGCGCATTTACGCCACGCGATCGGAGAAGGAGGCACAGAAAGCGTGGTATCTGGCCGGGTTGCTGGAGTGGCCGGTAATGGCGTTCATGGGGGTGCTTCTGGGGCTTTTTGCCTATGTGGCGGCCGAGCAGGGCATGTTCGCCTACATGGGGTACGAATCGGCTGCCGGGATGCACCAGGAGGAGGGATTGCCGATGCTGTTGCGGACGGTCCTGCCCATCGGGCTCATGGGTCTGATGATGTCGGCCTACTTTTCGGCCATCATGTCCACGGCCGACAGCTGCCTTGTGGCGGCGTCGGGAAACGTGACAACGGATATCATCGAAAAATTGTTCAGGATAGATACAAGCAGGATCTCCATGATCCGGCTGTCGCAGATCGTCACCCTGGCGCTTGGAATCCTGGCGCTCCTGCTGGCGGCGGTCTTTGACACGGTGTTGCAGATCATGCTCTATTCGTATGCGTTCATGGTATCGGCATTGCTGGTACCGATCATCGGCGGCATCTACTGGAAACGCAGCAGCAATGCCGCCGCCTTATGGTCCATGATAGCGGGCGGTTCGCTCACACTTGGACTCACCCTGCTGTCGGACCGGAACCTTCCGTTTGAAATGCCAATTCAGATCACTATGCCATACGGCCTCGATCCCATAATCTTCGGGCTGACAGCGTCACTGGTCATCTTCGTCAGTTTTTCCGTATGGATACCTGACAGAAAGGTGTCCTGATGCGAAGTCCGGGCCGGGCAGGGGCCATATTACCGATGAATGGCCTGCATATTGGCGCAGTCGTTCATCCGACAACTACAACTATCATTGATAATTAAGATTTACTACAGAAAAATGGATCAAACAGTTACTATTGAATCGATCACACCGGAAAATCACGGAGAAGCTTCGGTAACGCAGGAGCAGATTGCCGGCTTTCTCCATACCCATCTGGACCGTTTCCGCGATCCCGAAAGCCAGATTATGAAGTGTCTGGACTATGCACTCGGAAAAGACGATTGCCGGCGCGGCTTCATCCTGGTCGCGAAAGAGGATGACGGTTCCATTCTTGGTGTCGTTGTTGTACTGGAGACAGGCATGAGTGAATATGTTCCCGAAAACCTCCTGGTATACATAGCCGTCGACGGAAAAACCAGAGGGCGCGGCATCGGCAAAACCCTCATGGAAAAGGCGATCGGCACAGCGAGAGGCGACGTAGCCCTTCACGTGGAGCCAGACAACCCCGCATGCCGGCTCTATGAACGCATCGGATTCAGCAGCAAATACCTGGAAATGAGGTTCAAGAAATAATCATGGCCTATCTCAAGCTCTATCGCGACAAACTGCGTCACAACTACGGGTTCCTGAAGCAAATTTTCGAGGACCACAAAATCGAATGGGGTGTGGTCACCAAGCTTTTTTGTGGAAACGAGGCCTACATCCGGGAGGTGATTGAACTCGGTGCCCGGGAAATCCATGACTCCCGCGTCAGCAATCTGAAGGTGATCAAGGGCATCGACCCGGAGGTCCAGACCGTTTACATCAAACCCCCGCCAAAGAAGTACCTTAAGGATATCGTGCAATATGCCGATGTCAGCTTCAACACGGAGCTGGAGACCATCCGTTTGCTTTCCAAGGAAGCCGTACGGCAGAAACGCAAGCATATGGTCATCATCATGATCGAAATGGGGGACCTGCGCGAGGGTGTCATGCGGGAGGAGCTCATCGACTTTTACGGTGAGATTTTCCGCCTGCCGAATATCGAGGTGATCGGACTCGGAACCAACCTGAACTGCCTGCATGGCGTGATGCCCAGCTCCGACAAGCTCATCCAGCTGGCCCTCTACAAGCAGATCATAGAACTCAAATTCGACCGCAAGATCCGGTGGGTTTCCGGCGGTACGACCGTGGTGCTGCCGCTGATCCTGCGCGGGGACCTGCCCGACAGCGTGAACCACTTCCGCATCGGCGAGGCGCTCTATTTCGGGGTGGACCTGTTCAGCGGCGATATCATCGAGGGCATGGAACCCTCGGTACTGGAGCTGTTTGCACAGGTGATCGAGATCCACGAAAAACCGCTGGTTCCCAGCGGCGAACTGGCCGCCAACCCGCAGGGACAGACCATGGAAATCGACGAGGGCCTCTACGGCAAGACTGCATTCCGGGCCATCCTGGACATCGGATACCTCGACATTCAACCTGACTTCCTCATCCCCAAGAGCAAGGACATCGAAATTGTCGATGCCAGTTCGGATATGCTGGTCGTCAACGTCGGACAGAACGAGCGTGATCTGAAAGTGGGCGACATGGTCTCCTTCCAGCTCAAGTACGTGGGTGCGCTCGGACTCATGAACTCCAACTATATCGACAAATACGTGGAATGAACATCCCGGAAAAAAACCGGAGTGTGGAAGAGCGGGATGATAGTCGGGGACCCGGCCTGCGGCCGCCGCACGGATTCCATCCCGTGATCGACATGGGCGACACCTGGCAGGTGCTCGATCTAACAAAAGGGTACGACCCGGAAGCCATTTCGCTGGATCCCCCTTCCGTTGGCAGATATAACGAAAAGCGCAGCAGGATGTACACCACCGGGCTTTTCAAAGGAGTGCGCAACATCCACATGGGCATCGATATCTGGGTGCCGGCCGGTACGCCGGTCTGCGCTTTCGCGGAGGGCCGGGTGCTCTTCTTCCGGGACAACGACCAGCCGGGGGATTACGGTCCGACCATCGTCACCGAACACTTTGTGCCGATGGATCTGGGATCGTCCCGGAGTCCGTCCGGTGGCCCGTCCGTCCCGCTCTATGCACTTTTCGGCCACCTGAGCAGGGCCTCCCTGAAGCACGTTTCGGAGGGCATGCCGCTGGAAAAAGGCCAGCCGTTCGCCGAAGTGGGCAATGCCGCAGAAAATGGTGGATGGGTCCCGCACCTGCACTTCCAGCTCTCGCGTGTGCGTCCGGCCGTGCCGGATATGCCGGGCGTGGTAGCTCCCGAAGACCTTACCGAAGCCCTGCGGACCTATCCGGATCCGCAACAGGTACTGGGGCCGATGTATTGAGCCGGCACCGCGGTGCCGGCAACAAACAAATCCCGGGTACGTAATCACCGAACATGAACAAGCAACTCACTTCCATCAGACATCAGCTGCACCGGCTTGCCGAAACGGCACATCGCGAATCCCGGACGGCGGCGTTCGTGGCGGAAAAGCTGCGGGAGGCAGGCATCTCCGATATCCGGGAGGGCATCGGCGGCCACGGCCTGCTGGCAACGGTGGACAGCGGCCATCCGGGACCCGTGCTGCTCTTCCGTGCCGAACTGGACGCCCTGCCCATCGACGAGACCATATCGCTGCCCCATGCATCCGAAAACAGCGGTGTGGCACACAAATGTGGGCACGACGGACACATGGCCGTGCTCATCGGGCTGGCACAAACGCTCAAGCAGCGTCCCCTTTCCCGCGGCAAGGTCTATTTGCTCTTCCAGCCCGCCGAGGAAACCGGTGAAGGTGTGGAGCGGATGCTGGAAGATCACAAAATGTCCGACATCCACCCCGATTTTGTCTTTGCCTTCCACAATCTGCCCGGTTTTCCGCTCCATTCCGTGCTGCTGCGGCAGGATGTGTTTGCAGCCGGCTCGGCGGGACTGATTCTCAGACTGACCGGAAACACGGCACACGCGGCCCATCCGGAACAGGGCCGCAGTCCCGCACCTGCCGTGGCATCCCTGATCACGGCGCTGCAGGCGCTTCCCGGATCGGTGCTGCCTTCCGGGCGGTTCGGATTGGCAACTGTCATCCACGTGCGTGTCGGCGATCCGGCGTTCGGAACCACCCCGGGACGTGCAGTGCTCATGGCCACCCTGCGTGCCTGGGAACCCGAAGACCTGGAACAGCTCAGGGAGCAAGCGGTCGCACTCGCTCAGGAAACCGCGGAAGCCCACGGCCTGGATTGCAGCCATGAGTGGACGGAGGTCTTCTATCCGACGGTCAACCATGCCGAAGCTGTGGAAATCATCAGGAAATCAGCCGAAAAACTGCCGGACAACCCGGAAATCCGGGACATGCCGGATCCGTTTTCGTGGTCGGAGGACTTCGGCCGGTTCACAGATCATTATCCCGGGGCATTGTTCGGTCTGGGGGCGGGGAAAGAACACGCCCACATGCACGACACCCGCTATGACTTCCCGGATGAACTGCTTGAAACAGGTGTGAGGGCTTTCACTGGAATTATTGAGGAATGCGGATTATTTTAAGGGGCAGAGTCATGCAGTGAGCACGCTTTCGGTATGAAATTATTTTCTGCGTTCCGCGGTCGCACCAGATCCGGTCGAATCCGGAAAAACTCTGGCGCGTTCCGACCATTCCCTGCCACATCCTCATGTTCCACACTTCCTTTATCGAAATCAGCAAAGCGGCGTTGAAATCCAACCTGCGGTTCCTGAAAAAACTCACCGGTCCCGATGTCCGCTTGTGTTCCGTGATCAAGGGGAACGCGTACGGTCACGGAATCGAGCATTTCCTTCCTCTTGCCGAGGAGTGCGGCGTGAATTATTTCGCGGTGCACAGCGCCGACGAAGCCCTCAGGGCGCTCATGTCCCGCCGAAAGGATTCGCACATCATGATCATGGGGATGATCGACGACGACCAGCTCAGCTGGGCCGTTGAAAACGACATCTCGTTCTATGTGTTCGAGTTTGACCGGCTCAACGCCGCCATCTATGCCGCGAAGAAGCAGAACGGGAAGGCCCGCATCCATCTGGAGCTGGAAACCGGGATGAACCGTCTCGGATTCGACTGGGAGGACCGGAACAAGCTGGCCGATCTGCTGGTCCGCAACCTGGACCACCTGCACATCATGGGCATCTGCACACATTTTGCCGGAGCCGAAAGCATCGCCAATTATCTGCGCATCCAGAATCAGATCGCCAATTTCAACCGGTATCACGGATATCTGCGCAAAAAAGGGGTCGAGGCGGACATGAGGCACACGGCGTGCTCGGCCCCGCTCGTGGCCTATCCGCACACCAAAATGGACATGGTGCGCGTCGGGATACTGCAGTACGGATTCTGGCCCAGCAAGGAGACCTTCATGCAGTACCTGACGCAGAATGGGAAAAGACGGATGACCGACAATCCGCTCCGTCAGACCATCAGCTGGAAGTCCAAGATCATGAGCATCAAGAAGGTCAGAGCCGGTGAGTTTGTGGGATACGGCACGATCTACCAAACCACGGACGACACGCTCATCGCAGCGGTGCCGGTGGGCTACAGCCACGGATTCGGACGTGTACTCAGCAATCTGGGCAAGGTGCTGGTTCACGGACGCAGGGTTCCGGTGATCGGGATGGTCAACATGAACATGATGATCGTGGATGTCTCGCACTGTCCCGGTGTGCAGCGGGAAGAC
This sequence comes from Balneolales bacterium, assembly GCA_007128855.1. Lineage (GTDB taxonomy): Bacteria > Bacteroidota > Rhodothermia > Balneolales > Natronogracilivirgulaceae > SKNL01. The sequence continues at coordinate 13,770 of SKWQ01000237.1, forward strand.
GAGGTGGTGCTGATCGGCAGCCAGAGGAATAACCGTATCACCGTATCCTCGTTCAGTGACATGACCAATGACGTGAACTACGAGACGCTGGTGCGGCTCCCAAGGGAGATTCCCCGCTTTATCCTGGAATAGATGGGTCTGGGACCCCGGCTTTAGCATCTTTTTACATACAAGCAGAAACCTATCGAAGCCGGACTGCGTTATATTCCATGTAAATGGCACCGGTAAACGACTGCGATTAGAAACGGTTGTACTGCAGGCAGCTGGACCGCCCGGCGCAATTGCATCGACAACCTATTTCCTGCACCATCACGGTTTCATGCAAGAACTGCTTCCGTCTTATTCCTTCCATCATCTCACGTAAAATGAATCCTGTATTAAAACGAACGCTCATTGCCGGCCTGTTTCTCATCGTCCTGGGCTTCCTTATCTGGAACAGGATCCAATCGGACGGCAACGCTGCCGGAAGTGCGGATGCACAGCGTCAGGGCGGCCCGTCCGCCGTGTCGGTGGAAGGATACCGGGTCACCCCCGAACCATTCCGTGAAACGATCTACACCACCGGGAACGTCCTCGCGGACGAGGAGATCTACATCCGCCCGGAAACCTCCGGCCGCATCACCGGCATCTATTTCGAAGAGGACAGCGATGTAAGTGCCGGCGACCTGCTGGTCAAACTGAACGATGCCGAGCTGCAGCAGGAGCTGCGCAGGATTTCCTACCAGATCAATCTGGCCCGCATCCGTGAGCAGCGCCAGAGTGAACTGCTTTCCAGGAACGCGATTGCCCAGGACGATTACGACATGGTCCTCAATGAACTCAACACCCTCAAGGCACAGAGCGACCGGGTGCAGGCGCAGCTCGACAAGATGGAGATCAGGGCCCCGTTCGACGGAGTTATCGGCCTTCAGGAGGTCAGTGTCGGCAGTTTCGTTTCACCGGACGTGATCATTTCCAGTCTCCAGAAGATCGACCAGGTGAAGATTGATTTCTCCATTCCCGAGCGGTTCCGTCCGGCCGTACGGCGCGACCAGGTCATCCGTTTCCGGGTCGAAGGCAGCGATGAAATGCTTGAAGGCCGGATCTATGCCTTGCAGCCGCGGGTGGATCGGGAGACCCGTACCCTGCGCATGCGGGCCATCGCCCCGAATCCGTCCGCCCTCATCCTCCCCGGTGCTTTTGCGCACGTGGAAGTGGATCTGAGGCAGGTTGACGACGCCCTGCTAATCCCGTCCGAGGCGCTGGTTCCCGAAATGACCGGATACAGTGTTTTTATTTACCGGGAAGGGAGTGTATATACACAACAGGTGCAGATCGGCACCCGAACGGACCGTCGTGTGCAGATACGGGATGGTCTGTCGCCGGAAGACACCGTCATAACGACCGGCCTGCTTCAGATACGCGACGGCATGACGGTGGAATTGGCCAATGTGAAACAGGAAACCGTTGATGAGGTGACCGCCTTATGAGCCTGTCTGCTGTCAGTGTCCGGCGTCCCGTGCTGGCCACGGTGATGTCCACCGTGATCGTGCTGTTTGGCATTCTGGGCTACAACAGCCTGGGGGTGCGCGAGTACCCATCGGTGGATCCGCCCATCATCACCGTTCAGACCAACTACACCGGCGCCAATGCCGAAGTCATCGAATCGCAGATCACCGAACCGCTCGAAGAGCAGCTCAACGGGATTGCCGGCATCCGCACCATGACCTCGGTCAGCCGCGAGGGGCGCAGCACCATTACGGTCGAATTCGATCTCGGGGTGGATCTGGAAGCCGCTGCGAATGACGTGCGAGACCGTGTGTCCCGCTCCATCCGGCGCCTGCCGCCTGATGTTGACAACCCGATCGTCTCGAAGGCCGACGCCGATTCCAGCCCCATTGTGTTCCTGAATGT
>SKWQ01000006.1 GCA_007128855.1 Balneolales bacterium
CCGGGGTCCAGCTGCTCCCTGCCGGATGTATATTCGTTGGCAAAGAAGAAGTAGTGGCTGTTCTGCAGCAGGGCGATCTCAAGCATGCCGTGCTGGCGTTGCGGGACAACCAGATCCGGCTCAATACCGATTCCCTCAAAGACCACCCTTCCGCCAAGTGTGTTGTGCTTTGACCGGAGCGAGTCGGGAACCTCGTCCATGGCAGCCGCCTCCTCGCTGGTGAGATAGGGTGTCGACTGGATGGAGCGTCCGCTGGGAATGTAATATTTGGATGTGGTGATCTTCAGGGAGACATTGTATGACAGCGGCTGTACGATCTGTACCAGGCCTTTGCCGAAACTGCGCTCGCCGATCACAACGGCCCGGTCAAGGTCCTGCAGTGCCCCGCTTACGATTTCCGAAGCGCTGGCGCTTCCGCTGTTTTGCAGGATGACCAGCGGTCCGTCGGCGTAAACGGGTTCTTCGGAGGTCTCGTACTGCTGATTGGCACGCGACATGCGTCCCTCGGTCCAGACGACTTTCTTGCCCGGCGGGACAAACTTGTCGATGATCTTCACGGCCTCATCCAGCAAACCGCCCGGGTTGTTGCGCAGGTCCAGGACGAGCCCGTCCAGCGGTCCCTCCTGTTCCAGCTCAAGGATGGCTTTGCGGACCTCTTCGGCGGCATTCTGGGCAAATCTTCTCAGAAGGATGTAACCGACGCGGGAGTCGGAATCAAGCATTCCGAAGTAGGTTACGTTCCTGACTTCAATGGTCTCCCGGGTGAGCTCGAATTCCAGCAGATCCTCAATGCCAAAGCGGCGGATGGTGAGCACGACTGTGGTTCCGGGATCTCCGCGAAGCAGGCTTTGCAGATCATCGGTGCTCATTCTGGTGACGTCGATGTCTTCCACCTTCTTGATGATGTCACCGGCGCGCATACCGCGGCGTTCGGCCGAATAGCCCTCGATGGGCGCAATTACGACCAGCTGTCCGCCACGGGCCCCGACTTCAAGACCCACGCCGGCGTACTGTCCGGTCGTGACAATGTCCATCTGCCGGCTGCCGGCCTCGTCGATCAGGACGGTGTAGGGGTCCAGCTCGTTGAGCATGGCATCGATTCCGCTCCTGATCAGCCGTTCCGGATCGACATCCTCGATGTACGAACCGGATACGTTCTCGTAGACTTCGCTGAAGATCCGGAAGTTTTTCTGGATCAGGAAGTAGGGATCGGGACGCAGGATGAAGCCGGTGGCGGCAACACCTGCCAGGATAACAGCGATAAGGACAAAACGGGATGAAAAACGCATATGCGGCGACGAGACAGGCGTCATGTTAGTACATCAGTTAGGAATGCGTAACGTCTGTCCGGCATAGATTCGTGTTGATTGAAGATTGTTCATGTTTTGGATGGCCTGGACACTGGTATTGAAGCTGCGGGCGATCACGGTGAGGTTGTCGTTCGGACGAACGGTGTAGACCCGGTAATCGCCGTCCCCGCTGACCGCGACCCTGGTCGGTGTCGCGGAAACGGTGAACCTGTTGCGCTCGGCCCTGCTCATGTTGTTCAGCTGAGCGTACTGGTCTCGCTGGTGTGCGGGGACGTAGATGGTCAGCCGCTGTCCGGGACGGATCAGGTTGCCGATATTGTTCCATGAGCGGATGCGCCACGCCTGGGTGTCGAACCACTCCGCGATATGCCCGACCGTGTCCCCCGACTTGACAACATAGGCGACCGAAGCCGTGTTGGCCGGACGGTTCGCGGCGGGCGCTGACTGAGTAGCCGCGCGCAGGCGGGCTGTCTGTGCCCTGGACGGCTCTCCGGAGCGGATGGCCACATTGCCACCACCGGGCACCGGAATGACCAGATCCTGTCCGGGATGGATGATGCTGCTTAGGCCTTCATTGGCTTGATACAGGGCGCGCACCGTGGTGCCGTACCGGTTGGCGATGACGCCCAGCGTCTCCCCGCGCTTCACGGAGTGGATGACGATGTTGTTCATCCGCTTATCGTCCGGGATTTCCTCGTATGCCGCCATAAAAATCTCTTCGGAACCCTTTGGTATTTTGAGCGGATACGGATTGTCACCGGGAGGGGTCGCCCACCGGAGCAGCTCGGGGTTCAGGTTACGCAACTCCTGGGTGGTGATGCCGGCGCATTCGGCAAGGATGCTCAGGTCCACCGAACCGTGGATTTCCACAACGTCATATTCATACGGCTCGACTTCATAGTGCTTTTCAAAGCCAAAATCCTCCGGGTTCATCGCGACCAGCGTGGCGGCTATGAATCCGGGGACATATCCCCTGGTCTCCCTGGGCAGGAACGGATAGATCTCCCAGTAGTTGCGTACTCCGCCGGCACGCTGCACCGAGCTGAGCATCCGCCTGGTGCTCACGTTGTAGTTGGCAAGGGCAAGGTGCCAGTCCCCGTTCCAGTATTCATGCAGGTCGCGCAGGTGACGCGCTGCGGCACGGGTCGCCTTCACCGGGTCGCGGCGCTCGTCGATCCACCAGTTCAACTCCAGGCCGTATACCGATCCGGTGGCGTATATGAACTGCCACATGCCGACGGCACGTGCGTGGGAGCGGGCGGTGGCAACCAGGCCGCTTTCGATCATGGCCAGGTGCACCAGCTCCTCGGGTACATTTTCCTCGCGGAATATTTCGCGCATCATGGGGAAATAGCGGGCGGAACGCTCGAGCCAGCGCTCCATGATCTCCGGACGCCGCACGGTCAGGTAGGCAATGTGGTTGTTGACCTGCTGGTTGCGTATCAGCGGGACCTGTGTCTTTCCGATCTCAAGGTTTTCCGGCAATACGAACATCTGCTTGTCGAACCAGTCCGCCTCTTCGGCCATCATCAGATCCTGGTGGACCTGGAAAATTTCTCCCTGAACATCGATGATCGAATCCGTGATGCCGTAAAATTCCTGGTATTCCGTCATGACCGTCCGGTAGAGCTCGGCGAACTGCCGGCTGTTGCGGATTTCGGGATGATCGTCGAGCATGGTCTGGATGGCGTTGAGGGCATCGGTGATGTACTCCTCTGCGGTAACCAGGTCATCGTTGATCTGTGCTTCCATGGACAGCAAATGGACCCGGTATATGTACGCGAGCTTCTGAAGCATCTCCGGCTGAAGCCGGGTACCGCTGCCGGCCGTTTCTGGCATCACTTCGAGGTCCACATGGACCGGGACAGGGTCCGTGACAGGGTCCGGCCGCTCAAGTCCGGGCGGTTGCAGCAGGGGTGCACGGTTGACCTGCAACAACATCGGTTCAACGTTCTGGGTCCCGATGCTGCTATCGCGGTCCTGGGCAATGGCAACCCCGGTAAAAAGGGTGACGGCAAATGCTGCCATCAGTAATCTGATAATCATGATATTCTGCGTTAGGAACCCGGAAGGATGATAGTGATAAACGTAATGGCGACAGCATGGATGATGCTACCGGACACATCGGATTAAAGTACGGGAAAAGTGTGACAAACGAAAGGAATTATAGCGTTTATCCCATATCCGTCCAGCGCTGGACGATGGGCAGCCGGCGGCCCAATCCGAATGCCTTGGAGCTGACGCGCAGTCCGGGTGCCGCCTGTCTGCGCTTGTACTCGTTACGGTCCACCATCCGTATTATTTCACGCACCTGTTCGCGATCGTGTCCCAGCGCCGTAATGGCATCCGCCGAAAGCTGATCTTCGATATAGGCCTTGAGGATGCCGTCCAGGATCCCGTACTCGGGTAGCGAATCGGTGTCTTTCTGATCCGGGCGCAGTTCTGCGCTCGGCGGCTTTTCAATGGTGCTCCACGGGATCACCTCCCTGCCGTAGTAGCTTTCGTTGAGCCACCGCGAAATCCGGAACACTTCGGTCTTGTAGACATCGGCGAGGATGGACAGTCCTCCCGCCATGTCCCCGTACAGGGTGCAGTAGCCGACCGCCAGTTCCGATTTGTTGCCGGTATTGAGCAGCATGTGCCCGAATTTGTTGGACAAGGCCATGAGAAGCACCCCTCGAGCCCGGCTCTGGATGTTTTCCTCCGCGACGTCAAAGCCGGTGTCACCAAAGACCGGCGCAAGCGCATCCAGAAAAATGTCGTACACGTTTTTTATGGGGATGTTCCGGAACCGGATGCCGAGGTTTCCGGCCAGCACCTCAGAGTCCGATACGCTGCCTTCGGATGAGTACCTGGAAGGCATGGTGACCCCCAGAACCTGTTCCGGTCCAAGTGCTTCCCGGGCAATCACTGCCGTCAGCGCCGAATCGATGCCGCCGCTCAGGCCGAGCACCACTCCGCCGGACATCCCGCTCTTTCCGGCGTAATCCTGCAGACCCAGCACCAGTGCCTTGAAGATCCGCTCCTCGGTTCCCGGAAACGGTGTGATGGCCGATGTTTTATCTACCGGTACAGGCTGGTTGGATTCCGGCCAGTGCACATCCCCCCGGTCCTCTTCGAGGGTGGCGAGCCGCAGGAGCACTTCTCCGTCCGCGGAAATGACCGAGCTGATACCGTCGAATATGAGCTCGGTGTTGGCGCCGATCTGGTTTGCGTAGAGGACCGGGATCCCCAGCCGCC
>SKWQ01000134.1 GCA_007128855.1 Balneolales bacterium
CTCTCTTCTCCTTCGATCATATTTATCGGAATATTCAGAGGAACATAACCGAGGTAACGAATCTCCAGAACCTGCTCACCTGCAGGAATTCCCCGTAATGAGTACTCTCCATCCATATTGGATGTGGTGCCAACGGCTGTGTTTTGCAGAATGATATTGGCGCCTATCAGGGGTTCACCGCTTGAAGCATCGACAATTCGGCCGGTGATTATGGCATGTTGTTGATACAGGTCAGAGCCGGGAAGCGCTTCTTCACGTTCAACTAAAACAATCTCCCGCCACCTGGAAATCGCAGCTTCATAATTTGTTCCGGCAAGAGAAAGTTTCAAAGCCTCGGCAACAGTGTTGTTTTCCAGTTTAATGGTTAGTGGCACATCTAACAGGGGCAAATCCGGGTTGATCGCAATACCCAGGTTTCCCTGCCGGGCAATTTCTCCAATGACCTGTCTTCTCGGTTCTTCAAGAAAATCAGATGTAACAGGCCGCTGTAATTCCGAAATGGATTCTTCGTACTGCTGAACCAGATAATAGGTCAGGTTTTTATTCAAGGTACTGTTGCTGAAGAATGGTCCATATATCGAGGACCGAATTGAATCCTGTGCAATACTTGCATCATTATCCGAAATCATGCCGGTGCAAATCAGCATGGCAGTTAATAAAACAGATTTAATCATTAGTTATTCATTAGCTTTTATACCCACCCGGGCAAAGCGCACCCCGTATTGGCAATCGTTGTTAATAAATATTTTAAATCATTGGTTATCGTGATTTGAATGATTTTCAGGGAACTTCTTAATCCACACCCTGTCATCATCCAGCTCATAATCAACATTCAAAGCATGACTGATTACATTGAGAACATGACTCAACGACCGGCTGCCAAATTCGGCCGTCAATCTCAAAGAACTGAGGGATGCATCCGTGATCTCAATGGTGATTCCAAACCAACGTTCCAGATCCCGGCATACCTGTGCCAATGGCGTTTCTTCAAAGATAATCTGACCATCCATCCACAGAAGAAAGTTCTCGGCTTTGACATCACTGACAGAAATTTGCCCCGTCATTTTATTCAGCAAACCCATTTGTCCCCTGGTCAATTTCTGTTCTTTTCGACCATTACCTACCCGGGATACCATAGAAACCGTGCCATCAACTACCACGAGCTGGATGAATTCATCATCCGGATAGGAGCGAATCGAAAAATCTGTTCCCAGTACAGTCAGGATGGCATGAGAAGTCTCTACTACAAATGGACGGTCCGGATCTGAAAGCACATCAAAATAGGCCTGGCCCTCCAGATATACTTCCCGGCCATTTCGGTTGTATTGCTGAGTAAGTCGGAGTGAACTTTCCACACTTAAATTAACCTTCGACCCATCTGTAAGCTCTAAACCTGCCAATTGACTCGATCTTGTTGAGATTTCTCGAAAATGAGGTTCGGGTTCAGAATCTGAGACTATCGGGGTTGATTCGGTATAAAGTATTTGCGTTATCACATATCCACCACCCAGCATGATCAGAATAATTGCGGCTACACGCAGCAGCTGAACAACAGGGGAGTTTTTTCTGGAATCTTTGAAAGAGAATAACTTTCCGGACGATTTTTTCCCATTTTCATTCGGAAAAGTCTCTAAAGATTGAATCTTCAAGTTCAGACGTTTCCATTCCGATTCCATATCCATATTCAAAAAATTTGAAAAATTCCTGAGCTTGTCTGATGCTTCCCAAATTTCCTTCAGGCGGCCCATGGCTTGCCTGATTTCAGGATCGTTTTCCATACTTCTCTCGACAAGAACACGCTCTTCTTCCGAGCACTCTCCGGCAAGATATCTTGTAAATCGGTTCCATTTACCGGTTTGGGACATTTTTCCTGGTTAAATGATTTACTTTGAAGGTTCTTCTTAGCTGCAGACTTGTTTTTGAGATTCAATCTACTAACCGAGACGGGTCTGATCGGGCAAACCAAATTCGTGTCTCTGTATATAAGACTGTTCAAATTACACCAATTCCCTATTCCATTTTTTTAAATGCTGATTATCACAGATTTGATACTTCTACTGGCATGCAAGGCAGGTAGCAGTACTTGTTGATAGCATGGGAAAATAGTAAACGGAAAATCAGATTTTCAGTCCGAGTTCCAGGACAGGAAGACCGAGTCAGGTTTTGTCTTTATCCAGTTTATCGCGTAAAAACCTTAATGCCTGCCACATATGGTTATCCACCGTTTTAACTGAAATATTCATCGATTCAGCAATTTCCTTGTACGACAGGTCGTGGACTTTATGGAGTACAAAAATCAGATATCGTTGTTTCGGGAGTTTTCGAATGGCCTTCCATACCTTGTGAGTAACGTCATCAATTTCACCTTCAAATAATTCGAAAACATTGCTATTCGGCAAGGTTTGAATATACCGCTCCATGGCTTCCCTGCGTGATCTATCCTTATTGATGTAGCTGATTGCCCGATTGCAAACCGATCGATACAGGTAGGGTTTTAGCGGACCTTTGATTCCCCAATTTTTCCGATTCTCCCAGATTCCGCAAAATACCTCCTGTACCACATCTTTACCCAAATCAATTGAACCGAGAAAATCTGCTGCAACGGCACAAAGCTGCTCATAATAGGTATCGAAAATTTTTTTAAACGCTTGCATGTCACCCTCGCGCACCGATTCCACCCATTTCTGCTCAAAATCAATATTATTTATCTTGTTCTTCAATGATAGCCCGACAATGGTGAGTCACTGAATACTGCATTCATGAGCTGGTAAACCGAAAAGCCAGCAGAATGAGCAAATTAATTTGACCTGGAAAAGCGGCACAGTCTCCCAATATGGCTCCCTCCCCAATCAATAAATTAAATATTATATAACAGGATAATAAAATCCTGAATAATAATTCATAAAAAAACACTTGAATAAGCTGAGATTATGGACAAAAAAGGCATATACAAAACGTATTCCTCTCTTGATACATCATTGAAAATATTCAAGCCAAATCCTGCATATCCATTTTTCCGAAAGCTTAAAACTCTTCATGCTCATATTTTAGCTGGTTTTTGTCAAAATTCATGAGAGTTCAAATATATTCCGCAACCGGTAGCCGAACATATTTAAGGGGATTAATGCCCGGGTTTACTGATTATTTGATTTCCGGGGATATTTTCATGCTGTAAATAGAACTTTTTCCCATCCTTGAACTGGCATAAAAAACCAGAAACCAGGTATTGTCCTGCAACGGAACCATCCATGGATAGGACCAGTCACTGAGTTGATCGGCATTCTTGTAAATACCTGCGATTTTACCCTTTTTGGTCCACTCGAGCTCTTTGGCAGATGCCGTCCATAAATACATGCGCCCGCGAGTATTGTCTTTATCTCCCCGAATGGTTTGAATGGCATAAAGTTTGGAAGGATCACCACCGTCAGCATGATCACGAAGACGGATAATTTCGTATTGTTCGAGGTGGTCCCAGCAATCGTCAAAGCTCTCGGTATGCGACCCACCATTGGTAAGTCGCCAAGAGCGCTCCCCACGCGACCACCATTAAGGTAATGACGTCTCTTGGTTCCATCGCTGCCTATCAAACTTAAGTTCTGTTAGTGTGATTCGATAGCTACTGATCATGATTCGTTACTTGTGGTCGGTCGTACCGCCTAACGTCTGAATTACGCTGTGCCACGAAACTGTGTCGGCTTGAATGAATTGTTTGGATACATCCTTCTGCGTGCCGACGAGATAAAGTAATTGGTCGGCGTCCCAGTTGTCATAGGCGTTTGAACCGTAGTGGGCAGCAAGAACTTTTCCTTTCGGACTGATAAGGTGGTCTGCAGGTAGGCCAAATATGCCATTTTCGGGTTTTTATAGTAGAATTTGCCCGTCGCGAGTACGCCGCGTAAACCCACCCACAGTACGGCCGGATGCAAAAGTGAAAAAATAGAGGTCTCGACTCCAAATTTTCTAAATAGCTCCTTGCCCGGGTCAGGAACGCAATCGAATGGGAGCTGAGCGTGATATTGGAGCATTTCATCGCGCGATGCGTGGAACACAGCGATCTCTCGAATGCCTGCTACCCTGATCTCAGTAGCGCGCTTACTCAGGCTTTGCAAGTGAAAGTTGCAAACGGGACATCCGGCAAATCGACGGAATTGCAAGTGAATATAAGCCGAATTCGTGTCGGGTATAGCAAGAGCTACTTCATGGATCGTGGTCACGGAAATCGGTGGAATGGTATCGCCAACTTTGAGTTTCATTGAAACTGACTCCGATGCTTGGGGGGCAGGAAAGGCGGCATTTGGTGCGACCTAACGGTCCGGCATTTTTGCGGCGTGGCGATTATTTCTGAAGTCGAGCAAAAAACGCTTGCATGTCAGCAGGAAATGCTTGTTATTTGCGACCTTGAATTAGGATAAAGATTCAAGTATCGCCTTTGGCTTCTTCTCTGCAATTTTAAGCAAAACTTTCGCTGGTCCATGAGGCTTACGGCGTCCTTGCTCCCAGTTTCTCAAGGTACCTACACTA
>SKWQ01000179.1 GCA_007128855.1 Balneolales bacterium
ACCGTGATGCTCGTCGCTTCCGTCATCTGGCTGGATGTGCGGAAATCCGTGGCACTGCGGTATCTCCCGCTGCTCACGGTCCCCGCCTTCTTCTTCTCGATGTGGCTGGTGTACGTGATGCTGTTTGTCATCGATGCCATCTGCATCTACTGCCTGGTCTCGGCCGGAACCACCACGCTCCTGATGCTCATTTCACTGAAGCTTCGCCGGATGGTGCGACGGTAACGGCTAAGCGCCCGACTTTTCTGGAAATAGTCACGATTCCTCCTTATCTTGAATCGTTGAACAACCAAACAGGTTGGGGGTGCTTGTACGCACGGGCTGAGATCATACCCCGATCACCTGAACCGGGTAATACCGGCGTAGGGAAACCTTTCCGGTCACGAAGCGGTGCAAGTGTTGCGCTTCGGATTACAGACCGGAGACAGCTCATCTGATGTACAGCGCCTTCAAATTGAAGATTCAAAAAATTTGGAGGAGCTATGAAATCCACAATTCCAATCCTGCTCAGCTTGCTGCTGGCGGCCTTTTTTGCTGAAGCGGCGGCACAGAGCATCACCGGTGTCGTGCGCGACGCCCAGACCCGGGAACCACTGCCCGGCGCCACTGTCATCCAGGTCGGCACCGAACACGGGACCACGACCGGCACTGACGGCAGCTACGAACTCCGGCTCATCGACCGCACACCTGCCGCGGTCGAGATCCGTTTCCTTGGCTACGAATCGCACCGGATCCGCGTCAACTGGAGCGGTGAACGCCAGGAGAACGTCAGCCTCATCCCCACCACCATCGTCAGCGACGACGTGCTGGTGGAAGCTTTCCGGGTGGATGAGCGGGCCCCGGTAACCTACACCAACGTGACCCGCGAAGAGATCGAGCAACGAAATCTCGGTCAGGATATCCCGGCGCTGCTCGAGATGAGCCCGTCCGTCATCAGCAGTTCCGATGCCGGCGCCGGCATCGGATACACCGGCCTGCGCATCCGCGGGGTCGATCCGCAACGAATCAACGTTACCGTCAACGGTATTCCGTTGAACGACTCGGAGTCCCATGGCGTATTCTGGGTGAACATGCCCGATTTCGCATCCTCCCTGGACATGGTGCAGATCCAGCGCGGGGTGGGCACGTCCGCTCACGGTCCGGCCGCTTTCGGGGCCACCGTCAACCTTCAGACCACAGCGCTCCAGGCCGATCCCTACGGCGAGATCAACAGCAGCGCCGGATCCTTCAACACGTTCAAGAGCAACATCCGTGTGGGGACCGGGCTCATGACCAACGGTTGGGCTTTTGACGGACGCCTTTCCTATATCACGTCGGACGGGTACATCGAACGCGCCTCATCCGACCTCCGCTCGTTCTACATGTCCGGCACGCGCCACACCGACGACGGACTGCTCAAGCTGAACGTGTTCTCCGGACAGGAGGTGACCTACCAGGCCTGGTACGGGGTGGACCGCGACCAGATCCGTGAAAACCGCCGTTTCAATCCCGCAGGGATGTACACCGATCCGGACGGGGAGGTGCGGTTCTACGACAACCAGACCGACAACTACACGCAGACGCACTACCAGCTGCACTATTCGCGGCGCCTGAACGAGCGGCTGTCCGGCAACATCTCCCTGCATTACACCCGCGGCGCGGGGTACTACGAGGAGTTCCGGCAGAACAACGCCCTTTCGTCGTACGGTTTTGATCCGGTCGTGATCGGGTCGGAAGTCATCACGCGGACGGACCTGGTCCGCCAGCGCTGGCTGGACAACCACTTTGGCGGCGCCACGTTCTCGACCGAGTACCAGGGCGGTGACAACTGGCAGCTTACCATTGGCGGCGGGGTGAACTATTATGACGGCGACCATTTCGGTGAGATCGTCTGGACCCGCGTCGCGAGTCCCGCCGAGCTGGGCGACCGCTACTACGACAACAAGGGTACAAAATGGGATGGCAATTTCTACACTAAAGCGCTGATTGACCTGTCGGAGCGGCTGAGTTTCCTTGCCGACCTGCAGGTGCGCCACATCGACTACACGCTGGACGGCATCAACAACAACCAGCGCGTACTGGATGACAGCCATCAATACACGTTTGTCAATCCCAAGGCAGGCCTGAGCTATTCGATCGGTGAGCTTGGCCGCGTCTACGGCTACTTCGGCGTTTCGAGCAAGGAGCCGGTGCGGCGCGATTTCACCGACGCGACCGAGAACTACATGCCGAGCCACGAGACGCTCTACAATGTGGAGGCGGGCTACCGGGGTGGATGGGAACGCCTGCGGCTCGGATTCAATGCCTACTACATGCGCTACGACAACCAGCTCATCAACACCGGTGACATCAACGATGTGGGCGATCCGGTGCGTACGAACGTGCCGGACAGCTATCGCGCCGGCATTGAACTGGAGGCATCGGCGCGGCTCACAGACTGGCTTCACTGGAGCGGGAACCTGGCGCTGAGCCGCAACCGCATCCCGGAATTCATTGAGCGTATCGACAGGTACGATGAAAACTGGGCGTTTGCCGGGCAGGATGAGATCCTCCATGAAAACACCACGATCGCTTTCTCGCCGTCGGTGACATCGGCATCACAGCTGAGCTGGCAGTATGACAACGTGCGGGTCGACTGGTACTCGCGCTATGTCGGGCGGCAGTACATGGACAATACGTCGAATCCCGACCGGTCCCTGGACGGCTGGTGGGTGAACGACCTGCGCCTGTCCTGGGATTGGGGTGGACTGCAGTATGTCCGCAATGTGCGCCTGCAGGTGTTGGTCAACAACATCTTCGACCACATGTACGAGTCGAACGGCTACACCTTCGGTTACTTTGCCGGCAGCCAGGAGATCCGGGAGAACTACTACTTCCCGCAGGCCGGAAGGCACGTGCTCGGCGGGATATCGGTGGCGTTCTGATTCTGTCCCGGTTCGGCCCTGCTTAGGGCCGGTTTCTGCCCTGAGCCTGACTTGATCCGGGCCGGTTCTGCCCTGATCGATGGGTGCCGGTCCGGGCAGGGGCAGCCCGGTCTGTGGCGACCATTTCCGTGCGGCCGGTTCAGGGTTTCCTGAACCGGGGCCGGACCAAGCGACCGGCCAGGTTGACCGATGGAAAGCTGGCCCAGGATTCCTATATTCCGGAACCGTACCATGAAAAACATCCGCATCCACCCGGAAAATGCCTGAACCGGAACTCTATACCATCTTTCAAACCCTGGGGATCTCGCTGCTGATGGGGCTGCTCGTCGGCATGCAGCGCGAGCAGCAGGAGACCACCATTGCGGGTTTCCGGACGTTCGCCATCGTTACGGTATTTGGCACCATCTGCGGTTTCCTGAGCCAGTATTACAGTCCGCTCATTCTGGGATTCGGCCTGCTCGGGGTGATCGCCATCATCGTGGTCGGCAACATGATGAAAATGCGGAGCGGAAGCACCGAGTTCGGCATGACCACGGAGATCTCGATCCTGCTCATGTACGGGGTGGGGGCTTACATCACGGTCGGACCCTGGGTGATCGGCGCCGCCGTTGCGGGAAGCACCGCCATCCTGCTGCAGCTGAAACCGCAGTTACGGGGGGCGCTGGCGCGGCTGGAGAGCAGGGATATCAAGGCGATCATGCAGTTCGTGCTGATCACCTTCATCATCCTCCCGATACTTCCCAACCAGACGTTCGGACCCTTCGATGTTTTCAATCCATACCGGACCTGGCTGCTCGTGGTGCTGATCACCGGGATCAGCCTTGGGGGCTATCTGAGCTACAAATTCATGGGCGACCGTGCGGGAACGGCGCTTGGTGGGATCCTCGGGGGCATCATTTCCAGCACGGCGACCACGGTCAGCTATGCACGCACAACGGCCAGCTCCCCGTCGGCCGGTCTCCATGCCGCGGTGGTCATCATCATCGCCTCGGCCATGGTCTATCCCCGGGTCGCCATCGAGATCCTGGTCATGGCGCCGGATTATTTCTACTACATGGTCTGGCCGGTTGCCATCATGTTCCTGGTGAATATCGGCGTTGCCTGGTATGCCTATCGGCAGGTGAAAAAAAGCGAGCAGGGCATGCCCGAGCAGCGCAACCCAAGTGAGCTGCGCTCGGCGCTGACCTTCGGAGCCATGTACGTGGTGATCCTGTTCGTGATCGCGGCGGCATCCGAGTACCTGGGCTCGGAAGTGCTGTTTATCGTCGCCGCCATTTCCGGACTGGCTGACATGGATGCCATCACGCTGTCGGTGTCACAAAAAGTGCAGGCGCAGACCGTTCCGGTGACCCTGGGATGGAAGCTGATCCTGACGGCACTGATCTCCAACACGGTGTTCAAATACCTGCTCATTCGTTTCCTGGGGGGCAGGGACATTGCCTGGAAGGTGGTACCGGCGTTCTCCGTGGTGATCGCAGCGGCGCTGATCCTGATCCTGGTCGGCTGACCAAATCACAAACTCCCACATCCAATCACACAAAAATGATACGGAAGGCCGGAAAACTGATCCTGCTGGGGTCGCTGCTTCTGCTGTTGCCACTGCTGCTGCCGCTGTCGATCCAGGCACAAAAAAACGCCGGGGACACAGAAGTAGGCCTGGGGGTGGCTTATGGATTCGATATCGCCACGGACGGGGAATTGGGTATCAATGGCAGTGTGTACTATTCCGTGACGGACAGGATACGGCTGGGCGCCGATGCCATCTACTATCTTCTGAACGATCCGCAGTTCCAGAAACCCAGCTTCTTCGAACTGAACCTGAACACCGGTTATCATGTCGTGAACCAGGAGGTGTTCCGGGCCTATCTCCTGCTGGGGATGCATTATGCCAGCTTCCGCTACGAAAGGCCGGTCAGAGCTGCGGACTCCGAGGAGTCGGATAATGAAATAGGCCTGAACATCGGGGGCGGGATCGAATTCGACCACGAAAGCATCATCCTGTTCCTTGAACCGAAACGGTCCATTGGCGGGTTTGACCAGTACAGCATCACCGTGGGCGGACGTATCGTTTTCTGAGGTGATGCCGGCAGTATCAAAAAAAAAAGCGCAACGGACATGAGATCCATTGCGCTTATCAGTTCTATCCTGGTGAATCGGGAGGGGCTCGAACCCTCGACCCACGGCTTAAAAGGCCGTTGCTCTACCAACTGAGCTACCGATTCATCCTCTTTTTGCAAAGACTCCAAATATAAGCACGCACAGGCTCTTTTTCAAGAGGAAATCACAGCTTGTAAAGAAACCTGACTTTATGATACTTTGTATTTAGTTTCCATTCCGGCTGGCAGCCACGGCAGATCATGCCGCGTGCCGGTCCGGAGTTATTTCCCGGCATGACCGATTCCGTAATTTCAGTCACAAATACGACTATCATGGCATCCATATTCACAAAAATAATCAACGGTGAAATCCCGTGCTACAAAATTGCTGAAAACGACCGGTTCTTTTCCTTTCTGGATATCAATCCGGTCAGCAGGGGACACACCCTCGTCATCCCGAAAAAGGAGACCGACTATCTTTTTGATCTGGAGGACAGGGAACTTGCAGACTTGATGGTCTTTGCAAAAAGCGTGGCCCGGGCCATTGACAGCGCACTTTCCCCCATGCGTACCGGCGTGATCGTTGATGGCAGGGAGGTGCCGCACGCGCATGTCCACCTGATCCCGATATTCAAGGACGAACAGAAAACGGCGCTTGGACATAAGGTGGATGTGTCCGGGGAGGAGATGGAACGGATTGCCGCTCAGATCGCAAAAGCATGGGAGCCGTCGCCATGAAGATCCTGATACTTCACGGTCCCAACCTCAACATGCTCGGGCGGCGCGAAAAGGAGCACTATGGCAGCGGCGATCAGGAGGATTTGCTGCGTTTGCTGTCGGACCGGTTCCCGGATTTCCGGTTCGATCTGTTCCAGAGCAATCACGAGGGTGAGCTGGTCGATCGCATCCACCAGGCCGTGGACCAGGAATGGGACGGGGTGATCGTGAATTTCGGCGGCCTGACCCACACCTCGGTCGCCCTGCGCGATGCCCTCAGCCTGATGCCGCAGGACCGGATCGAGGTGCATCTGTCCAACATCCACGCGCGTGAACCGTTCCGCCACACCTCGCTCACGGGCGGGGTCTGCCGGGGCATGATCAGCGGTTTCGGTTTCTTCGGCTATGTCATGGCCGTGGAAGCTATGAGTCAAAAACGATAACGGGGACGGTACGTGGGCAAAATACGCGAACTCTTTTCCGACACGCTTGTATACGGTATCAGCAGTATCGCTGCCCGCTTCATCAACTACCTACTGGTCCCATTTTACACCAAGTTCTTCGATCCGTCGGCCTACGGGATCATCGGCCTGATGTACGGGGGCATCGTCTTCCTGAACGTCCTGTTCACGTTCGGCATGGAATCATCCTACCTGCGCTACGGGGCAGACCGCGAGCGGGCCAGGGATGTGTTCACATCCATCCAGGTAACGATTTTCGGCGGGGCATCGCTCCTGGTGCTGGTCTCGTGGCTTTTCATGCCCGTACTGGCGCCGCTGCTCGGACTCGATTCGTTCGCGTCGGTGCAGCCGGATGAGATTACGGGTCCGGCCGCCGCCCTCGGGCTCCACCCGTTCACCGGCGAATCCCTCTTCTATCTGATGCTGGCCATTCTCTGGCTGGATGCGTTTTCGGTGGTGCCGTTTGCCGAGCTCCGGCTGGTGCGCAAGACCCTGACCTACGCCCTGATCCGGCTGGGCAACGTGATCGTGAATGTCGCTCTGAACCTCTACCTGGTCATGTGGGCCGGCTGGGGGATTGAAGCGGTTCTGGTGAGCAATGTCATTGCGTCGTTCCTGACAGTGCTGGTGCTTGCCTGGTTTACCGCGGACCTGTACCGCGGGACCTGGAAACGCGAGCATTTCCGCCGGGTGCTCCTGTTCGGGATTCCTTACATCCCTGCGGGACTCAGCCATGCCATCAACGAAGTGCTCAGCCGTTTTGCCGTGAACAATATGCCGCAGGAGTCGGTGGACCGGCTTTACGGTACGCAATACACCGCCGACGATATCACCGGGATCTTCAACGCATGCATAAAACTGTCGGTGTTCATGCTGCTGGCGGTGCAGATGTTCCGGATGGCATGGCTGCCCTTTGTCATGCGACAGTCCGGCAGCGACGATGCGCAAAAAACCTTTGCCGAAGTGTTCACCTGGTTCAATATTGCGGCCGCCGCGGTTTTCATTGGCGTGGGGTTGTTCACCGAGCAGATCGTCCAGATCCGCATACCTCTTCTCGATGGCACCCTGATCGATTCGCGCTACTGGATGGGGTTGTATATCGTCCCCTGGCTGCTGATGGCCTACTGGTTCCAGGGCTGGTTCCTGAATTTTATGGCAGGTGTGTTTATAAAGGAAAAAATGTGGTATGTTTCAGGTATAACTGTGATTGGTGCATTGATTACTTTGGTGGGGAATATTTTACTGGTGCCGGAATACGGGATGCAGGGTGCCGTCTGGGTCAAATTGTTCTGTTTTATGACCATGGCGGTGATGATGTACCTGCTTGCGCAACGTGTCTATCCGGCTCCCTACCAGATGATGAAAAATGTGTTGATTGTGTTGATCTCCGGGGTCGTTGTCGCCGTTGGACATGGCTTCGGCACTGATTTATTTGAACCTTTGTTTGCAAAAATGGTGTTATTCGTATTAAGTTTGGTTCTATTGGCTGTAACAGGTTTTACTGAAAAACGCACACATCAATCAGTCACGAGTAACTAAAAGAGTTAAGATCACCTGGCAGGAAATCATTAATTTTCAATTTTTTACAACTATTTACGCCTTTGGGCAGTCATTAAGTAAAGGATACTATTATTATGGGTAAATACGGCATATATGTTGACGCAGTGAGTGTAACTATGAATGGTGGATATGGTCTGCGCTATGATATCCTCCGGAAATTTGCTGCCCGGACCGGTGGCAGGGCCTCCCGCCTCAATGTTTACCTGGCCTATGACCGCAGCAGGGCCCGTGAAGACAACAGTTACCAGGCAAAAACGTCCCGTTTCTGCGAAGTCCTGCGCGATTTCCAGTATAAGGTCATCGAGCGTCCGGTGGACCGGCTCATCGACCCGGATACCGGCGAAGTCGTTTCACAGGGTGTCGTGGATGTGGATATGACCGTGGACATCATGTCTCAGGCCGGTGAACTGGACCGTCTGGTGTTGCTTTCGCACAGCGAGAAGTTCGTGCGGCTGGTCAATGCGATGCAGGATAACGGTTGCCGGGTTGAGCTCATCGGGTTCGACAACATCGACTCCACGCTCAAGCAGCAGGTGGACCTTTACGTCTCGGGGTATGTCATCCCGGGACTGCTTCCGGTGAAATCACCGTATGAGTGGGGTGCCGTCGGTTCCCGCGTACGCGGTGTCTGCTACGACTTCTCGCACAACGAGGGATACGGGTTCATGCGCTACCTGGCAAAGATCAACGACAAGCTCTGGGTCACCGATTCCCGGTCGCCCGACTCGCCGTACTGCACGGTTTTCGCCCATGTATCCCAATTTGAGGCCGATTTCGATACCAGCTATCTGCCCAGCAGGGAGCTCATCTTTGAATTCGACCTGGTGGAAAACGAAAAAGGACTTGTGGCACAGAACATTGTGCTGGTATCCGCACCCTGAGGTTATTGCGGAAGGTTCCTGACCCCTTATCAATACGCCTGGATAAAAAAAAAGCCCCGCCGGACACCGGCAGGGCTTTTTTTTGATACTGTGCCCGGATCAGCACGTCCGGGCGAATCAGGAGCTGTTACGAGAGACGCTTAAGGTCTTCCAGTCCCTGTCGTACGTGATCGGCGGACTCATGCAGCAGTGCTTTCTCCTGCTCGTCCAGGTCGATCTCGATGATTTTTTTGACGCCGCCTTTTCCAAGAAGTACAGGAACGCCGACGTACAGATCATTGAGCCCGAATTCGCCTTCAAGATAGGCGGCGCACGGGAAGATGCGGTTCTGGTCCAGGGCGATTGCCTCGACCATCTGTGCGGCAGCTGCACCCGGTGCATACCAGGCCGATGTGCCCATCAGTCCGACCAGTTCACCGCCACCGGCTTTGGTGCGATCGATGATGGCATCCAGCTTTTCCTTGCCGATGAATTGGGTCACCGGGATACCGGATACGGTGGTGTAGCGCGGCAGCGGCACCATGGAGTCACCGTGTCCACCCAGAATAAGCGCCTGGATGTCTTTCGGCGAAAGGTTCAGCTCCTCGGCCAGGAAGGCGCGGTAGCGGGCCGTATCCAGGATGCCGGCCATGCCGACCACTTTGGATGCGGGCAGTCCGCTGGCTTTCCATGCGACGTAGGTCATCAGGTCAAGCGGGTTGGAAACCACTACGATGATGGTGTCAGGCGAGTGTTTCACCAGGTTTTCGGTGACGCTTTTGACGATTCCCATGTTGGCGCTGAGAAGGTCATCGCGGCTCATGCCCGGGCGGCGCGGAAGGCCGGCGGTGATCACGCAGATATCCGAGTTTGCGGTCTCTTCGTAAGAAACGGTGCCTTTGACACGCGTGTCAAAGTTGAGGATAGGTGCGGTCTGCCACTGATCCAGGCCGCGTCCTTTGGAGGGGAAGAAGGATTTGTCATCTTTCTTGATCTCCAGATCGACTGCAATCACTTCTTTTGCAAAATCTCTTTGAGCGATGGTCAGGGCAACGGTTGAACCCACGTTGCCGCCTGCTCCTACTACTGTTATTTTCATGTTAATATATGATTTAAGTATTTGGGTTAATGAATCGTTATTTTATTAGTTCGCGCACATCGGCACCCCACATAAGCTTGTTACGCAGGGTCTCAAAATAGCTTTGTTCTGACAGTCCAATCAGTTCGATATAATGATCCGATTGCCGTATGTGCACTTTGGGTGACTTTCCGGGAAGCTCGTAATTGTTTCCGTCGCCGGAAAAGAGCACTTCCTGGTCGGTCGGTTCTACTTTTATGGTAAGTTTCTTGTGTGAAGGCAGCACCAGCGGCCGGGTGGTCAGGGTGTGCGGGCTGATCGGGGTGAGCACCATGACATTGGTCTGGGGCATCACGATGGGTCCGCCAGTGGAGAGGTTGTAGGCCGTGGAACCGGTTGGCGAGGAGACGATGATGCCGTCGGCCCAGTAGCGGTTGATCAGCGCTCCGTCATATTCGGCCGTAAGGGTGACCATTGAGACGGTCCCCTTCCGGGAAAAGACAAACTCGTTCAGTGCAAAATGTACATCGCCGTTGCTGAACTCAGCTTCCAGGAAACTGCGGCGATCCAGCTTGAACCGGCCGGCGATCACTTCCTGCAGGGCCTGCTCCAGATCCTGTCGCTGGATGTTGGCCAGGAAACCAAGTTTTCCACTGTTGATGCCCAGGATCGGACACTTTGCTTCGCGGGCGATGTGTGCGGTCCTCAGGATGGTGCCGTCACCCCCTATGGCCACGATGATTTCGGCATGATCCATGGCTTCCCTTTCACTCTTGTAGAGTT
Organism: Balneolales bacterium; assembly: GCA_007128855.1. GTDB lineage: Bacteria > Bacteroidota > Rhodothermia > Balneolales > Natronogracilivirgulaceae > SKNL01. The sequence continues at coordinate 10,459 of SKWQ01000179.1, forward strand.
GGAGGTTACGGAAGCCGGCAACGGTGGGAACCGCATCGGTGATGTTCGTGGCGGCGTGCACCTGCAACTGCATCTTTGCCGCCAGGGAAAGTAACTCTCCGGCGGTTTGAGATGCCATCGGATTGGCAGGATGTAAAACGATTGCCAGGTGCATAGGAGAAGTGGAAATAATGATTTCTCTAAGACCCCCAAGATAGGCAAATAAGGGATTAAATAAAAGAAAAACCGGTGTTTCCGGAGGCGGAAACCAGGGGCGGAGCGGTTGCCAGGTCAGGGCTTACTGAGCCGGCCGGACTTCCTGACGTCGCGCCGTTTCGTCCCGGGATGCCTGCCGCAGATCCATCCACCAGCTGAGACTGTTGGTGCGGATGCCGTCCACCTTGCCGTCATGCAGCAGGTACCGGTCGGTCTCGATGCGCATCAGTTCATCGGACCGGCGCTCGTGGATGGTGCCGGGGACCACACTCTGCAGGTAATCCACATAGAGGAAGATGTCACTGGAGAAAACCCGGCGCTGGACCATCACCCGCTGCAGATTGGCGTCTATGCTCTCGGTGATGACGAAGCCCAGGATACGCGGAAGGTGATCCTGATTGTAAGCAACCACCAGCTGCTGGTCCCTGTCGTCCCCGAACCGCCGAAACACCCGGCCGACATTGCTCTGGGTGAACGACTCTTCCTTGAAAGTGATGGTAAGGGACGGGTCGACCCATTCCGCTGCGATCCGTTCCGGCGTGACGTGCCTGATGACCGAGGCGGCATCGGCGCGGTCCAGGCCGAACCTGTTACGGGCATGGTAGCGCAAAATGACGGGATCCTGATTGGGGAGCCGTTCGAGCTGATGGTCGTTTTCCGGTCCGGTGCCGGAATCTCCGCCGGCAATCAGGTCAACGGTCCTGGGTCCGGCATCGGCAATGAAGTTGAGGCGTCCCCGGCGGAAGTGTTCCAGGAGGCGCGCCTCGTCCGTCACGTTCAACAGTTCGATGCGTGAAACGAGCGGCAGGCGCCGGCCGCGGTCGTCCCGGCCGTAGTAGTTGGCATTTCGCACGAGGACGAGGATGCTGTCGCCGATGGAGCTCTCGAAACGGAACGGGCCGGTACCGACGGCATGGCGGTGGAGGCCGCTGTCACGGAAACGGAAGGGTTCCGCGGGATAGAGGACGGCGTAGGGGGATGCGAGTTTTGCCGAAAAATGGGGGTCGGGCTGAATCAGGCGGAATACGACGGTGGAGTCACTGGTGGCCTCCAGGCCCGAAATACGGGCGATTTGGCGGTCCCGCGAAAAATAGACTTCTTGCTGCTCAAGGAAGTAGGGTTCGAACCCCTGAATGGTGTTCATGAACAGCTCTGCGGCATTCGGGGGCACATCCCGCGACGCCATCCGCTCGAAAATGCGGACGACATCGCGACTGTTGACGCGCCTGCCCCGGCCTTGTGCAAAACTCTCATCATCATGGAAGAAAAGATCGCGGCGCAGATAGAACGTCCAGGTCAGCGAGTCATCGGAAACGTCCCACCGGCGTGCCGCAGCCGGAACGATGCCGTCGTCCTGATCGAACCGCACCAGTCCTTCGTATGCAAACTGGATCATCCGTTTGCTCGCGGTATTGAGCGCAAACAGGGGATCCATGCTCTGGATGCGGTTTGCCTCACCGATCTTCAGGACACCCGGCGCAAGTTCGCGCTCCTCGCGGGCCGCATCGTCTTCCGTTGCTTCCGGACCGCGCGCCTCCCCGCCGACGACAATGGTCTCGGTGGATGATCCGCATGAGGCCAGCAGGAGCAAAGAGAGCAATAGCGCCGCCAGGGTCACCGGGGAGTTGATGTAGAAGCGGGGACGGGTCGATTTGCGGATGAGGATCGTTTGTGACATGGAAAAAGGGTCTAAATCGGCTGTTTGAACAGGTTATTTGCCGCCCTTCAGCCCCTTGAGCCCTTTCATAGCTTTCTGGCTCAGGAGATTGATGTCATGGGACCGAACACGGCTGTTTTTTTTCTGGTGGCGTTTCTTTGCGATGCGGATCAGCTCATCCAGCAACCGGTCGAAACGCAGCTCTGTGGCTTCCCAGAGGTAAAATGAGAACGAACCGGGAATGGTATTAATTTCATTGAAGAACACCTTTCCGGTATCCCGGTTGAGCAGGAAATCGAGCCTGGCCACCCCGGCACAATCAAGCAACCGGAAAATGCGATCCGCAAGTTCCCGGATTTCGGCCGTTTTCTCATCGGATATCGGCGCGGGGATCCTGCGGCTGGCCGATGCCATGCCTTTGGCGTCCCCGCCCTCGCCCTGCAGGTATTTGTCCTCGAATGAGAGCAATTCCTCCTTGCCGAGCGGCTGTTCGCACACGCTTGTTCGAAGGGATTCATCGTCGCCCAGCACCGAGCAGTTGATCTCTGTGAGCGGGTGGACGGCTTTTTCCACCAGCAGGCCGGAGTCGTAGCGGAATGACGACTCCACCGCGTCGGTGAGTTCTCCGCGATTTCCTACCCGGTGCACCCCGATGCTGCTGCCCAGGGTGACCGGTTTCACGTAAAGCGGATACCCCAGCTTTTCGGCCTGCCGGACAAGCTCATCCTGCCCGCGGATCCAGTGATCCTCCCGGATCCATACATCGTCGACCACCGGTATGTCATGACGGCGGCACAGTTCCTTGGTGATCCGCTTGTCCATGCCCAGCGCCGAGGCGCTGACCCCCGATCCGGTGTAGGGCAGGTTGAAGGTCTCGCAGAGGCCCTGAAAAGCGCCGTTTTCACCCTCGGAACCGTGAAACGCGCACAGCACCGCATCCACCGGTGTCCATTGCGACCTGGCCAGCCAGCCGCCGGGACGGGTCTGCAGCCCGGGCAGTCCCTGATCGTCCAGCGCAAAATGACAAGGCACGCCCTGCTCCTCGGCCCGTTTGATCTCCTTGTAGGAATCAAGGTCCAGCAAGTGCTCCCCGGTCAGCCACCGGCCGTTTTTGGTGATGTACAGGGGGATGAGGGTGCGCCCGCTGTGTTCCAGCGCATACGCCGCCTGGATGGCCGTCAATACCGAAACTTCATGTTCGGGCGATACCCCGCCAAATGCAATAAGCAGGTTGTTTTGTGGCATTTCCTGGGGTTGATGATGCAGTCGGTTCTGTTACATTACCGGCTAAGATACAGATTCTTGAACTCAAACGGCTTGCGGAAGTGCTCGTCGTTGAAGTCCTTCAGGAAGTAGATGGTTTCGCCGGTGGATTTCATCTCGGGTCCCAGCTCCTTCTTCACCTCCGGGAACTTGTCGAACGGGAAGACCGGCTCCTTGATGGCGTAGTGCTCCAATTTGGATTCCAGGTCGTCAAAGTCACTCAGTTTGGCCCCGAGCATCACTTTCACGCCGATATCGGCTTCGGGACGTCCGGTCGCCTTGGCCACGAACGGGATGGTCCGGGTGGCGCGCGGGTTGGCCTCGATCACGTACACATCCGACCCCTTTATGCCGTACTGGACGTTGATGAACCCGCGTACGTTGAGCGCCTTGGCGATCTTGAGCTGGTATTCGGTCATGGTCTCGATCACCCGGTCGCTGAGCGAGTAGGGCGGCAGCACGGCGGTCGAGTCGCCCGAATGCACCCCGGCCGGCTCCAGATGCTGCATGATGCCGCAGATGTGCAGCTGTTCGCCATCGTAGATGGAGTCGAAATCCACCTCGATCGCATCCTCCAGGAAATGGTCGACAAGGAATTCGTTTTCGGGATGGGTCTTGAGCAGCGTGCGCACGTACTGTTCCAGCTCGCTGTCTTTGACGGCAATGCACATGCCCTGTCCGCCAAGCACATAGCTGGGACGCAGCAGTACGGGGTACTCGATCCGGTTGGCGATCTCAATGGCCTCCTTGGCGGTGAATGCGGTGCCATAGGACGGGAACGGGATGTTGAGCCGCAGCAGCGTCTCGGAGAATTTTCCGCGGTCCTCGGCCAGGTCCATCATCTCGAACGGTGTGCCGAAAATGTGCACGTTGTTCTCGGTGAGCTGCTTGGCCAGCTTGAGCGCGGTCTGTCCACCCACCTGCAGGATGATTCCCTCGGGTTTTTCGTGCCGGATGATGTTGAACACGTGCTCCCAGTACACCGGCTCGAAATAGAGCTTGTCGGCGATGTCGAAGTCGGTGGAGACGGTCTCGGGGTTGCAGTTTACCATGATGGTTTCGTACCCCATCTCCTTGGCGGCCAAAACGGCATGCACGCAGGAGTAGTCGAACTCGATACCCTGTCCGATCCGGTTCGGACCGCTGCCCAGGATCATCACTTTCTTTCGGCCGGTGACCTCGCTCTCGTTCTCGTCGTCGTAGCAGGAGTAGTAGTAGGGGGTGGATGCGGGGAACTCGCCGGCACACGTATCCACCATTTTGAACACGGCCCGGATGCCCAGTCCTTCGCGTTTTTCGCGCACCTGTGTTTCAGTGATGCGGTCGACATCGCTCTGGCTGAGAAGCCATGCGATCTGGCGGTCGGAGAAGCCGGCCTGCTTCAGTTCGCGCAGGTCCTCTTCGCCGATGGAGAGCAGGGTCTGTCCTTCGGTGCGGTTTTCCAGGCTGACCAGGTAGCGGATATTTTCGAGGAACCAGGGGTCGATATGGGTGATGTCGTGCACCTCTTCGATTGTGGTGCCGAGTTTGAAAGCATTGCGCACCTGCAGGCTGCGGTCCCAGTAGGGCTTGAGCAGCCGCTTGCGCACCTCTTCGCGGTCGATCTCCTCGTAGCCGTCCGCGCCGAGTCCGCCGCGGCCGATCTCCAGCGACTGCCACGCCTTGTTGAGCGCTTCGGGGAAGGTGCGGCCGATGGACATCACCTCGCCGACGGCCTTCATCTGGGTGGTCAGCTCCTCATCCACCCCGGGAAATTTCTCGAAATTGAAGCGCGGCACCTTGACCACGACATAGTCCAGCGATGGTTCAAAGCAGGCCGAAGTGGTCTTGGTGATCTGGTTTTTGAGTTCGTCGAGGTTATAGCCGACGGCCAGCTTGGAGGCGATTTTGGCGATCGGGTAGCCGGTGGCCTTGGAGGCGAGCGCCGAGGAGCGGCTCA
>SKWQ01000251.1 GCA_007128855.1 Balneolales bacterium
GTCACCGCCGGCTCGGGCGTACGGCACGATTGCACCAGCACCAGGACCAGCAGAATGAGAAGGAGCTGCAAACGGTTGGATAGGGGGTGTCCCCCGGACAGAATCCGTTGAGTGGATGCGGCTTGTCCAGGTGATGCGATATGTTGGGTGGAAGTGGCTGGTCCGGTTGAGGTGGTTTGCCGGGTGGATGCGGTTTGCCGGGTGGATGCGGCTTGTAGTGATTGCTTCATTGGAAATGCGAAATAATCTTGGAAGGGGAAAAATAATTACCGAAGGGGTTTTTCAAACCGCCAGAACACGCGGTCGACCCGGGCGCCGGCGTGGTGCGCATAGAACGGGATGGGTCCCACCCAGGGGATGATCGCCATTTTGTTGCCTTCTTCCTTGAGGTCGCGCAGGCAGCGTTTGAGCAGCACCTCCCCGATCCCCTTGCCGCGCAATGAACTGGATGTACCCATGGGTCCGAACCATCCGGTGCCGACATTGTTGCCGTTGTAGGCCGAAAATCCGCGGATGGTGTCGTTGACCTCTGCGATGTGCACAGCTACGGGATCGCACCGGTAGGCCATGGCCACCTCGTGCCGCCACAGGGCAAACTCATCCTCAATAAAACGGAGCAGCTCCACGCGGTCCTCTTCGCTGGCCCGCCGGATGTGGATTCCATCCCCGGCCAGTTTCAACTCCTTCTCCGAGGTTTCCCAATCGCTGAAATTCAGGTCGACGACCAGGTTGGTGGTGTCGTCAAAGCGCTCGAAGCCCATCCGCCAGGCGAAACAGAGCGCCTCGGTGTAGCGCGGATCGATGCCGGGCTGGAAATAGTTCAGCGGCACGTCAAAAATGCGCACTTTGGTCGCCCCGGCCTTGCGGAACATGGCCTCCAGCCGCTCGAACATCTGCCGCGCCAGGCCGGATTTCCGGTTGCCCGGCGCCACGGCCATCAGCTTGAGGTAAGCGATCCGCTCCCCGCGGATATCCCGGGTCACACCCTGCATGAACCCGGTAACGGCGCCCTCCTTCTCGGACACCAGCACCATCTCGCGGTCGAAATGGGGATCTTCGTACAGTTTCTCTTTCAGCAGCCCGGGCGTGATGGTATCGAGGACAAGCGCACCGCGCAACAATTCCAGGACTTTTCCGAAGTCCTCATCCCTGTAAGTTCTGATCATAATAGGAAAAATGTTTCTGATGGATGGATCTCTGCCAAAATAGGGTCTTTTTATGAGATTCTCATTAAAACGTCATTATTCCGACAATTGCCATCACCGAGCCGATGCTAATCAGACAGCAGATCTCGTATTGCCTCCTCCATTTGTCCGTACTCCAGGTAACCGGGCGCATAGTACCGGATATTGCGTCCACCGTCGAGGAAGTAGGTGGTCGGGATGACACTGAGCGGACCGTATTTCTGCTGGACGCGGCCGTCGTCGACAGGCGTCGGGTAGTTGATACCGAAAGACTGCGCGAACCCGGAGACAGCCTGCCGGGCGCCGTTCTCGTCCAGCGACACCCCGATGACCTGCACCCCACGGTCGCCGAACTCCTCCTGGAGCCGGATCAGCGCGGGCACCTCGTCGCGGCATGGCGGACACCAGGTGGCCCACAGGTTGAGCACGATGATGCTGCCCTCAAAGTCACTGAGGCGCACGGTGCGTCCGGTGATGTCCTCCAGTTCGAAATCGGGACCCTGGTAGGTCCGGGTGGCCGGGAAGAGCTCGGCCGGACGCCAGGTCTGCGCATCCGGTCGGGCAACCGTATCATTATCAGGTATGTGTCCCATTTCCCCGGCCGGACCGGGCACATCCCGAGCATGATCAGGCCCGGAGGTATCAGGAGCCTGTCCGTGCAGATCAGTGCCGCGTCCATCCGGGTCCGGTGCGAGTCCATTCTGTTCCGGAGTGAGCCCGAGCGGATCGCTCAGCCATGCGATGACGATGATGGCGCTCACCATCGCGATCACTCCTGCCCAAACCACACTTTTTTTGTCCATAAATGCGCGTATTTTTGTGACTGGTTTGTTGCCATTCCATTGGGCTGGTCCCCGGTACCGGCAACCGGACCTGGAATCCGCCATCCATTCACTCAATGATACAAATACCCGAACTAAACCGGAATGCTCACTGCCCGTAATCTTTCCAGGCATATTGATGGCAACCCAATCTGGTCGGACCTCTCGTTCTCGATAAAGTCCGGCGACCGGGTGGCGCTGCGCGGCCCTTCAGGTTCCGGCAAGACACTGCTCATGCGGGCCGTGGTCGGACTCGATGCCATTGACCATGGCGAGATCCGCTTCCGTGACCGCAGCCTGGACCAGTGGAACATCCCCGAATACCGACGCCTGGTGCGGTACATCCCGCAGGATGCTGCATTTCTCTCCGGAACCGTCCGGCAGAGCATCGAGCAGTTCTTCACTTTTCGTGCCAACCGCGACCTGGTTCTGGACACAGCCGAACTGGAGCGGTACCTGGACATCCTGCAGCTTCCCGGGTCCTTTCTCGACAAGACCGCCGGCCATCTCTCCGGGGGCGAAAAACAGATGGTGGCCATTATGCGCTCCCTGCTGCTCGGCCCTGAGATCCTGCTGCTGGACGAGCCCACATCCAACCTGGACGAAGCCATGGTCTCCCGGGTGGAAGCGCTGGTGGAAGCGTGGATGACGGGCGATGCGGAGCGGCGGTTCGTCTGGACCAGCCACGATACCCGCCAGCTCGAGCGCTTGACTTCCCGGTCCATAGAACTCAACGGATTCCCGGCGACTTCCGAAATCCGCCCGGATTCCAACTTGGATACAACCGATCGCGCCATCGGCCGGCAATCCCGCACAAGCGGCGTCTCATGACCTCTGAAGACTGAAACCATCCGATTAATGGAAGAAACCTCCTATATCGTCATCGGCAACTGGCAGCTTGCGCTGGCCGCAACGCTGCTGCTGGTCAACATCGCGCTGTCGGTGGTGTTGCGGCTCGGGATGGGCCGCGACCTGATCGTGGGCGCTGTGCGCATGACGGTGCAGCTGGCGCTGGTGGGACTGGTGCTGGAGTGGATCTTCCAGGCGCGTCAGCCCCTGCTGATCCTGCTGATGGCCATGATCATGGCGGGACTTGCCGGGGTAGCCGCCGTGCAGCGCACCAGCCGGCGGTTTCCCGGCGTGTACTGGAACAGCCTGGTGATGATCAGTGCGAGCGCCTTCCTGGTGACCGGTGCGGCCATCACGGGCATATTGCAGGTGGATCCGTGGTACGAGCCGCAATACCTGATCCCACTGCTGGGCATGGTGCTGGGCAATGCGCTGACGGGCATATCGCTCGGGCTGGACCGCATGATGGAGGGGTGCATCCGCAACCGGAACTGGATCGAGACGATGCTCTCGCACGGCGCCAGCCGGTGGGAGGCGGCCCACGAGGAGATCCGCCAGGCGCTGCGCACGGGGATGATCCCGACCGTCAACGCCATGATGATCATGGGTATCGTGAGCCTGCCCGGGATGATGACCGGACAGATCCTGGCCGGCGCGGCTCCGCTGGATGCGGTCCGTTACCAGATGGTGATCATGTTCATGATCGCCGCCTGCACGGCGCTGGCGACGCTCGGGGTGGTGCTGATGGCCTACCGGATGCTCTTCTCGCCGGACCACCGGCTCATGAGCTCGCGCATCCGGGAGAAGAAATGACATGGATGCTGGCGGGTCATTGCTTCAATTCCCCTGTCCGCGGTTACCGCAGAAACCGGCACTCTCCACACGATGCCCCATCCACAAGAAGCCCCATCCACCAGTGAAATCATTCCGCTGATTCACTCTTTGGGCACGTCCAGCTCGTGGACCAGCTCATCGCATTCGCGCTCCACTTTGGCTATGCGGGCGTCGGAGAGCCCAAGGTCCCGAAGCAGTCCGATTTCATCGGGCACCATCCGGCACAGCACGACACCCTTTTCCAGCAGATACTCCTTCTCCTTGCGGTTCAGGCTGCTCAGGCAGGTGACCGGATGGAGACCCGACAGGCCGATCCGGTGTTTCAGGCTGTTTCTGCCCGGATAATCCCATCCCAGCAAAACCATTCCGGAGCAGGTTCCGTAGCTTATCGCATCGTCGGTGAAACGTGTGTTGGTGACGATCCATCCCTCATAATCCGTGAAATGGTTGCTGTTGAGGAGCTGCCGGAGGTGCGCCAGCTGCTCGTCCGATGCCTTTCCGGGATCATTGCTGCTGTTGCGCGCCATGATCACATCCCGGAAACGGGAATGGATGTAGAGCGGCACCTTGACGTCGCACTTGACGCCCGGGCGGTTGTGGAATTTACACTCGACCAGGATAAGTTTGCTGTTTTTCACCGCCAGCACGTCGATTTCGTGGCTCACGCACCTGCCTTCCACGACCACACCGACCTCGGACCGGAACCCCTGCTGCTCCAGGATGGCGCCGACAAACCGCTCAAACGGGTACCCCGACGGTCCCAGTTCCATGATCGCTTTCTTGAGTTTGTA
>SKWQ01000193.1 GCA_007128855.1 Balneolales bacterium
CCCCAGTCAGACACGCTTCCCTCGAGTGTGAGACCCAGCCCGAGCAGGTTCAGCTGCCCGTCCTGTATGTTCAGGACTTCTCCGTCCATGTCCAGGACAGAGGTCTGGGACAGGGAAAACCTGAGTCCGGAGACCACCCGCCGTCCATCCATGATCACATCCATGCTTCCCAGGGTCATTTCCAGGGTACTTTCCAGTACCTCGGAAAAACGGAGCGAGCTGCGAAGGTTCAGGTCATCCAAACGGATGTCATTCCCGGCTTCATGATCCCTGTAGCCAAAATAGCCGTTGTTTATGACAATCTCCGACATCTCCAGATCCATCGGTTCGGTCTCCTCGGGCTCATCCTCAGGGAAAAAATCGTCCAGGTTCGTGGTGCCGTCGCGGTAGACGATATAGGTGAATTCAGGACGGTCGATCTGCAGCCGATGGACACTGATATTACTCCTCAGAAGCGGCATCAGGTTAACCGATACGAGCACACGTTCCACACTGGCCAGCTTCTCCTCACGCGGATCGGGAACTTCCAACCCTTCCATGACCAGCCCAAACCGGGGAAATGTCCGGAACAGGCTATAGGACAGCCGCTCGATCTGCACATCGCGACCGGTGGCATCCTGCACTGCCGGCAGCACCCAGGAGCGCAACCGCTCGTCGGTCAGGTAAAACGAAAGCCCGCCTATCAGGATGAGCAGGATCAGTACGATGATTCCGAGTGCAATGACCAGTTTTTTCATCACTTTGTCCCTTTGAGGTTAATTCTTGATAGATGTCGGTGTCTGCGCCGGCACATCAGCGTGAACATCGGCTGAAGAGCTGCTCACACCACATAAGCATGAATCAAAGATAAATAAAATCACCCTTGAAACCACCATTGCGGGTCCTCTTGCCGGACAAATATTTGCCATTCCACTCCCATGAGAGTGCTGTCTCACAGACCCGGCACCCGGTCCGGCCACTCAATTACAGCTGCAATCCTGCGAAATCAGGTTGCGTGACTTCAGGAACTCGCACAGCAGTTCGCAGAGGTCGGGCTTGCCGATCTCCTGGAGTTCGTATCCCACCTTGACCACCGGCTGGTCAATGGAGATCACCCGTGACAGGTCAATCGGCGTTCCGATGACCACGGCATCGCAGTCGATGGCACGTATTGTGGCTTCCAGATCTTTTATCTGCTGCTCACCGTATCCCATGGCGGGTAGCAGCGCACCTATTTCCGGATAGGTCCGGAACGTCTCGCGGATCTTGCCCACGGCAAAGTCACGCGGGTCGATGAACTCCGAAGCCCCGAATTTCTGCGCCGCGACCGTGCCCGCGCCCAGCTTCATCTGCCCATGGGTCAGGGTGGGGCCGTCTTCCACCACCAGCACCCGCTTGCCGCGGATGCGCTCGGGATGGTCCACCGACAGCGGCGAGGCCGCATCCACCACACGCGCGTCCGGATTGACCTTGAGGATGTTTTTCCGGAGCTCATGCAGCTGCTCGGGTCCGGAGCTGTCGATTTTGTTGATCACGACGATGTCGGCCATGCGGAGCGTGGTCTCGCCGGGATAATAGCTCAGTTCGTGTCCAACCCGGTGCGGATCGGTCACGGTGATCATCAGGTCAGGTTTGTAAAACGGGAAATCGTTGTTGCCGCCGTCCCACACGATGACATCCGCTTCCTTTTCCGCCTCCCGGAGGATGGCTTCGTAATCCACCCCGGCATAGATCACATTTCCACGAACCACATGCGGCTCATACTCTTCCATCTCCTCAATGGTGCAGTGGTGCTTTTGCAGATCGTCGATGGTCGCAAACCGCTGCACTCTCTGTTCGTTCAGATTGCCATAGGGCATGGGGTGGCGGATCGCCACAACCCTGAGTCCCATATCCATCAGCAGCTCGATGATCCGGCGGGAGGTCTGGCTCTTTCCGCACCCGGTCCGCACCGCACCGACGGCAATCACCGGCTTGCTGCTTTCGATCATGGACTGCCGGGCTCCGATGAGCAGGAAATCCGCCCCGGCGGTATTGACAACCGACGCCACGTTCATCACCTCCTGATAGGAGATATCACTGTAGGAAAACGCACACACATCGACGTCCAGGTCGCGGATCAGCACCGGCAGGTCGGACTGGGCGCGGATGGGGATGCCCTCGGGATACAGCGGTCCGGCCAGCTCGGGTGGATACTGCCGCCCGTCGATGTCCGGGATCTGAGCGGCGGTGAACGCCACTACGTTATACTCCTGTTTGTCGCGGTAACAGATATTGAAATTGTGGAAATCACGGCCGGCTGCGCCGATAATGATGACGTTTTTTCTGCGGGATTTCATGCTTGCTCCTATTTAATAATGAGATGAATATGTGGGACGGGGTCTCGTCCGCCGGTCCTGGTCCGCCCCGGACTGGAACCACGTAACCAGACAGACCGTAACGGCCAATCGGTTACAGAAAAATAATGGTGCAGGATAATGGCTGCTGCCGCCTCAAGTTACATGAAACCGCCACACAAGGCAAGAAAAAGCGCTTACAACATGACGAACCACCGACACGGCTGTTTCATCTTTTGCCGGGGTGTCGTATGTTACGCCAAAGCTTTGCGATTGCCGTCCGACCGCTGGCTGCCGCCGTACACTGGATTACGGTTAGCGTCTTCGGCCCACTGCCGGCAGTCAGACGCCGCCGATCGCAGGCCGCAAGGGTATCATCGAAATTATTTCATTTTTCACTCCAAGCGAGATCATTATGAAACCTCCGAAACGTCGTTCCTGGGCGGAGCCCTACAAGATCAAGATGGTGGAGCCCGTAAAAATGACCACACGGGAAGAACGCCAAAAATCCATTGAAGAAGCCGGGTACAACACCTTTCTGCTGCGTTCCGATGATGTCTACATCGACCTGCTTACCGACAGCGGCACCTCGGCCATGAGCGACCGCCAATGGGCCGGCATGATGCTCGGCGACGAGGCCTACGCCGGAAGCCGTAACTACTACCACCTGGAGGATGCGGTCCGCAGCCACTACGGCTACAAGTATATGGTACCGACCCACCAGGGCCGTGCCGCAGAGCACCTCATCTCAAAGATCATGATCAAACAGGGCGACGTGGTTCCCGGGAACATGTATTTCACCACCACGCGCCTGCACCAGGAGCTGGCCGGCGGCACGTTTGCCGATGTGATCATCGACGAGGCGCACGATCCCGAGAACGAGCACCCCTTCAAGGGCAATGTGGACCTGAACAAGCTGGAAGAACTGATCAAAAAACACGGCGCCGACCACATCCCCTACGTGAGCATCTCCACTTCGGTCAACATGGCGGGCGGACAGCCCATCTCCCTAGAAAACCTTCGCCTGGTGCGCGAACTGACACAGAAGCACGGCATCCCCATCATCCATGACATGACCCGCGTCGCCGAGAACGCCTACTTTATCAAAATGAAGGAACCGGGTTACGCCGACAAGCCCGTCGCCGAAATCGTCCTTGAAATCTGCGACCTGACCGACGGCGCCACCATGAGCGCCAAAAAGGACGCACTCGTCAACATCGGCGGATTCCTTGCCATCAATGACTACGGAATTTTCGAGGAAGCGCGCAACCTTGTGGTTGTGTATGAAGGTTTGCACACCTACGGCGGGCTGGCCGGACGCGATATGGAGGCCATGGCACTGGGAATCGCCGAGTCGGTGCAGGAAGATCACATCCGCGCACGGGTGGGACAGGTCCAGTACCTCGGCGACAAGCTGATCAACTGGGACATCCCCGTGGTGCGCCCTATCGGAAGCCATGGCGTTTTCCTGGATGCCCGCAAGATCCTTCCGAATATCCCGCAGGATGCTTTTCCCGCGCAGACGCTGGCCGCCGAGCTCTATCTTGACGCCGGGGTCCGCTCCATGGAGCGCGGTGTGGTCTCGGCCGGACGCAATCCCGGGACGGGCGACCACAACTATCCCAAACTGGAACTGGTGCGACTGACCATTCCGCGGCGCGTGTACACGCAGGCGCATATGGATGTGGTGGCCGAATCGGTTGCCGAAGTCTACGAAAACCGCAAAAAGATCAACGGGCTCAAAATGGTATACGAGCCGAAATATCTGCGGTTCTTCCAGGCGCGCTTCGAGCCGCTGTAAATATCACTCATCGTCCGGACGCATCAGCGTGCGGCGCAGCTCGGTGATCAGCATCAGCGCCTCGATTGGGGTGATGCGGTTCGGGTCCACACCCTCCAGCTTGTTCCGGACCGTCTCCAGGTTGGGATCGATCTGGGTCTGGAAAAGCGACATCTGGGCGATGATCCCCTGCTTTTCGGTCTGCCGGAGCGCCTCCCTGGCGGCCGCCTTTTTGCGTGCGGCCGCGGGCGTCCCGCTGCCCATTGTGACGCCACTGTGCGTCACGGAGCTGCTGTCCGTACCGGTACCATCGGTCTCCGTTCCACCGTCGCCGTCCCTGCCGCTACCGCCGTCCCTGCC
>SKWQ01000018.1 GCA_007128855.1 Balneolales bacterium
AGCGGGCCAGCTCACCGGCCGTGAGGGAGTGGCGGACCGGGATCGGTGCGCGGCCGAGGAAACTGCCGCAGTTGGCAACATCCAGGACCGGCCCCTCGGCCGCGCACAGATCCCCGCCGACCGGGTTTACCCGGTCGAGCACCACCAGCGGACGCCCGGCTTCGGCGCACGCCTCCATGACGTGCGACAAGGTCCAGATGTACGTGTAAAACCGGCTTCCGACATCCGGGATGTCAAAGATGACCCCGGATAGGGGTTCGAGCATTTCCGCGGGCGGACGCATCGTCCTGCCATAGAGGCTGCAGACGGGCAGGCCGGTCGCCGGATCGGTATCGTCGTCCATCGCCTTGCCGTCGGCTCCGTAACGCGAGATGCCGTGTTCGGGTGAAAAAAGCTGCGTCAGCGGCACACCGGCATCCACCAGCGCCTTGCGGGATAGAAGTTCGGCGTTTTCGGCGCACCGGGCGGCATCATTGGTCACCATGCCCCAGGAGCCGGTTTTGAGGGAGGATTCCAGCCCCCGTAGTACTTTGATGTGAGCCTCCGCACCGACTTTGGCCGCATCAACTTTGACTGCATCGCCCTTGGCCGCACCGACAACCGCATCCACCCCGAACCGGATGGCTGAATTGGTTGTCCCCCTGCCGGTTGCGTCCGTTCCCATGCCGGTCACATTTGGGGTGACGTCAGTCGTGCGACTACAATGCCGTTGATATTGCGGCGGTTATTCGTGTATTCGTGGATGGTGGCGGGATCCACGATCACCGATCCGGTCATGCTGGCGTGGTAGAAACCGGCGCGGTCGCCGTCCATTTTGACCAGTCCGGTGTGGGTGATGTCCAGGCCCTCGATAGTGGTGACAAATCCCAGAATGTCGCCGGTTTGAAAGCGGTCCTCGAACTCGGGGATACGCTCCTGCGGGATATAGGCAAGGCGCATGCCGGAAAGGCGCTCTTCCATGGCCCGGATCTCCCGGTAGATTTCGTCGTCACCGGCCATGTGCCGGTAGTTTTCCCGGTTGCGGCTCATGAAATCCGGCGGTTCGATGTCCGGAAGTCCTTCGTCCTGGAACTGCAGGTCCACCAGGTCTTTTTCCTGGTTGGTGAGCAGCCAGTCGCTGAAATAGTGGAGCCGGCTCGGATAGCCGTCGATCTCCCCTTCCCGGTAGCGGATGAGTTTCAGGTTTTCGCGGAAGGCGTCGTAGGAGGTGCGGGCCTGCATCGTGGTCATGGCCATGGCCAGGCTCATTTCGACGTAGATCACACAGTCGGAGCCGTCGAGCGTGACGACCAGCTGCTCGGTGTCGGGCTCGTCCAGGAGCCCGCCCACGTAGGTGATCCCAAGCTGGTGCTCGGCGTAGTGCGCAATGAGCGAGGGGACATCACCCGACTGCCGCCAGTATGCCAGGCCTTCGGTCAGCCACAGTTCGATGGACGCGGAATCTTCTTCCGTTGTAACATCCTGGTCCGCCAAGGCACTTTGAACCGTTTCAGTGTTTTGGTCAGTTGGGGATGCGGACTGGGTGCCACTGCTCTCACCCTGACACCCGATCAGGAGCAGGGAAACGAATAACGTTGACATCCAGTTGATTATGGGATTTCGCATGAAGATAGGGTATTGCGTGCCGCCAGCGGCACGCCGGTTACAATTTCTTGACGACGGCGTCGAGCACTTCCGGAGTGACCGACACCTCGTTGAACATATCGCGCAGGTCATCGGCCGTGATGCGCTGGAAGTCGCGCTCGACCGGGGTGATGCACACGCCGCCGAAATCGACCGAGGCCGGACTGAACAGCATCTTCTCCTCACCTTCGGCAAAGAAACGGGCGGGACGGTGTTTCCGTCTCAGGAAAGCCACCACGCGCCAGCGGCCGCCCTCCTGCGTCGTCAGGATGTTGAGCATCGGCTCCTCATCCTCCCCGGCTTCGGATCCGGCCAGGCGCGATGCCTCGGCGAATGCGCTGTATAGCTGGTCGAACCGCTGCATCAGCTTGGCCTTGTCATCCGACTCCAGGATCACGTACCGGCGCAGACCGTCATCCACCCGGGCCATGCGCAGCCGGTCGTCATCGGCGATCCACGTGCCATGACGTGCCGCCATTTCCTCCCAGGCGGTGTCCATCGGCATGAAGCCGCGCTCGCCGCCCTGGAAATGGAGGTGGTCCGGCGCGGACGCCCCGCAACGCGGACCGTTGTAGAACAGCGTGTAGTACCGGCCCATGGCAGCGGACAGATCGAGCATCGGCCCGAAGGCGTCGCGGATGAGCTGCGGAACGTGCTCCAGGTGCGGGATGGTGAAGTGCTCGCTGAAGATGGGAAATGGATTGCCCAGCACCATGTATTCGCCAAAGAGCACCCCTTTCTGTTCGGGCGGAAGGTTCGGCTGGCACAGGAAGCACTTGCGCTCCCTGATCGATTTCTTGTCGACTTTGGCCGAACTGGAGACGATGCGTCCGGGGTTGAACTGCACGTTCATACCGAAGCCGTCGAAGTCGAAGGTGCGCGACTGCACGGTTTCCAGACTCCCGAACCCTTTGGCCAGCATCGGCCAATGCTCGCGCTGGTGGCGCAGCAGGGCACGTGACTGCATGGCCAGGTCGGACGGGATCCCGGCCGCGTCACTGGCAATGCCCGCCTGTGCGGCCATCGTTTCGGGGGTATCGGCCTTGCCCAGACTGCCGGGCACGGCTTCCTTTCCGGTAGCTTCGATTCCCTCCAGATACGGTTTCATCTCCTCCGGGGTCAGACAGCGTCCGGGGTCGACTTTGCTTTGGTCACTCATTGCTCTCCGGTTTCTGTTACGCTTTCCCGGCGTTTTTCAACTGGCGTGCGCGCAGCTCAAACGTCCGGAGTTTGTCCTTGTAGGCGTTGTGCGCGTTCTGTTTCGGGATGTCGAGCGAGGCGTCGGTGTTGTCATCCCATCGGCGCACGCAGTAGATCGGATCGTAGATGCGGCCGATCTGGTAGGTGCGTGAGATGGCAATGCCCACGGCGTAGTCTTCGCCATAGCTCACATTGGGGATGCGGATACGGCGCAGCACCGGGGCGTAGAACGCGCGCGGGGCGCCGAGGCCGTTGATACGGATCGCGTTGTTGCGCCCGTTCTCGGGGGTCCACTCGCGGTGGTCGATCACCCCGGGGGGGATCTCGTTCAGATCGATGTCGGTCATCACGTAGCTGCCGACGACCATGGCGCATTTTTCCTCACGGAACACATCCAGGATACGCTGGACGGTGGTTTCGTCCTTGTAAATATCGTCGCTGTCGAGCTGAATGGCGTATTTGCCGCAGAATTTACTGAACACTGCCTCATTCCAGCATCCGCCGATGCCAAGGCCCCTGCGCTCCGGCACGATGTGCTTGAGCCGGGAGTCTTTGGCCGCAATTTCCTTGAGGATTTCGGTGGTGCCGTCGGTAGAGTAGTTGTCCACCACGATCAGGTTGAATTCGGTGTCCACTTTCTGGATGAGCACCGACTCGACGGCATCGCGGATGGTGCGCGCCCGGTTCATCACCGGAATGACGACCGAGGCCTCGACCGGCCAGTCGCCGCCCTCGTCCTTCACATCCTCAAAAACCGGTTCCAGGTAAGCGCCAATGGCCTTGAGGTGCCGGGTGAACGCCTCTTCCATCTCGATCTGCACCTTGCGGTTCTTCGGATCCACATAGTCGAACATCTTCTCGCCCGACTTGCGCGTATCGGTGGCAACCGTGCTGTAGAGGAATTCCGTGACACGGGTGACGGCATAATCCTGGGAAATGCGCAGGCGCACATCGTACCAGCCGGCGAAATCGAAATCCTTCTCAAACGCATCGACAGCCTTTTTGAGCGCCTCGGTGCGCAGGAGCACGAGCGGACCGAAGTCAAAATCGTCGCGCACGCTGCCGAACTGGTAATCGGTCACCGGATGTGCGGTGGATTTGTCACCGTCGGTCTCACGGTAATCGGAGTAGACGATGCCGGAGCCGGTATCATCGGCCACCTGGATCATCCGCTCGAGGCAGAACTGTCCGGGGGCGATGAGCGTATCCTTTAAAAGCAACAGCACATACGGCGAATTGGTTTTGTCCAATATCTTGCGGAACGTGGCATTGCTCAGCAGCGCATCGACCTGAAGGTCGGAAGTCTTGTCTTTTAGGATACCGGACGGTTTGTCGGTCAGCAGGTGGACGGCGTCGACCAGCCTGGAGCCAGTAAAGGCATCTACGGTTTGTTCTGTGTGTTTTTCACCATGAAATGGCAGGAAGAACGTCAGATTCTTTGACATAACGTATCGATCAAATTTTAAGTAATAACTATCCCTGTAATATGGGACCGGAATTCGGCCCGCAACGAAACAATATTCTTTTTAATGTACGGAAACAGGAGGTGAAAGCCAACGCAATGCATCAGCTTTCGGGGTTTGGAAGACTTACAGAATATCCCATTTTTATGAC
>SKWQ01000023.1 GCA_007128855.1 Balneolales bacterium
CAAAGGGCAGAAAGGGTCATCGGCCATGCCGCACAAACGCAATCCGGTCAGTTCGGAGAACATCACCGGATGCGCCAGGGTATTGCGCGGCTACATGGTCACGGCCTATGAAAACATCCCTCTCTGGCACGAACGTGATATTTCTCACTCCGCTGCGGAGCGCATCATCATTCCGGATGCACTGATTCTGCTGGACTATATGCTGCACAGATTTGGCGGGGTCATGGAGAACCTGGTCGTCTATCCGGAAAACATGAAGGAGAATATCGCAAATACCCATGGCCTCGTGTTCTCACAGCGATTGCTGCTGATGCTCATCGAGAAAGGCATGTCCCGGGAGGATGCGTACGATCTGGTGCAGCCGCTCGCCATGCAGGCCTGGGAGGGGAAAAAACCGTTCCGGTCACTGGTGGAAAAGAGTCCGGGGATCTCATCGCAATTGAAGGAAGAAGAACTGGATAAGGCGTTTGACCTGGACCATCACATGCGGAATGTGGATGTCATATACCGCCGGGCAGGCCTCTAGCTTTATCCTGCAGTTTCTGACGCTCAATTTTTCCAAGTGCCGTACGTGGTATCGAAGTGGTTAAAAAAAACGTTTTCGGACGTTGATGCGGTTTGAGGTTGTCCGCTGAGAATTTGGCCACAGACGACTCCAGATTTGCCAATAGTGCCAGTCGTTCCTCATCCGGAAGATGGGCATCCTTTGGTGCCGGTTCACCGCGTATCGCCGGGTCATGAAGTTTTTCGGGGTCTTCCAGGGATACCAGAAAAATTCCGGGTTTCTCGGGGACGATAAATGCGACGACCATCTGTCCCCATTCGTCATCGCTCACTCCGACAACGGCGGCATCCCTGACTTGCGGAAAACTGCGCAGGATCTGCTCCACTTCCACAGGATTGACATTCTCTCCACCCGAAACGATCAGATCGGTCCTGCGCGCCTCAATGAAAAGATTCCCCTGGTCATCGAGCCGGGCGTAGTCACCCGTATCGAACCAGCCATCCCTGTCGGGTCCGGATACGGAGGGGACGATCCGGCGATCATCGCCCAGATAACCGGGGAAGACCTGTGGCCCCCGGACCCACAACAGCCCGGTTTCACCGGCAGGCAGTTCCCGGCCGGCTCCATCCCGTATCGACAATTCATGTCCGGGAAAGGGCTTGCCTGCCGATTCTGGTGGATCATAGCCCGGTGCCGGGACGTCTATCCATTCTTGTGCAACCACCTGCCCGCACGTTTCGGTCATGCCGTAGCTGAAACTAACCGGCCATCCAGCCGACCTGGCCTCCGTGATGAGATCCCCGCCGGCCGGTCCGCCACCAAGAAGCACCTGATCCAAACGGTCCGGAGGTTGGAGCCCTTGTCCTGAACCGTACGCAAGAAGACGCTTCAACATGGTCGGGACGAGCGAAATCCTACGGATTTCGGGATGGGCCCGGAGGTCGGAGATGATGGTCTGTTCATCGAAGCGATCCCATAAAAAGATGCCGGTTCCGCTGAGCAACGCCCTGAAAACAATAGTGAGTCCACCTGTGTGGTCGAGTGGCAGGCAATTGCCCCACAGATAGTCGTCCCAGTGGATGCCGGGCGCGTTGGAGGTATCATCACGGCTTGCTTTGGATGAATCTGGGAAACGCTGCATATCCCGGAAGGCATTCTGCGTCGCGGCCATCATGTTGCCGCGGAGCAGGACGACCCGTTTGGGACGGCCGGAGCTGCCCGATGTCGCAATGCCGCAAAACGGGGCGTCAGGATCTGTGATCGGGGCGGACTGCAACAGATTTGCAGGATCGGTCCCTGCGCCGGCATCCAGACATTGCGAGAGGCCGGTCGAAAGGAAGCTGGCAACGGTTGGATTTCCCTCCCTGGCAGCGAGCAGTTCTGTGATCAGCGGGTTTTTTTTCGTTTCCGGTGAAGTCAAAATGATCGCATCCGGCCGAAAAAGGGCCGCCGGTTCCGGATTATGGATTGAAAACGGCACAAACGGGATATTGCGCAACCAGAGACATGCCATCCACAGTACGGCCTCGAACCTGTGTGTTGTGTCGATTCCAAACCAGGCGGGTAATTTTGTGTCCCGATGCCGATCGGGTCCGTCTCCCTGCAGGTTGGTCAGCAGATGGTGGTCCGCAGTTCGGACCACTGCCGGCAGATCCCTGTAACGGATGGTATTTCTGCCATCGCTCAGGAATACCGCATCGCCCGTATGTGCCATTGAAAAACCTGGTGCGAAACCATGTGACCGGGGGTTCATGCTATTTGGTGTTTGTGTAGGCATCCGCCAGATCAGAATCCCGTAACCCGCTCGAGCCAGCCGTGACCCTCATCCACGGAAAGACCAAGTCCGAATTTTTCTCCAAGATGGATGTGCGGACCCGCTTCACGCGGAGCAAAATCCTCCTTAAGCAGGGAACCGGTATCCAGACCGTGTGCAGTATCCCTTTTTATGTTGCAAACAGAGGCGAGATGAGCCAGCAGTCTGCGTCCAACCGCGGTTTCAAAGGTTGAGGATATGACGACGGTCATCTTGCTTCGTATGGCAGATTCCAGCTCCGGGAAGGAACCGAAAAGCATCGGCTTGATGACCACGTGTTTGATGGCGGCATGTGATTCCAGCGCACGGATATCATTGGGAGTGCGGACGGACTCGTCGAATGCAAGAGGGATGCCGAATGGCAGGAGTGCGGAAATCGTTTCCCGGTCCGGTTCAGCCAGTGGCTCCTCGATATATGCGATATTTTTTGGCCATCCATCTTCTTTCAGTTCTCCCTGGAGCTGCTGGAATAACGAGCTGCACTGTTCGGGGGAAAACGATCTGTTGGCATCGAAGCGGAACATCATATCGGGGAATGTCCGGCAGGTGTCCCGAATGACCTTGAAAGCTTCCCCGGGATCGCCCGGAACCTTCACTTTGACGGTACGGAATCCGCATTCCTTGCGGAAACGGAGTAACTGCACACGTTTTTCCGGCTCCATGATACCGACGAGGGCATTGCACCGCACATACCCTTCCACGGGAGCGACCCGGTTGCGTTGAATTTTAGGGAACAGGAGGTTCTTCCAGTAGGTGTAAAGCGGGAGACCTGCTGCCGTGGCTTTCTGCTGTTCGAAGAGCATGGAGAGCCCGAAACGCACGGATGGAAGACGGGAAAGAGCGGGTTGCAAGGTACTGTCTTCCAGTAGCCCGTCAAGGGAGCGGCTGCGGAAATCGGATCGGATCCGGTTTCGGTGTTCGGTCAGGAAAGCTCCGGTTTCATCAAGTGATTCGGCAGAAAAACCGGGCAGCGGAGCTATCTCGGTCCACATACCCTGGCCATCCCCGAGCAGGAATCCTTCCCGTTTCAGTATGTCGCCAGAAGCTGTGATGAATGGTTTCCGCAATGGGATGGTGTAGCGGTAAAGGATCAGCGGTGCGTTTTTCATCGGTTTTGGATCAGCTGTGATTTCAGGTTATCGGGACAGTACGATACCGAGGGAAAAAAGGACTCCAAAAGCGGTCATGAACCGGGCGGTGCGGATCAGTATGGCATTGAATTGCTCCTTCCGGGTTTCTTTCCAGAAACGATACACGAGCATTGCAGCCGGGATGATCAGGAACATGGGGAGGAGGATCACAGGATCGTAGGACTCCCGGAAATAGAAATGCGGCGGAATGGCGAATGCGAGCAGTGTCAGCAGCAGGTATTGCCAGCGGGTAAAACGTTCTCCAAGCAATACCGCCAGGGTCCGTTTGCTGGCCTTGAGATCGGTGTGGACATCGCGGTAGTTGTTGGCCGTGAGGATCATGGTGGACAGGGCGCCGACAGCCACTGCAGCCCAGAAGGCCTCGGCGGACCATTGCAAAGCATTGACGTAGTAGGTCCCCATGACCGCAACCAGGCCGAAGAAAATGAAGACAAACACATCCCCCAGGCCGTTGTATGCAAGAGGAAAGGGGCCCCCCGTGTAGAGCACTCCGCATGCGATGCTTGCAGTGCCAATTACAAGAATGGGCCATCCGGCATGGAATACGAGATAGAGCCCAAGAAGAAAAGCCAGTGAGAAAGTCACAACTGCCGCGCCGAACATGACATTCGGTGCGATTTCACCGGAGGCCGAAGCCCGCACGAAACCAACGCGGTCACTGGTGTCGGCACCGTTGCGGAAATCAAAATAATCATTGGCGAAATTGGTACCGATCTGTATCAGGATGGCACAAATGAGAGCCACTACTGTGGCAGGGAGATGGAAATGGTCATGGTTCCACGCCAGGGATGCGCCCACAAGCACGGGAATCAGCGAAGCCGGGAGGGTCCTAATGCGGGCCGCTTCGATCCAGACGGAAAATTTCATTTCGGAAAAGGTATCGATCGTGAAAAGAGTCGCAATCAATAATACGGAAAACAAAACAAGGC
>SKWQ01000137.1 GCA_007128855.1 Balneolales bacterium
ACAGCCCCCGGTTTTGTACAATAATGGCCTCATAGGCTTCCAGTACACCGGCCGTAG
Source organism: Balneolales bacterium (assembly GCA_007128855.1). Taxonomy (GTDB): domain Bacteria; phylum Bacteroidota; class Rhodothermia; order Balneolales; family Natronogracilivirgulaceae; genus SKNL01. Next base: position 58 of record SKWQ01000137.1, read on the forward strand.
CCTCGGCGTTCATGACGCGGGCCCGTTCCCGCACTTCCCGGATGGCGTTGGACGGGGCAAACGGTGCTCCTGCCCAGTCGAGGGCCTTCAGGTCACCGGTCGAGTCGCCGATATAGGCGATCTCCGAGGCGCTCACGCCATATCTGTCCGCAAAAAACTGCAATCCGGATGCCTTGTTGCATGCCTTGACGATGATGTTGACCGAAACGCCGGTCTGATGCACCTCGAACTCGGGATAGTCTGCCTCTATGCGTTTCTGCGCAATTTCGTAGACCCGGGCTATCTCGTCGACATCGGTGTGTACCATGCCCACATCGGTATGCTTGGTGAATTCGAGCATCACCCCGGGGAATCGCGACAGCACGTCATTGGCAAACCAGGAGCGGATCTCGAGGGATTTGCGGGCGATATCGTCCGTGAAATGGGGCGACCAGGTCAGTTCGTTTGTCTGCGGGTGGAAAAAACCGCCGCCGCTCTCAAAGATGATGGTGTCGCGGATGCCCATCCACTGTGCCACCGCTTCGGCATACGGCAGCGGCCGGCCGGTGCACAGACTGAGTGCGGGAATGGTGTCATCCTTGCCGCTTTGCAGTTGATATTCGCGGATTTTCGAGACCGATTTCCAGTCAGGGGTTTCAAATGGGTAGGTGAGGCAGCCGTCCAGGTCCAGGACAAAAAATGCGATCATTATGGTGATTCAGTTTTGCTTGCGGGTTTCTTCCGGTCTGTATCCGGGAATGAAAAGTACTGCGAGGAAACACAGCAGGGAGAAAAATGCGGGGATGTAGTAGCGGTTCTGATACCGGGTGATCTCTTCGGTGGCAAAGGTGCCGCGATCGAGCCGGTCGAGCTGCCGGATGAACCCCTCGATGCTGTGGGCGGTCCGGGAAATCTGGAAGTATTGTCCGCCGGAGAGGTCTGCCATCTCCTGAAGGCGTTCCGGCTGCAGCCTGGTGGTCACCACACGTCCCTGCCGGTCCCTGTGAAAATCGCGAAAAATGCCGGATTCGGGATCGACGACCGGGATCCTTCCACCCTCTTCGGTACCGATTCCGACCGTAAAAATGTGCACTCCCATGCTCAGGAGCTGTTGCAGCGGTTCGCTGTAGCGGTCAAACTGGTCCTCACCGTCCGAAAAGATGATGAGCACGCGGGCCGGATTGCCGACGGCGCGGTCGGAGGATTCAAAAGCAGATACCGCCTCGCGGAACAGGGGCTGGAGATCTGTGGTTGTCGATGGCATGATGCCGGGTTCGGCAATATCCAGGAACATCCGGAAGGCCGAGTAGTCGGTGGTCAGCGGACAGTGGAGCATGGCGTGCCCGGTGAAGACAATGAGTCCGATCCGGTCGTCTTCCAGGTACCGAAGCATCCTGTTGATCTCAAACCGTGACTTTTCCAGTCGGCTGGGGCGCACATCCTCGGCCAGCATGCTCAGCGACAGATCCAGGGCGACGATCAGGTCGAGCTGGTCACGGCTCACTTCCCGCACTTCCGTACCGATCTTGGGTCCGGCCAGGGCGATGAACAAAAAGAACAGGCCGGCAAAAAACAGTCCCTCCTTGGTCCGGAGCGCCGTCGGTTTGATATTGGTCTGCAGCTGGCTGAAGACCTGGTCGGAAAAATAGCGTTCCCGCTTTTTCCGAAGGCGGTATCTCAAATACCAGCTCAGACCGTACAGGAACGGCAGCAGCAGTAAAAACCAGAGGTAGCCGGGCGCGTCCCAAGTCATTTCTCGACCAATACTATTTGAATGTCCATAAGATTATTGCCCGTAACGCCCGTCAGAAGCAATCCTTCTGTCCTGTTGAAAAAAGTCCACGAATCGTTGTTTTTCAGGAAGGATTCCGGTTCGATGCCTTTTTCACGCGCATCCAGGACCGACTGGCCGTTGACAATGGCACCTGCCGCGTTGGTTTCACCGTCCTTGCCGTCGGTGCCGCCGCTCAGCAGGGTGATGCAGTGCCGGCCTTCCAGCGCCATGGCAGCGCTCAGGGCCAGCTCCTGGTTGCGTCCGCCCTTTCCGGAGCCCGTCACGGTGACGGTGGTCTCGCCATAGAAGATCAGCGCCGCCGGTTTTGCCACGGGTTTGTCACGGGCCAGCACATCCACGGCTTTTTCGGCGATTTTCTTGGCGACCTGGCGGGCTTCCCCGGTCACGAAATCCGTATCCACCCACGCGTGGTACCCCATGGTCTCTGCCTGTTTGCGCACCGTTTCGGCCACTTTTTCAGCACTGGCCACGACCGTCACGTGCGTTTTGAACCCGGACAGGCCCCTGGCGCCCGGATCTTTCACACCGCCCCGCTCCAGAAAGCGCACGACCGCCGACGGGATTTTCTTGTCGATGTCATATTTGCGCATGAGCTCAAGCGCTTCACCCGGCGAAATATGATCATCCACCAGCGGACCGCTACCGATATCTGCCGGATCGTTGCCCGGAACGTCTGAAACCGCAAGGAGTTCGACAGTGGCGCTGCCAAAATGCGGTCGCAGTTTCCCTCCTTTGACCTGCGAGATGCTTTTGCGGATGCGGTTGACCTCGCCGATGGGCGCCCCGCTCTGCAAGAGCTGGCGGTACAGCGCCCGGACCTCTTCGAACTCCAGATCCTCACCGGGCATACAGAGCAGCGAGGAGCTGCCTCCGCTGATCAGGTAAATGACAAGATCGTCTTCCCTGACGCCTGAAGCCACTTCCACCAGCTCATAGGTAGCTGTGAGGCTGTTCAGGTCGGGGACGGGATGGGCGGCTTCAAACTGCTGGATGCGCCTGGTGGCCGTTTTCAGGCCGTAGGGACAGATGACGATGCCATCGTAGACGTGCTTGCCGAGGATGTTTTCCAGTTCGAGCGCCATGCGTCCGGCTGCCTTGCCGGATCCGAACACCCAGATGCGCCGGTCCTCGGCCAAGGCGTAGGAGCGTCCGCAAATGGTCAGCCGGTCATCCTCCATTGAAACCGAAGAGCGGACGATGTTTTCGGGTGAGACCCCCTCCAGTCCGTGGCGGAACAACTGTTCGATGTCCTTTCCCTGTTTCTGGTAGAGCTCTCTTTTTTTCGGATCGGTCATGGTCCTGTTGAGAAAATGAGATGGTTCGCTGTCTGTCCTAATCACAAATTTGCACTACAAAATAACAATTCCCACCCAATCTGTTGCCGACAATATGAAAAATTACGACCCAATTCAGGGACAACGGCAAAAACACAATCGGCATTTATCCTTTCACCGCTCCTTTCGTATCTTGAGTGTTGAAAAGGAACGCATTCCGACCACGGTAAATTTGAAAATATTGATCTGATCCGTCAGTTTTTACATCATGCAAGAACTTCAGCTGTTTAACACCCTTTCCCGGAAAAAGGAGGCGTTTGTCCCCCTCCAGGAGGGTTTTGTAGGAATTTATGTTTGTGGTCCAACAGTGTACGGCGATCCGCACCTGGGGCATGCCAAGAGCTATGTCAGTTTCGATATGGTGGTGCGCTATTTCCGGTATCTGGGTTATCGGGTGCGTTATGTCCAGAACATCACGGATGTGGGCCATCTCACCGACGACGCGGACGAGGGTGAGGACAAGATGGCAAAACAGTCGCGCATAGAGCGTCTGGAGCCCATGGAAATCGCCGAAAAATACACTTATCGGTACTTCCGCGACATGGACCGGCTGCATGTACTCCGTCCGGATATCTCGCCGCGGGCGACCGGACACATCCCCGAGCAGATCGCCATGATCAAGAAGCTGATCGACAGGGGACACGCCTACGAGGTCGGCGGCAACGTCTATTTCGATGTCACCTCACTGCCGGATTACGGCAAGCTGAGCGGACGCACCCTGGATGAGGCCGAGTCGGGTTCGCGCGTTGAGGGCAGCAGTGACAAGAAGAACCCGGCTGATTTCGCATTGTGGAAGAAGGCCGATGAGTCGCACATCATGCAATGGGATTCCCCCTGGGGGGATGGATTCCCGGGGTGGCACATTGAGTGCTCGGCCATGGCCACCAAGTACCTGGGGGAAACCATCGACATCCACGGCGGCGGGCTGGAAAACCAGTTCCCGCATCACGAGTGTGAGATTGCCCAGTGCGAGGGGGCCCATGATGCGCCGTTCGTGCGCTACTGGATGCACAACAACATGGTCACGCTCAACGGCCAGAAGATGGGCAAGTCGCTGGGCAACGCCATCACGCTGGAGCAGTTTTTCACGGGCACGCACGACCTGCTCAGCCGCGCCTGGACGCCCGAAGTGATCCGTTTCTTCCTGCTTCAGAGCCACTACCGGAGCACGACGGATTTCTCTGAGAAGGCGCTGGAATCGGCCGAGAGCGGATATCTGAACCTGGCGG
>SKWQ01000210.1 GCA_007128855.1 Balneolales bacterium
GCAGCGCTATGAGCAGCAGTAGATTTTTTTTCATGGTATGATCCTGTTTTTGGGGATTGCAACACTGAACATCCCGGATGTCGCGGTCCCGTTTCGGTGTTGTAGGAAAGGACAGGCAGTTCCGTACTCAGGGTGTCCTTGCCCCGGCAGCCAGAGGTTTCCAAAGCAGAAAAAAATGGAAAGACAAGAGAGACGGATGGATAGTCGATGCGTTATGGCAGCGATGTTGGTGGATGCGGGATGAGCATATAACCTTCATCACCTGCAGGCAAAGATGTGCAGATGGCCATCACTGTGGCCGGAAGGGCGGATTGAAGGGGAAGGAGAGAAACGATCCCGGCCGTCTTAATGAACCGGGATCGCCTTCCATAATCGTAATGACTGATCTGCTACTTGATCAGCGTCATCGCGCGCGTGATGGTGCGCTGCGGTGTCTCCAGGCGGTACAGGTACATTCCGCTTGCCAGGTCGCCTGAGTTAAAAGTGACGTGGTGCTCACCAGCCGCACGCTGTCCATCCACCAGGGTTGTGATGTGCTGTCCCTGGATGTCGTACACGTTCAGGGTCACGTGCTGCGGGTTGTTCAGCTCGAAGGTGATGCTCGTCGACGGGTTGAACGGGTTGGGATAGTTCTGGCGCAGTGCCAGCTGCACCGGGAGTTCACCAATCTCGGCGCTGACGGCGGTGGGATCTTCCGGGGAATCGCTGAGGATGATGTTGTCGATATAGATCAGGATGTTCTCATCCAGATCTACCGGATCGTTGAAATCCGGCATTACGGCAATCACCGGATAGGTACCTACGGCATCCGGATAATAAAATGCCATGTGTTCCCAACCCTCGATGACAGTCTGTTCATCAATGGACTCGTGCTCCATGTCATCGGTATCGTCACTTCCTTCGATTTTGAACCGTACCGCACTGATGCGTGGCTTCCAGACATGGTAGTGGGTGTATTTCATTTCATCCATTTCGAGGGGGTCCCAGGGGATGCTCCAGAAGCCACCCCATGGGTTCCCGTCATGGGCACGCAGGTACTGAAGCACCTGTCCGCTGTCGTTCACGTCGTCGGGCGCCGGGTTGTCTACGACCGTGAAGGCGTCCTCATTGTCGACGCCGCCGTCGGTCATGTTGTTGATCGGGATGGTGATCAGGTCCGGATCCTCAAAGTCCTCGATCACCATGTAATTTTGTGCTGCGGCCTGCTGCAGTCCGAACAGACCCGCAACAAGCAGGCACGTCAGTAATTTGATCTTCATAATCACTCCTTTTATGTGTGGTTATTGTGGTCCGTTTGTGCAAAAAACTATGCAAATTAAAGTGCAAACATCTATCAAAAGTCTAACGAAATGCGGGGTGTTATGCAAGTGTATATTTGTGGGTTCAAGTGTTTCAGCGGACTTCAAAAGATGCTTCGAGCGTCTCGGCTACGTTGGGACCCACGTAGACCCTTACGGTGCCGGGCTCCAGCACGGGTTCGAGTTGCTGATCCAGATATTGGAGCTGCCCTGCCTCGAGGTCAAAGGTGACCGTTTCGGTCTGTCCGGGTTCCAGGGTGATGCGGGTGAAGTCACGCAATTGTCGTACTGGTTGTGTAACGCTGGCCACCATCTTCCGCGTATACATCTGCACGATCTCGTCGCCGGTCCGGTCGCCGGTATTGGTCACGTCCACCGAGACGGTCAGCCGGCCGGTGTTGCCGATCTCTGATTCGCTGAGCCGCAGGTTGTCGTATTCGTAGCTGGTGTAGCTCAGGCCGTATCCAAAAGGATAGAGGGGAGCGTTCGGTGCGTCGATGAACTTGGAGGTATAGCGCTGGTCGGGATCAATGGGACGCCCGGTCTTTTTGGCGTAGTAGTAGTTGGGGATCTGTCCCACGTTGTAGGGCCAGCTGATGGTGAGCTTGCCGCCGGGATTGTGGTCGCCGAACAGCACAGAGGCGATGGCGTCGCCGGAGCGCGTGCCCAGATACCAGGCGTTCACGATGGCCGGGATGTGTTCATCGGCCCAGCGGATGTCCAGCGGACGTCCCGCCATAAGCACCAGCACGACGGGCGTTCCGGTTTCGTGAATGGCTTCAAGCAGCTCCTGTTGAGCTCCGGGCAGATCGATGTTGGTGCGTGAGGCCGCCTCGCCGCTCATGTGGCGTCCTTCGCCGAGGGCCATGATGACCACATCGGCCTGGCGGGCCAGTTGCAGCGCTTCATCAAAGCCCGCCTGCGAATCATCGTGCAGGTCCAGTTTCGCCCCTTCGGTATAGCTCACGCGGGTGTTTTCCGGAACGGCATTGCGGATGCCCTGCAGCAGCGTGACGTTGTCGGTCCACTCCCCGGCGGCCGACCACGATCCGAGCAGGTCGTACTGGTTGTCGCCGAGCGGACCGATGACCGCGATGTGGCCGGTGTCTTTCGAAAGCGGAAGCGTCTGGTCTTCGTTTTTCAGCAGCACGATCGATTTTTGGGCCACTTCCAGGGCGAACTCCAGGAAATCCTCGCGCATGATGGTCTCCGTCTCCCGGTCGTAGTCGGAGTAGCGGTAGGGGTCGTCGAACAGCCCAAGATCAAATTTCATATCGAGGATGCGGGCGACGGCCATATCCACCTGCTCCTCTTTCACGATACCCTGCTCCACGAGTCCGGGCAGCTCGTTGAGGAAGATCTGGCTCATCATGTCCATGTCCACATTGGCGTTGATCGACAGTTCGGCGGCGTGTGCCTCGTCACGGGCGTAGCCGTGCGGCATCATCTCCATGATGGCGGTGTAGTCGGTGACCACGAAGCCGTCAAAGCCCCACTCGTCGCGCAGGATCCTGTTGAACAGGAAATCGCTGCCGGTGGCGGGCACGCCGTCGTATTCGTTGAAAGCGGTCATGAACGTGCGCACGCCGGCATCAACAGCGGCCTTGAACGGCGGCAGGTGGACCTCGCGCAGGGTGCGTTCGGAGATGTCGACCGTGTTGTAGTCGCGGCCGGCTTCCGGCACGCCGTAGGCGGCGAAGTGCTTGGCGGTGGCCATGATGGTGGTCACGTCGTAGAGATCCTCACCCTGGAATCCCTCTATGCGTGCAACGCCGAAGCGGGAATTGAGCAGGGGGTCTTCACCGTGGCTCTCGACAATACGGCCCCAGCGCGGATCGGGTGAGATGTCGATCATGGGTGTGAACGTCCAGTGCAGGCCGGCAGCCGAGGCCTCCTTGGCGGAGATGCGCGAGGCTTTTTTGATCAGCCCGGGATCCCAGGTGGCCGATTCGGCCAGAGGCACGGGAAAGATGGTGCGATGTCCGTGGATGACGTCAAAAGCGAACAGCAGGGGGATGCCCAGCCGGGTCTCCTCGACGGCAATGCGCTGCAGTTCCAGCGTGTGCTCGACGGTATGCGCATTGAACACCCCGCCCAGCTTGCTTTCGAAGATCATGTCGCGGTACTCCTCACTGAGTACCGGGCCGGTTTCGGCAAAGCCGCTGCTGAGCAGGTTGAGCTGGCCGACCTTCTCTTCCATGGTCATGAGCGCAAGCACCGAATCGACCTTCTCCGGATGCCTCAGCTCGGTGAAACGGACGGGGGAGTCGCTGCTGCGCGAAACGCGTGCATCGCTCTGGGTTCCGGCTTCCGTCGTGTCGCATGATGTCGTGAACATCAGCATGGACAGCAGCAGGAGGATGGGTGCGGTCAGGTGTAATCGTATGTTTTTCATGAGTTTTAAATCTTTGATTTATTAGGTCGCATAGAATGTCCATGACGATGATAATCATGCTCCTGTGTATCGGATTGCCGTCATGGACATTTCATCTTGGTCGATTTTATTTGGTGATCCGGTCCGCAAGTCAGGGCGGGACCGGGCAGTATTTTTGTCAAAATGTCATTAATTGTCGTCGAGCCAGCCGCCGGTGAAGCCGGCCCGCGTGAGGCCTCGCCGGAGGTGCTCGTTTTCCCGCATGAGCTGCCAGATCAGGCCGCTGCGGTAGTTTTCGATCTGGATGAGGATCGGGCCCTGATCGATGCCCAGGTACTGGTCGTTGACCCAGATGTCATCGTCCAGACCCGCATCCACCGGAAAGGTAAAGTTGAACGAGTCGAGAAAGCCGTATTGGCCGTAAATGGCATCACCGTAGTTGCGGTACATGTGGTGGAGCGCCTCAATCGTCTGCTGCGGTGCGAAGGGCACCGATCCGCCTGCCGCCGTGGGGGCGATGGTCCCGTCGTCGTTGACATAGGCGGCGCTGGCGCCCCGGGCGCTGTAGCCGAGGTACTCGCGTTCGGTGCCACCCGGGCCCGTCAGCATGGCATAGCCAGGACCGTCGCAGGCCGTCAGGCCCCACACGTTCTCCCCGTAGCCGGTCCAGCCGTTGGGATTGTCGATGGCATATTCCCGCTGTGCCAGGGTCGCCCGGCGTGAGTTCTCGAAGTAATCGATGCCTTTTGTCCGCATGTACTCATCCTGTATGCCGTGAAAATCGACGAACATGTGGGAGTACTGGTGGACGAACAAAGGGGTGTAATTCACATACTCGTATCCGTAGAACGTGTCCCAGATATAGGTTTCGGTCCATTTTTCCCAGGCCACGGGCGGAACGGTGTGCACCGGCGCGGCCAGGGCGAGGATGTAGAGGATCATCCCTTCATCATATCCGCGCCAGTCGTGTTCGATGTGGCCCGACTCGGGATTCCAGCCCATGCTGATCAGCGGCGGATCGCTCACCGAGTACATCCACTGCCAGTCCATGCGCGCATAGATGGAGTCGGTCAGCGCCCGGATCTCCCGCTCGACGGGATCGTCGCGGTCAAAGTACTGCTGTGATGTGAGCATGCCGGCCAGCAGCAGCGCCGAGTCGATGGTCGAAAGTTCGTTGGTCCTGTAGCGTGTGCCGGTTTCCATATCCAGGAAATGGTAGAAAAAGCCCCGGTAGCCGGCATTGCCTTCCGGCTCGGGACCCTGCGGGGCTTCCCAGAAGAACCGGATGGTGTTGCGTGTGATTTCAGCGGCTTCCTCGCGGGTGGTGTAACCGCGTTCCACGCCGATGATCCAAGCGGACAGCCCGAATCCCACGGCGGCAATACTGGCGAAAGGCGGATCGGGATAGCGGTCGGGGACCATGCCGTTTTCAGGATTTGTAGTCTCTTGGAAAAACCGGAACGTATCCTCCTGGAGCCGGTCCAGGAATGCCTGCTGCTCTTCGTTCGGCTGCCATGTCGGCTCGGGGCCGGGCAAATCGGAGGGCGGCCGCTCGCCGGGTCCACAGGACAGCAGGAATGCAAGCGCGGTAATGGTGAGCACCAGCATGGCGGGTGGCCGCCAGGTTATCAGCCGGACATTCTGCATCCGGCCGAGCATTTGCAGCGATTGGAACAGCATTGACTTTGGATTTCCGTGTTCGGTTAGTGCAGGTCTCGGCTCGGTTCAGTCTGTGCGGGCACCAATGACAGATGCGGGTGCCCGCCAGCTTCACGATTTACCAATTGGGATTCTGCGTCAGGGCCCGGTTGCTCAGGTCGATTTCGTTCTGCGGGATCGGGAAGAGCTCGTGCTTGCCGGGTACGAAGTTCTTGCCAAGGTCCTGCATCACCTGGGCGGCGCGGCCCTGGCGGATCAGGTCGAACCAGCGCTTCTGCTCCATGGCCAGCTCCACGCGGCGCTCGTGCCAGATGGCATCCAGCAGTGCCTGTCCGGCTGCGGTGACATCCGGCAGCAGCTCCTGCACGGTCACGTTCATGGTGAGCTCTTCGGCGTTCTGTCCGTGACGGATCCGGTGGATGACGACCGGGACCGTGGCGCCGGCACTCTGCGCATCCACGGCATCCAGGAACGAGTCGCGGTCGGTGATGGCAATGCCGTTGACCGAGACGATCATGTCGAGCATGTTGGCGCGTACCCGACCGCGATCCAGGTCGTGGTCGAACGGCTCGATGCCGGCCTGGGCGGCCGGACCGCCGGCGTGCACCATCCGTGCAAAGACCCGCGTGTCCAGATTTCCAAAATTGAGCACGTTTTCCATGTGCGATGAGGCGTTTTCCGGGAGGATACCGATGGTCAGGGTGCGTCCGACCCGGGCACGCTCGCGCACATCGTTCAGGAACTGGCGGGCGTCGCCTTCGCTGCCGTTGTGATAGGCGGCTTCGGCGGCGATGAGCAGCAGATCGGAGTAGCGGAAGCGCCGGATATTCACCGGATAGTTGTCGATGGTTCCGGGGAAACCGGCTGCGAACGCCTTCTTGTTGTAGCGTTCGTCTTCCATGGTCTGGTTTTCGATGACCGTCCGGCCCGAACCGTCGGGCAGGGCCTCCCACGGGAAAAGGATGGTGGCCTGGTGCCGCAGGTCGCCCGGCTCATAGGCCGCGTCGAGGTCACGCGACGGGCGGTTGAATCCCCACCCCAGGTTGGGCGTACCCCGCACCCCCTGTACCTGTGCGAACTGGCTTCCGCCGGTTGCTTCCTCGGTGGCCGTGGCCTGGACTTCGAAGATGGATTCCACTGAGTTTTCACCCTGATCGGTGAAGATCATGAAGTAATCATCCAGCAGATCGTATTCCGCTGAGACGATCACGCTGCGGGCGTAGGAATCGGCCTGGTCATAGTCCTCCAGGTAGAGATAGACGCGGGCGAGCATGGACTCGGCCGCCCCCTTTGTTGCCCGGCCAAGGTCGGCGGACGGGTACTGCGACTTGAGGGGCAGGTGTTCCGCGGCAAATTCGAGGTCCTCGATGATCTGGGCGTACACGTCGGCGGCAGGGGCCCGCTGCTGGTCGTATTCATCGGGTGTGAGGGGAGTGGTGATGAGCGGGACATCGCCGTAGCCGCGGACCAGATTGAAGTAAAAATAGGCCCGCAGGAACCTGTTTTCGGCCATCAGACGGTTGCGCAGATCCGGATTCATATCCGTGTTCGGCAGGTTCTGCAGGTTTACGTTGGTGCGGTAGATGCCCTGGTAGTTTCCGATCCACCAGTCAAGCGTTGACTGGTGCCCGGCATCGTGCGTCAGGTTCTCCAGTTCGGTGAGGAACGCCGCGTCCGTGGGCGTGCTGCCTTTGGTGGCATCATCGGAGATAATGTCGGTGAGTCCGAGAAAATTAAAGACGTGGATGTTATAGTCGCGCAGCTTGTTGTAACTGGCGTTTGTCGCCTGGACCGCCTCCTCCTCGTTGGTGAAGAAGTTTTCGGTGGTCTGCTGTCCCAGTGGTGTCCTGTCCAGGAAGCTGTCGCAGCCCGTGAAAAGGATCAGGACCAGCAAGGCCGGCAGTGAATTTCGCAGCAGGCGCAGCAGGTGCGCGTGAAATGCGTTTGCTGCGGGCAGGGTGGGGTGTAGATTCTTTTTCATCTGTCTGTTCATTTGGATTTGTAAGGTCAGATGGTGCATCCGTTTTCGCCGCTTCCTCAGAAGGTGGCGTTGATACCCAGGTTGATGGTGCGTGCAAACGGATAGAAGGCACTATCGATCCCGTTGGCAATGACAGAGGAACTGGCGACCTCGGGGGTGTAGCCCTCGTAGCCGGTCCATGTGTACAGATTGGAGGCGCTGGCGTACATGCGCAGGGTGCTCAATCCGATCCGCTCACTGATCTGGCTGCTAATGGTGTATCCAAGCGTCAGGTTCTGGAGCTTTAGAAAGTCGCCATCCTCAATGAAAAAGTCGGAGACAAGATAGTTGTGTCCACCATCGGTGATGCGCGGATAAGTGGTGCTCGGGTTGTCCTCGGTCCACCGGTCCAGGGCGTCACGCTCGTAATTTGGGGTGCCGAAACGTGCCTGTTTCTTGGCATTGTAGATCTTGTTGCCAACCTGTCCGGTGAAAGCGGTACTCAGGTCGAAGCCGCGGAAGACGAACTCCAGGTTGAAGGAGAAGATCAGGTCGGGGATGGGCGATCCCAGTTCCACCCGGTCGTCGGTGGTGATCTGTCCGTCGCCTGTGAAATCGACATAGCGAATGTCGCCGGGCTGTTCCCCGCCGCGCAGAGGACCGGCGTCGATTTCGTCCTGGTTCTGGAAGATGCCGTCGGTCTTGTAGCCGAAGAAGGTTCCGATGGGCTTGCCTACGACGGTTCTGGTGGCCAGCATGCCGCCGATGCCTACGCCGCCACCGAAGATGTCCTCGTTGCCGCGTCCCAGAGAAAGGACCTCGTTGTTGACCGTGGTCAGGTTCCCGCCGATGCTGTAGAAGAAATTGCTGCGGGATTCACTCCAGTTGACCGTGAGCTCAAGGCCGGTGTTGCGCACCTCGGCGGCGTTGACGATCGGCTGCCCTTCCACCCCGATGTAGCCCGGGATGGGGATGGCGACCAGGATGCCATCCGTGTCGCGGCGGTAGTAGTCCGCGTCAATGGTCAGGCGCTGGTTCAGGAACATGGTCTCGATACCGATGTTGGTCTGGGTGGTTTCCTCCCAGCGGATCTCGGGGTTGGACAGGCTGATGGGCAGGGCGCCGAAGTAGATGGTTCCGCCCGGACCGAAGACGGCGTTCAGGTTTCCGGCCACCAGGGCGGCGTACTCGTAGTTGCCGATCCGGTCGTTGCCAAGGATACCCCAGCTGGCCCGGGGCTTGATCAGGTCCAGCCACGTCAGGTCGGGGAAGAAGGGTTCGTCCGTGACGACCCAGCCCAGTCCGAACGACGGGAACCAGCCGTAGCGGTTCAGGTCGCCGAAACGGGAGGAACCGTCGTAGCGCAGCGATGTCGTCAGCATGTACCGGTTGCGCAGCGTGTAGTTGGTCCGGCCGAGCACGGAGAAGATGGCCCACTCCCCGGCGGAGTTGAAGTTGGTCATGCCTTCGCTGTCGTCGGCGGCGTTGAGGTACCACAGGGAGGGGTCGTCGCCGATCACGTTGTTGCGGCCGCCGCCCAGGTTTTCGCTGCGGAACTGTTCGAAAGTCACCCCGCCGAGCACGTCGATGCGGTGCTCGTTGATGGTGCGCTGGAACTGCAGCGTGTTTTCCCACAGGATCTTGTTGGAGTAGTTGGAGCTGACGTTGATAGAGCGCTGCTCGCTCTGCTGGATCGCAGAGACGAAATAGATCGGGGAGAAGTTGCGGTTGTGGGTCCGGTTGATATCGACCCCGAAATTGGAGCGGTACCGGAAATAATCCAGGAAGTCGATGTTAACGTATGCGTTACCGGTGAGCCGCTGCCGGAAGTTCTCGTTTTTGCTGTTGAACTCCAGGTCCGCCACCGGGTTGCCGACCGAAGCGCGGGCATCCGTGGGGGCGTAGTTGCCGTCATCGGTGAAGACGGGCACGGTGGGATCGGCGCGGTAGGCGGTGCCGACCACATTGGGTGCGAAACGGTAGTCCTCGTAGACGAAGGCCATGTTGTGTCCCACCTGGATGTTGTCGGTCAGGTAGTAGTCGTTGTTGACGCGGAAGGAGTAGCGGTCCAGGTAGTTGTTGTGGATGATGCCGTCCTGTCCGGTGACGCTGGCGCTCAGGTTGTAGGCGGTGCGGCTGGTGCCTCCGGCGGCGCTGACGGAGAGGCTGCGGATGGGGGCGATGCGGAAGATCTGATCCTGCCAGTCGGTTCCATTGTCAAAGGCGGAGGGGTCTTCGAAAGGGGGTGTGCGGCCTTCGTTTGCGGCTGCTTCGTTGGCCAGGATGGCAAACTCGCGGGCGTTGGTGAGCGGTATGGTGCGGGCCACTTCCTGCCAGCCGTAGTAGGTGTTGACCTTGATCTCGGTGGGACGGTCGATGGTGGACCGTGTGGTGGTGATCAGGATCACCCCGTTGGCCCCGCGCGCTCCGTAAATGGCCGCGGCCGATGCGTCCTTGAGGATGTCGACCGACTCGATATCATTGGGGTTCAGGAAATTTATGTCGTCCAGGATCATCCCGTCCACCACGAACAGAGGGGAGGCGTCGTTGAGCGTGCCGACACCCCGGATGCGGATGATGGAGCTGGCGCCAGGAGCACCTGAAGTCGGGGTAACCTGGATACCGGCGGAGACACCCTGCAGGGTCTGGTCTACGGACTGCGTGGGGATGCGCCCCAGGCGTTCCCCGTCCACCCGCCCGATGGAACCGGTGACATCACGCCGGCGCTGGACGCCGTAGCCGACAACAACCAGTTCCTCCCCGACAATTTCTACAGAGGTTAGGGTGACGTCGACCTGTTCCCTGCCGTCGATCGGAATCTCCCTGGTCTCGAATCCGAGATAGGAAAATTGAAGGACATCATCAGCCCCGGGAGCGGACATCGAGTAGGTACCGTCAATGTCGGTGGTGGTCCCGACGGTTGTCCCGAGCACAACGATATTCACCCCGATGAGGGGATCTCCGGTCTCCGCATCGGTGACCGTGCCCCGCACCTGGTGCTGGGCGATGGCGGTGCCGCTGAATATCAGCAACATCATGGCAAGTCCGAAATGGATAAGATGTTGGCATCCTGGTAGTCGATTGCTCATAGTGATTCCACTTTAGGAGATGGTTAAGGAAAGGAGCAGCACGTTGCACGGTGATCCATCCGGTATGGGTTTATGCAAATACTCATGCAAAATAATATGCATAAAAATGTGCAAAACAAAAAATCGGGAAACAGATTTCGGGTCGGGTGGACTGCGAGGCGGCAAGTTCCGTATGAGTGCATAGTATATGGATTGAGTGTACAATCACATCCGAAAGGGCTCGGTTGCAGCGTTGCGTTCCGCTATTGACGGGAGCCCAGTACATACAGGTAACTTATCTGAACGGAAAGGTAATGTCAAGTGCCGGCCGTCATGCAACAAAGCGGAATTGCTGACGAATTTGCATTGATCATTGCGAGGAAGTCGATTCCCGCTTGACCAGGCGGACCGGGATCAGGCTCAGGGTGCCGTGCTTGTATCCCTGCCGTGAGATCTTGTTTTTGAGGGTCTTGATGGAGGAGGCGCCGAGTTCCGTGAAATCCGTGTCGATGGAGGACAGGGTCGGTTTCCGGTGCTGTGCGGCCGGCAGGTTGTCGTAACCGAGGATGGCAATGTCGGACGGGATGTTCAGTCCGGCTGTTTTGGCGGCTTCCATGAACCCCAGGGCCATGCTGTCGTTGGCTGCGAATACGGCTTCGACCTGCGCCCCGGAGTCCTTGCGCAAGGCCCCGAAGGCATCCAATCCCGATTGGTACTCATAGTCCCCGTTGAAGCGCCATGTCAACTCCAGTTCGGGGTTATGATTTACGTAATCCACAAAACCGTTGGTCCGAAACCGGCTCTCCGGACGCAAACCCGGTCCCTCGATGATCCCGAGCCGGCGATATCCCAGACGGTGGAAGTGCCCGGCGGCCAGCCGACCGCCATTATATCCGTCAAACGTGATCGTGGCGATATTCGGGTTGTCGATGAGGGCGTTGGATACGATCGGAAATCCCTTGGGAAGCACCTTGAGGATCTGGTCGTAATGGGACCGCTCCAGTGCCGGAAAGAAAAGGATGTAGCCGTCGTACTGGTTTTCTTTCTGGATCTGCTGGATAAAGCGGACGCATTCGCTGCACTGGTCCCTGACGCTCATCAGGGATATCCGGACATCCTCTTTATAGGATGCGTCCCGGTATCCACAGAACAGGGAGGCGTAGAATTCACCGACCCGGTAATCAGAAAGCAGTGCAAAATGAAGTGTCTTTTTCTTTTTGCGCTGGCGGCGTTTCCGGGCAGCCGGACGGTAGCCGATGCCGGCTGCTGCCTGGTGGACCTCCTCCCGGGTTTTCCTGCTGATACTGGGTGAATTGGCCAGTGATCGGGAAACCGTTGAGATCGAGAATCCGGTTATTTCCGCTATCTGTTTGAGCGTTGGTTTCATGGCAGTCAGTTGCACAAAATGAGGTGCAGTTTTATGCAAAAATAGGATAAATCAGACAGGATTCATAATGCACCCGTGCCTGCTGCACGAGGGCCATGCTGCGGGTATGGTTCGCACCGGTAACGGTCACTACCGAACCCGCTACCCATCCAACGGAAACGGCGATGCCAGGATCCTGTCGATCTCGAGCGTGACAGCGGCACCCTGCTCCTTGCCGCTGGCTGTGATGCGGAACCCGTTGACCTGGTTGCCTTCGCGCGTCAGGCGTCCGTCCCCGTTGAGATACCCCTCAAAGTGGTCGTCGGACAGGCGGGTCTGGATGAGCTGCCACTGGCCGGGGATCAGGCGGACCGGCGGACCCGCCTCGAGCTGGCCGTCCCCGTCGCGGATGACAAACCGGATCTCCAGGTCGTCGTCGGCTTTCACCCGGGCGCCGATGTAGCTTCCGTAAAGCTGGCTGCCCAGTTCCTGCCGCAAGTGCCGGGTGATTCGGATATCCCAGTCCACGTTGCGGTCCGGGTCATCCGCGAACGTCCACACACCGATGCCGTCCGCGTGGGAAAGGGTGGAGTGGTCCGGATCCACGCCCAGGATCTGTGCCCGGTGGGTCTGCGAGGGCGTGGCCCAGCCGCTGATATCGCCGGTGAAGTCATGGATCACATCGACAACCGCATCCCCGCGTACGGTGAAGGGGATGGTCGCCGAGGCCGAGCCGATGTCCAGATGCAGATCACCGGTTCCATGTCCGGTGGCAAACGCCGTGCCGTCATCGGACAGATACAGGGCCCCGTCCGGCTGGTCGTAACGCACGCGGTCCAGCGGGATTTTCCGCGTGGTGCCGTCGGCGGTGCGCCCAAGAAGCGTGAGGCTGGTCCGCTCTCCAGGCGCCATCTTCAGCTCATCCGGATCCGGGGTGAGCGTGGTGTAATGGTGGATGCGGATATCGGCCCGCGCGCTGATCCCGTCCGTTTGCACGGTGATGGTGCCGGTCGTGTCGGTTTTTCCGGGGGCAAACACGCCGTCTGCCAGTGTGCCCAGGGCAGGGTCGAACTCCCACGACAGGCCGTCCGGCACGGGGACCGGATTCTGTGCCGCGTCAAAGGCACGGATGGTGATGTGCTGTGATTCGTGGGGGAAAAGCTCGAACGTGTCGGGCATCATTTCCAGGCGCACCGGTTCGCCTTCGGGAGCCGTGCTGACGAGCAAGAGGGCGTTGGCGACACTGCGCTCCCCGCCGGGGTCCGATGGGCTGTTGGCTACTTCGTTCCGGATGACCAACGTGGTGGATCCGCCGCCGTCCAGGTTGACGGCTTGCCAGGCGCCGAGCTGCAGCAGCACGTCGGCCATCTCGCGGTAGCTCATGCCGATGCTGGTCAGCTGCCGGCCGTCGACGGTGCACAGGTAGACGGTGGTGGTGTCGCGGTCCATGGCGACAAATGTGCGCGGATGGCGGGCTTCATTGGTGCCGCTGTAGGGTTGTCCCCGGTCCAGAATGAGCACTCCGCCACCCATCACGTCGGTCAGGCCGCGGCGGTCCGGCTCGAAACCGGGACGGAAAGTGACCAGGTCGCCCTTTGCAATGGCTCCGGCGAGTCCGGCGGTTTTCTCCGCTCCCTGGACCCGGATGACGTACCCGTCCTGCGGGATGGGGGTGTTGCCCTCGTGATGGATTTCCTGCACCTGCAGCGTTTGTTCGATGCCCGATCCGGCCTGATCGGTCGGCCCGGCGGGCAGGAGTCCGAACTCCAGGATGTTGCTCCCGGACGGGGTGCGGTCGCCTGCAAACCGATTGAACGCCAGGATGCCCTCGTCGTTATAAAGGCGGTTGAGGCCCTGTACGGGATGGGTTTCGCCGTCGGAAAGTGTGATCGAGCCGCTGAACGAAAGGGCGTCCATGTAAGGGCGGCCATCCTCGTCAACGCTGAAATGGTGCCGGTTACGGGCCGGAACGCCGTGCGCGAACTGTCCGCGGACCATCTGATTTGCGATGGGGCGATGTGTCTCGAAACTGAAGAAATCACCGTTTACGGCGGCAATGACCCGGTTATCGGGCCGGTCGACAGCCCGTGACTGTTTGGTGGGTGGTGTCAGCTCGTCCGGCCGGAAGGTTTCAAAATGGAGCCAGGGAGCGCTGAGGTCCACGGTAACCACATCCATGATACTGGGTCCGCTCACCAGATACCGCGTGTGCACCGCGCCGGGGGTCAGTTCGGTGGAGAAGAGGGTGTCGAGCACCAGCCGCTCCGTCTCCCCGGAAGAGCGGACCGTTGCACCGGGGGTGTCCGGATTGCCGTAGTGGGTGGCCTGGATTCCATAGCTGTTTGCCGGTCCGGCAGCAAGGAAAAGCAGTGCGGTCAGTGCGGTACGGACGGTCCGGGAAAAGAAAGGTGATATGCTCATGGTCGGTGATTGTCCCTGTTTTTAGTGTCCCTGTCATTGAGAGTTCCTGTTATGCGGTTCCCTGGCAGCTCCATCCGATCCGCCACTTCTAAAATAGGTTTTTCCGGTGAAAGCCCGAACGTAATTATCCGTTCGTGGGCATTGCCGGGGATGTGTCCTGACGCGAGTTTTTTCATTACCTAAAAAAAGAATTATATTCTATACATTAACAGGCCGGTGGATATCGGCCGGAGTCATGCATTACGGGATTACCTATGGCATATCGCAGGACCGAACATATGGAAAAGCGGGTGGCCCTCCGCAAGCAGCAGATCATCAGGGCGGCCGAGGAGCTGATCAGCGAGTTCGGCTACAAGGCAACCACCATGCAGGATGTGGCCCGCAAGGCCGGCACCTCCATTGGCAACGTATATTTCTATTTTTCCAACAAAGATGAGATGGTGATGGAGGTCATCGACCATCTTTGCGATGAAATCTGGAACACGGGCGATCTGGAGAGGGTGGACCTGAGCTCCTATCCGCACTATTCCATCGAAGCGCTTGACGACTACCTGAAAATCACCGCCATTTTTGAAAAGAAACACTTTGCCAAAGCCATTCTTGGAGGGGCTACCTACCCGGGTTTCCGGGACCGGCTGATCCGGTTCTTTGAGGACAAGGCCGTTGAGCGGTACTCAAAATACTCCGATTTCTACCAGGGCATCGACCGGGAAATGGCTTTTGCCTGCCATTTCGGGTCCGTGATCAATGTGATGATGAAGGTACTGGAGGAAAGGCTTGACCGCACGCCGGAGGAGGTGGGGATGTTCCTGGCAAGGTGGAAACTCCAGGCCCGCGGACTCCGGCAGGAGACGGTCAACAAGGCCATCTCCGATCTGCAGCAGCTGATCCAGCAGATCACCAGGGCCAGAGGTGCAACACAGCGGGACCCATCTGCCTGATCCCGTCCAGAGTTCCCCCACCTGTACCACCTATCTGCACTTATCCCATCCGCACGATTCCATCCTCAACTTCACGGGTCAGTACGTACCCATCCCGCTCCCGGAATTGCAGCCCGCCTTTCGTACCCCA
>SKWQ01000038.1 GCA_007128855.1 Balneolales bacterium
CGGCCGTTGCGGCGGATGTATTCGGGGCGGATGTCATACATTAAAGCGGAACAGCATGATATCGCCGTCCTTGACGGTGTAGCCGCGTCCTTCCGAGCGCATTTTGCCGGCTTCCCTGGCAGCAGCCTCCGATCCGAGCCGGTCGAAGTCCGCATAGGCAATGGTTTCGGCGCGGATGAAGCCCCGTTCGAAATCCGAATGGATGACCCCGGCGGCCTGCGGGGCCTTGGTGCCTTCCCTGACCGTCCAGGCGCGCACCTCTTTGGGTCCCACGGTAAAAAAGGTGAGGAGCCCCAGCTTGCGGTAGGCAGCGGAAATGAGCCGGTTCAGTCCCGACTCCCGGAGGCCGACCGAGTCCAGGAACTCCCGTTTCTCCTGGTTTTCCAGCTCTGCGATCTCGGCCTCGATTTTTGCGCAGGCCACGATGACCTCAGCGCCTTCCTGCTGCGCATGTTCGCGCACGGCCATGACATGGTGGTTCCCCTCCGCTTCCGGGAGGTCGGCTTCCTCAACATTGCATAGGTAGAGCACGTTTTTGGCCGTGAGCATGAACAGTTCCTGAAATGCCGGATGCGCCGGATCCCAGTCCTTGAACGAACGGACGGGCTTGCCCTGCTCGATGTGCCCGCGCAGGCCGGCCAGCATGTGCAGGTGGTTCATCAGCGTCTTATCGCCTGATTTGGCCAGTTTTTTGACGCGTTCTTCCTTGCGTTCGAGTGTTTCCAGATCTTTGAATTGCAGCTCGGTGTCGATGATGCCGATGTCGCGTATCGGGTCGATGCTTCCTTCCACGTGAACCACGTCATCATCCTCAAAGCACCGGACTACGTGGATGATCAGGTCCACTTCCCGGATGTGCGACAAAAAGGCGTTCCCTTTGCCTTTGCCTTCCGAGGCGCCTTTGACCAGCCCGGCAATATCCACGAATTCGATGATGGTGGGGGTGAGTTTCCGGGGCTGAACCAGACCGGCAAGGCGATCCAGGCGGTCATCGGGCACCGGCACGATACCCACGTTGGGATCGATGGTGCAGAAGGGGAAATTAGCGGCCTCGGCGCCGGCATTGCTGAGGGCGTTGAACAAACTGGACTTTCCAACATTGGGAAGCCCGACAATTCCACATTTAAGACTCATAATTACTTCGTAAACTGTTTAAATGATAACAATCGAACAGGAAATTTCAATCCTGTTTTCAGGGGGACAGATCCAGGCAATCCTGGCTGATGACGGATTTTTCAGGGAGCAGCAGGGCACTGAGGGTTCCGTACCCGTGCCCCGGGAACACACAACCGGTATCGATGGCCATTTTCCGTTCCTCGATGAGGGGTTCCGGGACAGGTGTGTGGCCGAAAATGACCGGTTTTTCCCATTCCACTGGACCGTTTACGTGGCTGCGCTCCCAGAGGGCGGCATGTTCGGCATCAGGTGATGAGAGCTGCTCCCGGATTGTGCGACCCGGATCCAGGCCTGCGTGGATGAACAGATATTCAGGCGTGTCGTACCACAATCGGGTGTCGGCGAAAAAACGACGGTGCTCCTCCGGTATCTCTGCCGGGGTGTCCACACCGTAGGATTCCAGGGTCTCAAGCCCCCCGTTGATCATCCAGAACGTGTGTTTATCAGATTGGATCGCATCCAGCAGCATCTTTTCGTGATTTCCACGAAGGAAAACGCAGTCGTGGTCACGGGCGAAATCCATCACGATTTCCACGACCCCTTTTGAGTCCGGTCCCCGGTCGATGTAGTCACCAACGAATACATGGGTGCGGTCGCGGTGGGGGCGGATTTTTTGAAGCAGGGCCCTGAGTGATCGGGCACAGCCATGGATATCACCGATGGCAATGTATTTTTCCCCGTTATGTCCGGGGGCTGTGTTGCTGTTTTCCAAACGGCAGGAGGTTCCTAGGATTTATTCTTTTGTGACGGGCGTTTGATCCGGGGCTTTTTGGGTGCCTTTTCTCCCGTTTCATCATCCTGGTCACCGACACCTTCTGTACCGGAGACCTCTTCGGAGTCCCTGGCCGCGGATTTCTTCCTTCGGGCAGGCAGGTCCACAAGACCGCGCCCTTCTTTTTTCAGGGTACCTTCCTTTTGAAGGGAAAGGACGACGGCATCCAGGATACCGTTCACGAACGGTCCGGAGCGTTCTGTTGAGAATTTCTTGGCGATCTCGATGGCTTCGTTTATGGTCACTTTGGTGGGGATATCCTCAAAGGTGAGAATCTCCGTGATGGCCATCTGGAGGATGATATGGTCCACAGTTGCCAGTCGGTCGATTTCCCAATTGGCGATATGCTCCCTGATGATCTCATCCGTCCTTTCCCGATTGTCTGTCGATCTCAGGAACAGGCGCTCGGCAAAATCACGGCCAAACGCATCCTCCCGGAATTCGGGTTTTATGATGGTATCAAGAACATGTTCCAGGGCAAGATCACCGACATTCAAGGCATAGAGGGCCTGCATGACGGTTTCCCGGATTTTTCGCCTGTTGGACATATGAAAATCAGTAACACTGCTATAGTTAACAAACCTGTAAAGATAGTCATTTTTTTCGGGAAAAACGGGTATGGATTTCAGGAGGGCGGACCGGAATTCCGCCCGTGGCCGGATCCGCAATTCCCCGGTAATACTATTTGAGCAGCATCATCTTTTTCCGGTCCAGGAACGACCCGGCCGTGATTTCATAAATGTAAGTGCCCGATGCCAGTCCGGATGCGTCGAAAGTGACGTTGTGGACGCCCGGCTGGCGCTCCTCGCTGATCAGCACACGTACCGGCCGGCCAAGGATGTCGTAGACGGTCAGCCGCACATGGGCCTGCTCCGGCAGGTCAAACCGGATCCGTGTGTCCGGGTTGAACGGGTTCGGGTAATTCTGAGCCAGCTGGTAGCGTGCGGGCAGGTCTTCGTGCTCCCCGGCCGAGACGTCATCCACGATGGAGACATATGCCGTGTCTGTGGCATCCTCATAGTGCGCAACTACGTATCCCTCGCTGAGTCCGTTTGCCAGGAAACCGCCGCGTCCGTAACTGGCATCGAGTCCGCCGCCCACTTCCCAGGAGACATCACCCTGTGGAATTTCCAGGGGATCGTTCCACAGGTCGTAGCCCTGTACAAAGAAATTGAAATTCTCTCCAAGCTCTACCTGCATCTCTATTGGCTGGATGCGGATGTGGCCGAATACCTCGCCGTCGTACGGTTCGGAAATGGCGATCAGGGCGTTGGCTACGTTCCGTTGGAAATCCGAATCCATGGGTCGGTGCACCCACTCGTCCTGCACGATCAGGGTGCTGGAGCCGCCACCGTCCAGGTTCACGGCATTCCAGGCGCCGAATCCTTTCAGGATTTCGGCCATCTCCATCATGGTCGCGCCCCGGCTTGCCGTCTGGCGTCCGTCGACGACCACAAACCAGACGCGGCTTTTGTCTTCGCTGATGCCGACTGCCGAGCGCGGATGCCGGTACATGTTGTGCTGAAACTGGAATCCTTCGAGCCCTTCAAAGGTGGGCGGAAGCTGTCCGTCGGTGATCAGGCGCGGACCTCCGCCCATGAGCTGTGCCACATACGCCTCCAGTGCGTCGGTCTGCAGGTCAAGGCGCACCGTGTCGCCCATCGAGACATTTTGCTGCAGGAATGTGCGGGCGTCGCCGTGGCCCGAAACGACCACGTGTCCGAGCGGGATTTCCATGTTCCCGATATTGTGCTCCTGTTTGACGACCACCAGGTCGGTAACCCCGTTGTATGTCAAATCGGTGATGGGCTCAAGCAGGATCTCGTTGCCGAACTCGTTGGTCCCGGTCGTATTGCCGCGCCAGTTGTCATACAGCACCAGGAAGTTGGCGGACCGGTTGATGTTGCGCCCGCTGAGGGCCATTTCGAGCGTATCGAGGATGACCGTTCCGGAGACGCGCTCGTTGAACGTCATGGTGACGCTCAGGGTGTCACCGATGGCCAGGGTGTCGGTCAGGGTGGATGCGACCGGTCCGTGCGCCGACAGGATGTAGTAGTCACGGCCGGGGATGGACATCGACCCCTCGCCGATCTCCATCTCGCGGGCGACAAACCGCAGCGGCTTGCCGATCCGCATCTCATCCAGCAGTTCCAATCGCACTTCCACGCCGTTTTCGTCGGTGCGCGTGTTGTTGCCGAAGTAGTGGTTGTAGAGCACGGCCCGGCCGCTGGTGCGCTGCTGGTTGACGGCGTTGATGGGGATCCGGACCCCGTTGGAGAGCTCGGCCTGTCCCGCAAAACTGAGCATGTCCACAAAGGGGATGCCTTCGGTGGTGATGCCGAACTGGCTGCGGGAGTAAGACTTGCCGATGACGTACTCGTTGTCCTTGATCATCAGGTTGCTGACATAAGTGTACGGATTGGAGGCGTCGTTTATCC
>SKWQ01000060.1 GCA_007128855.1 Balneolales bacterium
CCGGTGGTGTTGTACCGGTGGTACCGGGTGTTCGGCGGGGTGTTGTGCTGCTGGAATATCAGTTCGTCGATGCCGGGTTTCTTGTTACTGTAGATGATTTGGGAAAACAGCTCTCTTCGGGTATCGCCGGAGTCGGTGTCATAGATGCCCTCGGTCCAGAACAGGACGATGTCATCGGTGCGAAGAAAATCCTCAAAGCCCTCCAGGGGATGGGCGATGTGTTCCTGTGCCCGGGCGGCAGGCGGCGAGAGCAGGGCAATTGCAAAAAACGGAACTACTGCATAGAGCAACTTCATGGAAACCTCACTGATAGGTGATTGGAAAGGCGTTAATCAGAAAGTGGCATGATTGCCAGGCTGCAGCAGGGCAGTTAAAATAAATTACTAAAATTAATGACTAAGACAATATATTATTCATGATATGAATATAACGCAATAAACCATATAGAGGCATGATTTTGGATGTCTTTGCCTGTCAGTTGACTTCCAGTGAGGGAACAGCTTTTCTCACCCGCTGACAATGAACCACTGGCCCTCGTGGCGGGTCCAGTCGGCGGCGGCGTCCATGAACTTGGGTGTGAGGATGAGCAGGACCATCATCACGGCGCTGAACAGGAACGTCTGCATGATCAGGAAGCTGACCAGCAGGAATCCGGCAACGGCGACGACCATCAGGATCACGTAGCGGATGAGGCCGACCAGGATACCGGCACGGCTGATGCTTTCCCAGAGACTGATGAGCACGGTGAGTCCCATGAGCACCATCATGATGGTCAGGTACCAGACGGCGAACTCGTGTCCGGCAGGCCACAGCAGCGGGGTTTCCAGGAAGTTGTAGATCTGCGGCCAGGTGAAGGGGTACATCACGCCGATGATGAAGCCGGCGATCAGGAAGAGCAGCACGGGCCAGGCGACGCCGGGGGAGTTGTCGCTGTCGGCCAGATTCAGCAGGAAGCTGTCAATGGAGGGGAAGAAAACCAGGAACAGCAGGATCAGGAGCAGCAGGGACAGGGTGAGGATCTGGCTGGACCGGGTGTACAGGTTCACGTGCTGGCGGAGCATGGTGATGACGGCGGGCCTGGAGAGATCGACCACCATCAGTTCGTCCAGGGCCACAAAGCCCGCCCGGTCGTCGGAAAGGGTGATCTCAACGGATTCGTAGGGATAGTAGAGGCCGGTGACCCAGTGTCCCACCGTGGAGCGGCGCAGGGTGTTTATCAGGGTGCGGTTCGCGGGGATCTCGACGGCGCCCTGGTCGGTGTTGACCGCCCGCAGGACGCGTTCACCGTAGAGGGTGTCTTCGGGTCCGACCATGCCAACGATGGGACTGTCATGCGCCCAGTGTTCCCTCACCACGGTCTCCGGCCGCTTCGGGATGAACGCGGTGTGATCTTGACCGAAGTACTCATACGCGGGCGTGCGGGTATCGCGGATGCGCCGGATCTCCTCGTCGGAGAGCACGCGGTTGTAGAAGCGGACATCATCCATCAGTCCGCGGAAGCTGATGCGCTGATCCCAGGGACAGTGTCCCAAACGGAAGTCGTTCCGGCCCACGGGGGCCGTTCCGCTCACGGTCAGCTGCTCCCCGCCGGCGTGGATGGTGGCGGTCTGGCCGGATTCGCTCATGGTCACCGCGACGAACACCCAGTTGTCCATATCCACCGGCAGGGATTCGGTCTCGCCGGAGCCGAGGAACAGGGTCAGCGCCGTCTCCCGGGTTTCGGGATCCTCCAGGATGCGCAGGGCCCTTCCCTCGCGGTTGTCCAGGTTGGAGAAAACGCTCATGCGCGGGATGGTGCGGGTGGGATGTGCGTGCCGCTTTATCCACGCGGTGAAGGTCATGTCCGGCAGGCGCACCGGCGTGATGTTCAGCGGGACCCTGAGCTGGCTGGACGGGGAATCGAACAGGGCGGATCCGCGTCGTTCAAAGGTGAAGGCGTCGCGTCCGCGCCACACCTCATCCGGGCTGGCATGGTTGTTGTTGCCGCTGACATCCTTCCAGGTTCCGTCAAAGTCGTACCGCGCGACGAGGCCGAAAGCCACTCCGTCCGTCATCCCGTTAGGGTTCGCGAATACTCCGGTGTCATTCCCAAAAATTGGCGCTCCAAGGAGGAAAAGGAGCGTACACACGTACCATCTGATCATAGTTTTTCTCTTATTCCCTCAAAGATTCCAGTGAGAAACAGCCATAACTCCCGGCTGGTGCACTTAACGCGCAAAGTAGATAAAAAAATGGAATAATTTCTATCTAAAATTACCGGTGGTGCTTACTTTGCTTCGGATGGATGGGGTTGGACGCGGTAAAACACGGGTGCAAACCATCCGACTTTACAAAACAATGGAGTTGTCATGACACTGTTTGTCTGGGCCGGGATCATACTGTGCCTTTCCCAATCCGCCATGCTTTCCGGGCTGAACCTGGGACTTTTTTCCATCGGGAAGCTGGAGCTGGAGGTGGAGTCAAAGAAGGGGGACGACCGGGCAAAGCGTGTGCTCGGCCTCCGGGAGAACGCCAACTTTGCCCTGGTGACCATCCTGTGGGGCAACGTGGCGGTGAACGTGCTTCTGGCGCTGCTGTCCGGTTCGGTGATGACCGGCGTGGTCGCCTTTCTGTTCTCCACGGTGGTGATCACCATCTTCGCCGAGATCATCCCGCAATCCTATTTTTCGCGGCACGCCCTGAAGATGGCCTCCCTGCTGGCCCCGGTGCTGCGATTCTACCAATTCCTCCTGTATCCGGTGGCAAGGCCGACGGCCTGGGTGCTCGACCGGTGGCTGGGCGGCGAGGAGATCCACTACTTCCGGGAGCGTGACCTTCGCCAGGTGATCCGTCTGCACATGGAGGCATCGGACACTGAAATAGCCCGGGTGGAAGGGCAGGGTGCCATCAATTTCCTGGAGCTGGACGATGTTCCCATGGATGACGAGGGTGAGCCGGTGGATCCGCAAAGTGTATTGGAGCTGCCGTTCGAATCGGGCCGGCCGGTGTTCCCGAAAATCGAGCCGCGTCCGGACGATCCCTTCCTTGCCCGGGTCAACCGTTCCGGCAAGAGCTGGGTGGTGGTCGTGGATTCCGGGGGCGAGCCGCAACTGGTGCTCCGTGCCGATGATTTCATCCGGGAGGCGCTGTTTTCACCGGATCGGTTCCGGCCATTGCGGCACTGCCACCGTCCGATCATCGTACGCCATGAGAAGAGAAAGCTGGGGGAGCTGATTTCGCGCTTCCGGGTGCGGCCGGGCGAACCCACCGAGGACATTGTGGAGGATGACGTCATCCTGCTGTGGGGCGATGGCCACCGTGTGGTCACGGGGTCCGACATCCTGGGCCGGCTGCTGCGCGGGATTGCCCGAAAGCCAGCGTGATCTGGAAATCGAGGTCTGGGCTTGAACGCACATCCACCCGAATGACACCCGGAAATAAGTTGTTACTTATCTTGTGATTCCACTAACCAAACCGATAGCCATATGCGACACATTCTGACTTCCGTAATGCTCTTGCTGCTCTGGGCCGCTGCGCCGGCCGGAGGACTGCAGGCACAGGTCCTTGTGCTTCAGGACGTGCACGTCCTGTCGATGGAGGAAGACCGGATCGCGTCCGGTCAGACCGTAATCATCCGCGATGGCGTGGTCGACTGGGTCGGGTCCCATGGCGAGGCCGGCGTGCCGGAGGGGGCAACCGTCGTGACCGGTGAATTCTACGTGATGCCCGGTCTTGCCGAAATGCACGCGCACATCCCGTCATCCAACCAGGGGGAGCAGGCGATGCTGGATGCGCTCACGCTCTATCTGGCCAACGGCATCACCACCATCCGCGGCATGCTTGGACAGCCGGCCCATCTTGAGCTGCGCGGACAGGCGGCACGGGGCGAGATTGTGAGTCCGCGCATCTTCACCTCCGGACCCTCATTCAACGCCAACTCGGTCGACAGTCCGGAGGCGGGACGGCACATGGTGCGTGAACAGGCCGAGGCGGGGTACGACCTGCTGAAATTCCATCCGGGCCTCACCCTGGCACAGTTCGAGGCGATCACGGAAGAGGCGAACCGGATCGGGATCGAGTTTTCGGGACATATTTCGTACCCGGTTGGACTGGAGCGGAGCCTGGAGGCGGGCAAGGGCTCCATCGACCATCTGGACCGTTACATGGAATTCCTGGCCGGGGAGGCGGCCGACCGTGAGGATCCGCCCATCATCTATTTCGGATACGACCTGACGCCGCATGTGGATGAAGCCCTCATCCCCGAAGCTGCCCGTCTGACCCGTGAGGCGGGGGTGTGGAACGTGCCCACCAACACCTTGCTGGTCAACGTCTTCGATCCCGATCTGTCGACCGACGAGATGATGGCGTGGCCGGGC
>SKWQ01000184.1 GCA_007128855.1 Balneolales bacterium
CTCAATGGCCAGGGGGAGGGCCTCCAGAAGCTGCGGCACCACGTGCTCGGGTGTCACGAAATTGATATTGTGACACCCCTGTTCCTGAAGTGACAACATCATCCGGGCCAGCTCACCAGCATCGTGGAGCGATCCCTGTCCCCGCCATGAGAGCTCGTGATTCTGGCAGAAAACGCATTTGAGATTGCAGAATGAGAAAAAAATGGTCCCGGACCCCATCCACCCGCGCAGGCCATCCTCCTCTCCCATATGCGGGAAGGCACTGCACACTGCGGCATAGCGGCCCGACCTGCAAACACCGTATTCGTTTTCCATGCGGTTCACCCGGCACATACGCGGACAAACGGTGCAGGAAGCGAGCAGGGACAACGCTTGTTCCCTCCGTTTTTCGAATACCGATCTATCCTGCTCATAGAGCCGGAGATAGGCCGGTACAAACTCTTTGCCGGACAGGATCCACTCACTTCCACCTGCATAGCCGGGCAGATCCTCGCTAAAAATATTTTCCCTGAACATAGCCTTGACTATTTCGGTTATCATTTATTTTTTTGGATGCAACCGGTCTGACAATATTACTTCCGCCAGGCAAACATTCCTGCCGGCCGGGCACATTCTCACTCCCGGTACCGGTGTACTTTCTCCCTGGTTAACGAACGTTGCCGGCATTGTCGCCTTTTTATTTTTCCGCCTCTATGTACAGAGGTGGTTCCAGATAATAGGGGAAATATTCCGTTTTGAGGATACGAAACGGCTGCAGGCCGATGACGCACAGCGGGTCGCTGTTCAGATGGCAGTTTCCTGCGATTTTGGACACCGGTTTTGCAAGCACCTGCTGCAACCCGCGGAAAATCCGGTTATTGGAGAGCGTATGCTCCAGGGCCACATAGATTCCGCCGGGCTTCAGTACACGGTATATCTCACGGATGGCCGCCGGCTGCGATCCGACAGAACAGATCATGAATGCACTGGTGACATAGTCAAAATGTCCGTCCGGAAAAGGAAGCTCCTCCGCCGATCCATGGATCACGTCTACATGTCTGAGTCCGCGCCTTTCCAGTTTCGTTTTCGCCCGCTCCACCCACTTGGTGCTATTTTCCAGGGCGGTTACCTCCGTGCCGGAGTGATAGTGGAACAAGGTCGCGGCATCACCGAATCCCAGTTCCAGCACCTTCCCCCGGAGCGTTTCAAGCTTCGAAAGAAAATAGTTCTTCTTGAAATCATCGTATCTGCTCATGTCATCCCGGAAATCGGTTCATTGATAGACACGGATGGGAACCCTTTGCGACAGGTGGATCCGCACATTCCTGCTCCGGTCTTTTTGCACTTCCTGGTACCAATCCTCACTGTAAACGACGCCGGACGATTCCATCACATGCCTGGCCAGTTTCATGGCCACCTCGTTGGTCACGCGGATGGACCCGTGCGATACTGCCCTGCCGATGGAGGACGGTTCAATGGTGCCGTGAATCGATCTGGGAGCATCATATATCAGCTGTGCCCTGCCGAGTGGATTGTCCGGATCTCCGGGGGCCATGATTGCCCGATACCATGCCCACTCCTCATCCGGTGGATGCCACCACGGGTTCCAGACCACTTCATAGATACCCCAGTTTCCGGTACGGGTTGGCCATTCAGGCTTTCCGACAGCAACCGGATAGGTAGCCACCGTATCCCTGCCACTGAATACATACAGTTTCCTTCTGTTGATGCTGACTTCGATCCGCATATCCGCCACGGCAAAAGATCGCTCTATGCCGGATGCAACCGTAGCCACACCCACCGTATCCGGAGATAGTTCCCCGGTTGGTTTCTCCTCCCCGGCATTTTTATCCATTTGCAGTCTTTGAACTTCATCCAGCATCTCAATCACGGACTTGTCCTTTGGCGGATCTGTCCGTGGCAAATCGTGTGCCCGGACGTCCTGCAGCACATGCAGGTGCAAAGCAAAAGCGGTAAGCAGGAACATGAATATGAATATTCTTACGAGCATGGAATCAGTGTAATGATGACAATTCTCACATCCGGTCAAAGATGCAAAATCCATCTAAATAATAACTCTTTCCGGAATATAATTCCGGTTAGTGTCACAATGAATGAATTCAGCCGGAGACAGAACGATACACAACATTTTTCAGGCAGAATCCGTAATTTGTCAGGATACGTAACACAAGGGGTGTCACAATGGCATTTCGCGTTCATAACCTTTCTCCGATATGAAATACACGATTTTTACCTTTACCATTCTCGCACTATTTGTGTCCGGCTGCCTGCAGCGTGAGGATTTCGGTTACGACAATACTGCGGACATCGAATTTCTGGAAGAATACGCCCAGCGTGATGATGTGACTATCACCCAAAGCGGTCTGTTGTACCGCGTGTTGCGCGAAGGGGAAGGCGACTCGCCTGAAGTTGAATCACGCGTCCTCACCCATTATGAAGCCAGATTGGTCAACGGAGATGTGATCGACAGTTCATACGAACGTGACGAACCGCTGGAATTTACCGTCAACCAGGTCATTTCCGGCTTTGCTGAAGGGGTCCTGCTCATGCAGGAAGGGGCGGAGTACGAACTTGTGATTCCGTCGGAACTGGCCTACGGTGACTTTCCGCCGCCGAACAGCAGCATACATCCGGGTGCGACCCTCATCTTCCAGGTGGAGCTTCTGGAAATTCTCTGATATTGCAGCGACCATCCGATGGGAAACAAACGGCCGGTTTCAGAGGTCATCCGTAGACGATATCCCGCATCTGTTCTGCCAGGCCACCGCAGCTGTTGACTTTGTCCACATCGTTGCAGAAGAAAACCTCCTCTTCTTCCAGCACATCCGACCTGCTGCAATGCATGTTCTCGAAATCGATTTCGCCGATGCGCTTGTCGTGCTTTGCACAAAATTCCGCCATCTCCTGGATGGTCATTTCGTGCGGGGATTTGTCCGACCCGGGACCGTCAAACTTCTTGTAGTAGTAGAACAGATAATGGTGCAGGGCACGGCGGGCAAAGAAACACGCCGAGTACAGCACGACATCCGTTGAGGGCCGGTACAGTTCCTTTTGAGAACGGTCGTAATCGACTTCCGCCTGATTCAGGATTTCCTGCAGCTCTTCCTGCATTCCGGATGATGAATTGGTTTCTTTTCCTTTTGCCTGTTCCATAAATGTTCCTTTTTGAATCAAAGGGATAACTGTGATAGCTACCCCATTATACTGAGGAATTGTTAATACAAAATGTTTTTTTCTTGTCCCGATGTAACGAACTGTTAGCGGGTTAGCGTGCCTTCGAATCGGTATTACCTACATGCCAAACATGGTCACGGCGTGTTTTGCCCAGGCCACAAGCGGTGAAAAATAGACCCCGAGCAGCAGCACCGGAACGAGCAGCAGAGCCAGTATAGCAAAGGACGATGCATCGAAGCGGACCGGACCCTGTGATTCCAAGGGCTCCACAAGGAACATGTTCCGGACGACACGGATATAATAGAACAGAGAGATGACGGTTGCAAGTCCGGCCAGGGCCACCAGCCATATCATGCCGGCGCTGATGGTCGCCCCGAAAATGTAGACCTTGGCGATGAACCCGGCTGTTGGTGGAAAACCAGCCAGCGCCACCAGGAAAATTGCCATGGATACACCCAGGAACGGGGCGCGGTGGCCAAGCCCCTGGTAACCGGCGATATCTTCGGTATTCAGCTTGTTGGAAACGAGCATGACCACGTAGAAAGCGCCCATGTTCATGAACAGGTAGATGGCCAGGTAAATCATCATGGCACTGATGCCTTCATCCGTCGCCAGTGCAAGTCCCATCAGTATAAACCCGGCATGGGCGATGCTCGAGTAAGCCAGCAGGCGTTTGATGTTCTCCTGCCAGAGCGCCATCAGATTGGCTGCCAGCATGGTGAGTGCCGCCAGTACGGCCAGGATCATGTGCCATGGAACGATCACGAAAACCCCCTCAAAACCGGGTGTTGCCAGGGCTCCCGAATCCATGAAAGAGATGCGGAAGAAACGGATCATCATGGCAAAACCGGCCACCTTGGATGCCGTGGCCAGGAATGCGGTGATGGTTACCGGAGCGCCCTGGTACACATCCGGCGCCCAGAAATGGAACGGGACCGCCGTGATTTTGTAGCTGAACCCCACGATGATCATGACAACGGCAATATAGAGCGCGGCCGTCTGTTCCACGCCGCCCTGCAGTGCGTCACGGACACCGTAGATGTCCACCGCACCGGTGATCCCCACCAGTAACGAGATGCCGTAAATCAGGAATCCGGACGACACCGCCCCGAAGATGATGTACTTCATGGATGCTTCCGCCGACCGGCGCAGCGTCTTGGTGAAACCCGCCAGCACATA
>SKWQ01000055.1 GCA_007128855.1 Balneolales bacterium
CACCGGCACGGGTCAGCTCGGACAGGAACCGGTTGAGCCGGTCTTCCTGGGCGCGCTCCAATGTCACGCCTTCCACCCGGTTGTACATGATGATGTTGACTTTCGAGGGGATCCACCGCGCGATCCGCGCCAGTTTCCGGGCATCTTCGGGTGAATCGTTGAATTGATCGAACAGCAGATACTCATAGGTGACCGGCTGCCGCATGATGCTGTAATAGTGTTCCAGCGACTGGCGCAGCGCCGCAAGGTTCACCGTCTCATTGATCGGCATGATCTTGTTGCGCTTTTCGTCGTCGGCGGCATGGAGCGAAATTGCCAGGTTCCATGGGCGTTTTTCGTCGCCATAGGCGCGGATCTGGCGCGTGAGCCCCACCGTGGATATGGTGATGCGCCGCGGCGACAGGTCCAGCCCAAGCGGATCGCACAGGATCTCGGCCGAATCAACGACCGGCGCGTAATTGTGGAACGGCTCACCCATCCCCATGTACACGATATTGGTGATGCGCTTGCCGTGCTCCGCCTCCGCGATGGCATTCATCGACAGCACCTGCCCGGTGATCTCACCGATGGTCAGGTTCCGGAAAAACCCCATTCGGCCCGTCGCGCAGAAGCTGCATCCAAAAACACATCCAACCTGGGAGGATACGCACACCGTGAGCCGGTCGGCTACCCCGTCGTCGAAAAACTCCGGGATCAGCACGGCCTCGACCAGCTTGCCGTCGTGCAGGCGGAACAGGCATTTGACGGTGCCGTCCTTCGAACGGCTGACGGAGGCCTGCTGCGCACCTTTCAGCTCCGCCTTCTGCTCCAGTTCGCCGCGCAGCGACTTGGACAGGTTGGTCATCTCCCCGAACGAGCCCGCATTTTTCAGGTGGATCCACTGGAACAGCTGGTCGGCACGGTAGCGGGGCAGATCCATCTCCCGGCAGAATTCGTCGAGTTGCAATTTGTTGTACGCGGACAGGTTGATGCGGGTGGTCATGGTTGGATGATGATGGTCGTTTGGTGAATGTCGTTTGGTGAATGTCGCGTGGTCGCGGATGGTTGATCGGGTGACGAATCGGGAGGGAATGGCTATGCGCTGTTGACGCATGCACAAAGGCAAACGGTCCGTTGCGGTGTATCGTATGAATTCTGCAGGATCCGGTGGCCGGGTCTCACTCATGGAAGATAAGCACAGACCGCGGATAGTTCACGGTGATGTGCGCGTCCCGGAAGGCATCGGCGCCAAGGGCCCCGGTGACCGGCTCGTCCGTGAACTGCGAGAACCAGTCATCGAACGCCTCGTCGCGACGTACGGCAAAATGGACGGGTCCGGCGCTGTGCGGCCCGATGTGCACCTCCGGGACCTCGATCAGGTCGCTGCCGTAATTGCGGTCAGCGCGTTCGTAAACCCGCCAGTCGGGATGTTCCCGGAGCCAATCCTCCGCCACGGATTCGGATATGAGTCCGGCCGGAAACAGCTCATCCGCGCGGCCCAGCTCCGCGTCCACCTCATCCGAAAGCACAATATGGCTCCCGGTTTTCAGGACCATCGACAGCGTGTCCCCGGCAACAACGACCGGCAGCCGCGCAAAATGGTACCGCCGCTGGTCGCCTTCCTCGTAAAATGAGATGGATACGACCGCCTCCTGGTTGTCCGGGTTTTCGGGTGGATGGTGGGGGTCGCCCGCCGCGCCGCCGTTGCCATGGGGCGGGACCTGTTCCGCATCAACGTGGCCTGTCGGCACCACATGGAAGGTCTCCCTTCTGAAATCGATGGTCCAGGCACGGCCGGCGAACCAGGTACTGCCAAGGATGCCGTCCCCAAGAATGCCATTCTCCGGCGGCGCAGCCCGTTGCGATCCATCCCCCGGATTGCCGCCCCCGCGCAGGATGACCCGATGGTGCGGAGGCATCCTGTCATCGGCGCGGACGGGGATCAGTCCGTCGGATATCAGCGGAGGCGGGATGAAATGCGAGGAATCCATGGGCGGCAGGAAAGCGGCAAGCTGCTGCTGGTCCTGGATGATCGCGCTGGTGGTGGTAAGTCCGAGCCGGTCCACGCTTCCCTGGTACATGATCGTGCCGTCGGCGCTGTCCGTAAAAAAACGGAGCGTGTCACCATCTTCGCTGACTGGTTCCACGTAGATCAGCACGTCATGGAACACGGCAGGCATCCGGATGGGGTGTTCGATGACCTGCGCCGTTGTGATGCCGGCTCCGGCGAGGAGCAGTACCGAAATGGATGCGGAGAGTAGACCGTATAGGGAATGCATGGGTTTGCGGAACTTGCCGGTTGCATTGGTTGGAAGGCAAAAAAAAGCCGGGATGGCTACCGGCTTTTATCGAATTCCGTGCGTCAGTTTTTCAACCGGGCTGTCAGGTTGATCGTGGCTCCGGTCAGCAGTTTTGAGATCGGACAGTTTCTCTTGGCGCTCTCGGCAAACTTGGTGAATTCGGCCTCATCAATCCCCGGGACATGCGCGTCACAATCCAGATCAATTTCGGTGACACTGAAACCGCCATCGCCCTTGACCAGATGAACAACGGCTTCGGTCTTCACGCTCTGCGGATTGAACCCGCTCTTGCCAAGCTCAGCTGACAGAGCCATGGAAAAACAGCCGGCATGTGCGGCTCCGACGAGTTCTTCGGGATTGGTCCCGACGCCCTCTTCAAATCGTGATGAGAAGGAATACGCCCCTTCAAAGGCGCCGCTACCCAGAGCAAGAGTTCCGTTTCCATCGGGCAGTGTGCCTTTCCACTCGGCACGGGCTTTACGTTTTGGCATGAGATTTCTCCTTTTTGTGATGAGTTGTTTGAATTTCAGGTCGATCTGAGGTTCTGGCAGGACCGCATCCACCAGGAATGGTACCATTCCGCAAATGCCCCTGCCTGTGCAACTGCACTCTATAACAACACGGGTCACGAAATTCATTCCAGCGCATGCAGTGGAAACGGTCAGTCATTCCGGTGCTGATCCCGGAGCAGGTCGTTGACTGTTTTGACCGGATGGAACGTGTCCGCCGGCACTTCCACAAAGACCGTGTTCCACCGGGCCATGCTGCCGTTCCACAGGCCGGGCAGCTCCAGCGCCTTGAGGTCGCGGCCCTGGTACGATTTTTCCGAAATGAATCCGGTTTCGGGATCCCGGTAGTCCTCCAGCTCAAATGGCCGGCCCTGGTAGTCGCGCAGGGAGCAGACCAGGTCCACCGGATTAAAGTGGGTGGAGGAGGAAAATATTTTCTTCTGCGCGGGATCGTCCATGTTGACCTGCGCGCTCTCCACGATCTGGAGCGATGTGCTGCCGTCGCCGTGGCGCACCACGAACGGACCGCCGCCCGGTTCGCCCTCGTTGATGACCATGCCGCAGACGCGGATCGGCCGGTGCAGCCGGTCAAACAGCCAGCGGACCAGCTCGGTGCGTTGTGTGTCGGCCAGCGGTTCGTCGGCATTGCCGTCCGGCAGGGAGGGGAGGCTTTCCGGCAGCGCTATATGCAGCTCTTCCTGCACAAAGGCCATTATTTCCCCGAGTAGCTGCGATTCGGCCCCCTGGCGCTCGAGCTCCTTGAGGTAGAAGAAAATCTTGTCCTGCAGCGTCAGGAGATAGCCGCCGATGAGCTTTTTGTACCGGTAGGTGACGCCCTTGAGCCGGTCCGGCACCACGTTGTCGATGTTCTTGATGAACACCAAATCCCCCCGCAGCTCCTCAAGATTGACCAGCAGCGCTCCGTGTCCGCCCGGACGGAAAACCGCGTTTCCGTCATCATCGAGGAACGGCTGGTTGTCCGGGTTGGCAGCAATGGTATCGGTCTCCGGTTTCTGGAAAGAGGTTTCCACATGCAGGTGGATGCCGTCCTTCTCATACCGCGTCCGGACCGCTTCGAGCCGGCGGTCGAACGCCTCTTTGTGCTCCGGCGAAATGGTAAAATGGATGCGGATGTGCCCGTTTTCCGGCTGGGTGTAGGCGATAGCTTCGACCAGGTGCTCCTCCAACGGAGCGCGACGGTGGTCCTCATACCGGTGGAAGGGGATGAGCGCTTTTGGGAGGTTTGCCAGTCCGAGCCCCTTGTCTTCCAGCACATAGCCGAGCAGCGTATGGTATTCCTGGTTTTGCAGCAGCTCGCCGGCGTCCCGCCCATCCCGTCTGAGCACATCCACCAGGTCCTCGTAGAAAGCGAAGGTCTCCAGATGGTCAAGAAAATTGAGGGTGAAAACCGCGTCCTCATCACCCTTGCCATCCACTCCAGCCCTCTCCTCAAGCTCCCTGCGCGATAGCCGGGTGCTGCCGTTGCGCACCGACTGCAGCGACTTGAACATGCGGCTGGCCGCTCCGGATGCCGGGACAAACTTCATGAC
>SKWQ01000034.1 GCA_007128855.1 Balneolales bacterium
AAAGAGCATGCGATCTACATTGTGATGTCCGTCAGCCACAACAGCATTGAAAGTTTACCAAAAATCATAGAGACCTGGGTGGATGAGGACGGCTTCCACTATACGGTTCGCAGATAACTGTCACCCAAAGCTTTAAAACCCATTTTACCATGAACAAATCTATTTTTTTCCTTCTTGCGCTGTTTACCTTTTCCGCCTTTGCGGGATGCGCTCCCGATGATCCCCAAACCACCGAACCACACATAAGGACCGGCGCGGAGCGTCTTGTTGAGCAGGAGTTTGGGGTTATCGACGGCATGCGCGTCGGGCTCATCACCAACCACACGGCCGTGGTGGGCGACCGCCATCTGGCGGACATTCTCCATGAGGCCGAAAATGTGGAGCTTGTGGCGTTGTATGGACCCGAGCACGGTATCCGCGGCGACGCCGACGCCGGTGCGCGCATTGACGACATGGTCGACGAGCAGACCGGCGTGCCGGTGTTCAGTCTCTACGGCCAGACCCGCAAACCCACCCCGGAAATGCTCGAGGGACTGGATGCATTGATTTTCGACATCCAGGATATCGGTCCGCGGTTCTACACCTACATCAGCACGATGGGACTGGCCATGGAGGCGGCGGCCGAACACGACCTGCGCTTCGTAGTGCTGGACCGCATCAATCCCCTGGGCGGGAATCTGGTCGAGGGATTTGTGCTGGAGCCCGGATTCGAGTCGTTTGTCGGCCAATTTCCCATTCCCGTGACGCATGGTATGACCGTGGGTGAGCTGGCGCTGATGGTCCGTGGAGAGGAGTTCATGGAAGGGGTGTCCGCGCTGGACCTGCACGTGGTTGAAGTGCGCGGCTGGACCCGCGACGTGCTCTGGAGCGACACCGGAATGGAGTGGATCCCGCCGAGCCCGAACATCCCGGATTTCGAGACCGCCCTGGTCTATCCCGGATCGTGCTATTTCGAGGCCACCAACGCCAGCGAGGGTCGCGGCACGTACGAGCCGTTCCTGCAGGTCGGGGCGCCGTGGGCGGATGGCGAACAGCTGGCCACCATGCTCAACGACCGAAACCTGCCCGGCCTGCGCTTTGAGGCGGTGACGTTCACACCGGAGAGTATCCAGGGTATGTCCTCGCGGCCAAAACTGCTCGGAGAGGAACTGCAGGGGGTGAAATACATTGTTGATGATCCGCATGCCGTAGTGCCGGTGGCTGCCGGGATGCACGTGCTCGAGGCATTTTACGCATCCGTACCCGATGAGCAGCGGGACGAGCTGTTCAACAGGGCCCGATTCGGTCGCCTTGGCGGCACGGACCGGTTGTATGACATGCTCACCGCCGGCGCCACAGCCGAAGAGGTGATCGCCGCCTGGGAGGATGAGGTTGCGGCCTTCCGGGAGTTGCGGTCGCTCTACCTGATCTACGAATAAAAAACTCCCAGGGTCGTAAAACCGGCAGGGTTTGCAGGCACGGAACGTTTTTTATACAGACCGCATACGTAAAAAGCATCATGGGCTGTGTCCCCATGATGCTTTTTTATAGCGCTGATTTCCGATAAACAGTTTCTTGCCTATTTGACCAGCATGAGCTTTCTGGTCCGGACAAAATCGCCGGCCTGCATACGGTAAAGATAGACACCGCTGGCCATAGGTGTTCCGTCAAAAGTCACTTGGTGATAACCCGCATCCAGGATGTCATCGACCAGTGTGACAACCCGCCTGCCTATTACATCGTAGACTTCCAGGGTCACCCGGCTGTTAACGGGCACCTGAAAAGTTATATTGGTGGTCGGGTTGAACGGGTTCGGATAGTTTTGGTCCAGGCCGAATTTGGAAGGCAGCTCTGCTTCAAAGTCTGCACTGGTGATATCCGGCACATCGCCAAGGCGAATATTGGCGAAATAAATGACGATATCCTCATCCAGGTCCACCGGGTTGGCGAAGTCCGGCATAAAGGCAATGATATTCCAACCACCGTCTTTTTCCGAGAAATCAAAAACAACTGTTTCCCACTGTTCGGTTTTTGTCTGGGGTGCCATGCTCACGATTTCCAGGTCCGGCGTGTCACCATCCTCAACCTTGAACCGTATCGGACTGATACGCGGCTTCCAGACATCCACATAGATAAATTTCTTCTCGCTCAGATCCAGCGGTACCGGCAAGAAAGCAAAAAATCCACCCCAGGGAACACCGTGCCGGCTTCTGTAAAAACGCACGACTTCCTCGCTGTCGTTGACCTCATCCGGATCCGGATTGGGTACACGGGTGAATTCACTGTTGTCATTGGATCCACCCCTCATCAGGTTCAGGTTGATATATCTTTCGATATGAGAAGTCGGGTCAAATACCTGGCCGGACAATTGGATGTGTTCATTCAAAATGCTAAGGCTGGCTTGCAACGCGCCACCCTGGTCGGGAGCAAACATAACTGAAACAGATGCGGAACCCTCACTTGCAAGCTGAACGGTTTCGCTGATGTTATTAAGCACGAACTGATCGGGATGCTCTCCCGTCAGCCTGATATCCTCAGGAGTGATCTCAAGTATACCGCCTCCGATGTTGGTGAAGGTAACCGTTACGGAGTCGGATGTTTCCCCCTGTTGCAGCAATCCGAACTCAATCTCATCCGGAGCAATAACAAGTGTGGGCTCGGCCCCCACCTCGATGTCGTCAATGGCCCACCGGACGATATTGTTGGATGGTCCGTCAAAGACCCAGGCAAGCCGGAGCTGATCATGGCCCACGCCATGCTGCCCGCGATACAGGCGCGTGGTGATTTCTTCGTCAGGAATACTTCCGGGATCGCTCCACTCCATGACCAGAAATTCGTCATCACCCGCGATACTGACGAGCTGCAGGTCATATTCACCGGGATCACCGAAATTATCCACCTGATGGCGAAAATTGATGGAGAGGCTGTCCAGCCCGGTAGTCCGCATGGGAGGGGTGTTCACATAAAACCGCCCTTCCTGTTCCGGTTGCCACCAAAACACCAGCTCCGGCGCTGTTCCGCCTGCATGACTGGAGTTGAAGACGTACCAGTTCCCGGCATTGGTGCTCCAGCCGAAAGGCAGTTCCAATTCCTCAACCCCGCTGAAATCCTCAAGCCAGGGAAATATCGTGATCGTTGCGTCAAAGCCTTCACCGCTTAGCGGCACCTCTGTACCGGCAATTTTCAATAATGCTTCTTTATGTCCTACCGTCATTGGTTGGAACGCCACATTCACGCTGACTTCATCATCCGGCTGCAATTCCACGGGCGCGGGAATGTTGTGCAGACCGAAACTGCCAATGTCCCAGCTGACATCGAAGGCGGCCAGCACACCAAAATGATCGGACGGATAAATGTCATTTTCGTCGGGCTCATCCAGCACGATCTCTGCTGAAAGTGGCGTCAAAAAAACGCTGCTCTTTTCTTCAAAGAACACATAGTCGATCCTTCTCTGCGAATGTCCGAGATGATAGTTCAACGTACCGTGTTCCGGATCGAGGTGGTTCTCGTGGAAAAGCGGATAGACATCGATAAACCGTTCGTACATGACTTCCATCTCCTCCCAATCCGGATTGGCATTGAAGTCACCCATCACGAATACGAGATCGGACGTTCCAGTCTCATCGATAAAATCAAGCATATCACGAATCTGCGTTTTCCTGGTTTCAGTCGCATCGCCCGGATTGTGAAGGTGCGTGTTGTACACGTCAAGGGTCTGTCCATCCACCGATATGCGCGCATGTACGACTTTTCGGTATGCGTCAAGCGGTTCCAGGGCCCGGAAATTTGTTTCTTCAATCGGATATCGGGATACGATGGCATTTCCGAAGCGGGTGTCCCTGCTTTCATCGTCGACGGAATCAAAATAATAGAAATAGCCCAATGAGTCCGCCAGCTGCATGGCCTGATTGTCGAAGTCCTGACGCTGTATCACTTCCTGCAATCCAATGATATCCGGATCCAATTCCCGGATTTCTTCAAGCATCAGAGCGAAGCGCGCAGGCCAGTTCTGGTTATCGAACCAGATATTCAAGCTGAGGAAGGACAGGGTTACACTTCGCTCTTCCATTGCGGCAATGGTGATATCGCCCGGAGAGAGCGTCACCGGCTCCGATCCGCTGTTGGTGATGACAAACTCCTGTGCTTCAGAGGTTATGCCAATCTGTTGCGGTTCGAACTCATGGGATGGTGGCGATACCGTGTACTGGCCCCATGTCACCAGTGGCAAAAAAAGCGGCAGCGCTATGAGCAGCAGTAGATTTTTTTTCATGGTATGATCCTGTTTTTGGGGATTGCAACACTGAACATCCCGGATGTCGCGGTCCCGTTTCGGTGTTGTAGGAAAGGACAGGCAGTT
>SKWQ01000027.1 GCA_007128855.1 Balneolales bacterium
AAGTATCCGGCGATGCTGTGCCAGGTGAGGACTATGTAATGACTGGCGGTGAGGACGGAACCGTGACGATTGTGCACAATCCGGACAACCAGCAGTTCGATGTGGGAACCATTCAGCTTGATTTCCCGATTACGGCTGCACTTGGCACCTCGCGTACCCTTACCTTTACGCTGCTGAGTGCCACCACGGCAAGCGGCCAGGAGTTGACCATAGGCCGCGCTGGCGTGGGCCTGTCCAGAACCTATACCATCAACGGTCTGGGCAGCATGGAAACCGGCACATACAGCTACACCACTGCCGGATCGTTCGGTGACATCCCAGGTACCTTGGTCATCTCGCAACCCGAGGAGCCCATCATCGTCGATGGTGAGCCCTACCTGTTCGAGACCAGCGACATTGCCGCCATGCTGTTCGGTTCGGCCATGCCGTACGCCTTCAACCTGAGGGCTGATGGCACGGTAATCGGCGCTCCGTTCTCACACGTAGCATCCACTGTGATATTGGATGTTGGCGGATCCTACGATGACGAAACGAATACCATTGTATTCGATATCGTATTCCAGTGCTGTGGCGTTGTAGACGCAGAACTTGTCATCACCGGTACACTGGCTGACTGACACACACGGGAACATTACGTTCAAAAGCCGCGTCCATTCCCGGACGCGGCTTTTTTTTTGCCCGGTACCATTTTCCCGATTATCACCCTATCTTACGGATATTTTTCAGTTAACGACATCTGAACAACATGGTGATTAACGATCGCAGAACCAAACTGGTTTGCACCATTGGTCCGAGCACCAGCAGTCCCGAAATGATAGAGCAGCTCATCCGGGGCGGCATGAATGTGGTCCGGCTCAATTTCTCGCACGGCACGCACGAAATCCACAAGAAGAACATCGACACCATCAGAATGCTTTCTGAAAAATTCGGCGTGAACATACCCATCCTGATGGATCTTCAGGGACCGAAAATCCGGGTCGGCAGGATGAAAGGCGAGGGTGCCCAGCTAAAAAACCATTCCTACGTCAAACTCACGCCGCTGGATATTGAAGGTGACGGGGAGCTGATCCCGATCGACTATCCCAACCTGGCCGGCGATGTCAAACCCGGCAACACCATCCTGATGGATGACGGGCTCATGGAGCTCAAAATCGTGAAAATTTCCGGGGAGGATATCACTGCCCGTGTAATCAATGGCGGATTCCTCAAGACCAGGAAGGGGGTGAACCTGCCGGATGTGAAGACCTCGATATCCGCTATCACCGAAAAAGATGAAGAAGACCTGGAGTTCGGACTTAAAGAGGGAGTCGATTTTGTTGCCATCTCTTTTGTGCGATCGGCCATCGATATGCAGCAGCTCATCTCAAAAGTGCGTGTTCAGGGCAGCAATGCCGGTATCGTCGCAAAAATCGAAAAACCGGAAGCTTTGGACGAGATCGACGACATCATCCAGCAGGCAGACGGCATCATGATCGCACGCGGCGACCTCGGCATCGAAATAGCCAGCGAGCGGCTCCCCCTCATCCAGAAAGATATCATTGACCGCTGCAAGATGGCAGGTAAGCCGGTGATCACGGCCACGCAAATGCTCGAGTCCATGATGACCAATCCGCGTCCGACCCGGGCCGAAAGCTCCGATGTGGCCAATGCGGTACTCGACGGCACCGATGCCGTGATGCTGTCAGGTGAGACGGCTGCCGGGAAATTCCCGCTCGAGGCGGTCAGGAACATCGATAAGATATGCAGGAACATCGAGGCAAAAACAGATAGTATCTACAAAACCCTGGAGTTCGTGCAGCCGGAGTGGCGTGAAAAGCAGGTAGTGGAATCGCTCAGCTATTCCTGCGTCAGCGTGGGGGATGCGGTGGAGGCAAAGATCATCGCCGTCATCACACATTCGGGTACAACCGCCCGAAGAATTGCAAAATTTAGACCGAGGGTTCCCGTTATAGCATTTACTGAAAGTTCGGAAGTCCGGCGGCAGCTAAACCTGGTTTGGGGTGTGACATCCATTCAGCTGGATACCCTGTTTGACACCGACACCAGCGTCAAGCGCATTGAAGACTATCTGAAGGATTCAGGACTGGTCAAGAAAGGTGACCGTATCGTCGTTGCGGCCGGCATGCCGATCTCGAAACGCGGCAGCACCAACATGATCAAGGTCAGCACCATTGAGTAAAATTCTTATCGACAGCAGCGGGTAGCCCAGTCAACTATGTCACGCAGTATCCGGTTTATCATATTTTTAATCGTTTTGCCATTGCTGGTCCAGGGCTGCACGGGGGTCAAGAATTCCTGGCGTGATTTCAATGCCTATTTCAACACCTACTACAATGCGAAAACAAGCTACGAGAGGGGTGTGGAACTGCAGAACCAGCAGGAAATCACGATCAATCCGGAGCGGCCCATACGGGTGCACCCTACGCCCCGCCGGGCCGGACTCAGCGATTTTGAGCATGCTGCAGAGAAAAGCGGCGATGTGATCCGGTTCCATCCGCGCTCCCGCTGGGTGGACAACTCCATTATGATGATCGGGAAATCCTATTTCTATCAGCAGCGTTACTTTTCCGCCGATCAGAAATTTGTTGAGCTCCTGGCCACCACCTCGGATCCGATGCTGCGGCAGGAGGCCATTTTCTGGCGCGGACGGTCGGCCCTGGAACTTGAGAACTATGTGGAGGGCGTCAACTATATCCAGTCACGGCTCTTTTCCACCGAATTTGAATGGGACCGGCGTGTAGAAGCCGATG
The DNA here is from genome assembly GCA_007128855.1 of Balneolales bacterium. Classification (GTDB taxonomy): domain Bacteria; phylum Bacteroidota; class Rhodothermia; order Balneolales; family Natronogracilivirgulaceae; genus SKNL01. The sequence goes on from SKWQ01000027.1 coordinate 2,751, forward strand.
TCCGCCTGATCATTGCACAGCTCCTGGTGGCGCGCGGGGAGTACGAGGAAGCGGTTGAGTACATCGCAGAGGCGCTGCCGAACATTCGCAGCAGGCGGCTGGAGATGCGTGCCTACTTCCTTTACGGACAGCTTCTTGAATCGCTTGGGTACTATGACGAGGCGTTTGCAGCCTACGACAGGGCAACCCACCAATCCAACCCGAATTACGACCTGATCTATTATGCGGAGCTGAAGATGGGCATCGTAGCGCGTAAGCGCGGAGATCTGGAATGGGCTTATGAGCATTTTTCTTCGATGAGCCGTGATGACCGGCACTTCAATTACATCGCTGCCATCGAATATGAGATTGCCCGTACCATGCACGACATGGAGCGGTACACGGCCGCCAAACAAAGGTATGAGCAGGTGCTTCGCCGACGCAACAATCCACCTGCCAGGGAAACCCAGGCATTGATCTTTTATGGGATGGCTGAAATCTATCGGGACTTTTACCTGGATTTCAACCTCACTGCTGCCTATTTCGACTCGTCATCACGCCAGGGCAACAATCCGGAGCGGCTTCCTGAAACATTTGATGCCGATCTGATGTCCCGTTCCTATGGTGAATATTCGCGTCTGCAGGGCGAGGTTTACCGGCTGGACAGCCTGCTATGGCTGGGACAGTTGTCCGAGGCGGAGTTCGATTCGGTCATTGCGGAAGTGCGGGAACAGAAGCTGGCAGAAATCGAGCAGCAGGAAAGGGAGCAGCGGCGTCAGCAGATGGTGACCGTCGCCGACATGGAGGAGATGGGGACCCAGGCCGATGAAGACACCGATAACGGGTTCCTCAACCACAAGAACCAGCAGCTGATGATGCAAAACCGGCAGGCATTCCAGGCCTTTTGGGGTGCGAGGCCCCTGGTGGATGACTGGCGTCGGATGGAGGCGGTGAGGGTCAACATTGTCCGTCAGTTCGAGGAGGAAGGCGAGCAGATCGACGATGTGGACCAGGCCATCGAACAGGCCATAGCACCTCAGCAGCAGATGGTTGAAATCGATCTCTCAGGGATCCCCTTTTCACCGGAAGAGCAGGCAGAGACCCGCAGGATGATCGCTTCCCATGAGTATGAGATCGGAAATGTCTTTTTCACTTCGCTGGCCATGCCAGACAGCGCTGCCCGCTATTACCGGCGCGTTATGAGCCGTTTTCCGGACTCGGAGCTTGCCCCGCAAGCGATTTACTCCCTATCGGAACTGTATCATTCTGCCGGAGATACCACTCAGGCCATTCAGTACGCCATGCAGCTGGTGGATTTTTATCCGCAAACGATCTATGCTGAACGGATGGCGGGCAGGTACAACCTGGACTTTGTGCGCGAGGATTACGTGATGACCCGGGAAGACAGCATCTCCATGGCATTTAATGAAATTGTTGCCATGAGCCAGGCCGAAAACCGGGCCGGGGAGTTGCGCAGGTTCGCCGGAACATATCCTGAGTCCGAACATGCCCCGCAGGCGCTCTACCGGGCTGTGCTGGATTACATTGAGGCCGCCCGGGAGGATCCCCAGTATGCCTACAGAATCAATGACCTGGCAACCGTCCGGTATATCTGGGAGCAGGAGCGGAACGAGTATGAGGTTTTCCGGGATTCTGTGCGTGCCCTGTTGGCCGATTCTGCCTATATGGCCGTGACGGTCAGGCTGGATGAAAAAAGATTGGATGCCGTCCTGCCTCAGGAAGATTCAGAGCCGGAGTCCGGGCAAGAGGATTATCGGGATGCTGCAGAGCCGGATGAGCCGGTGCAGTTACCGGATGTTGATGCGGAGCCGGAAACTGCTGATGCGGAGCCCGAAACGGATGCTGTTCCTGAGTTGGAGCACGATGAAGAGCAGGCCGACCAATCTGATGCCGCACGAGACCTGGAACCGGATGCCGATGCGGAGCCGGCACGGCAGCCGGAAACGGATGCTGTCACGGAACCGGAAACGGAAACTGATGCGGAGCCGGAAACAGCTGATGCGGAGCCGGAAACGGAAGCAGTCACGGAACCGGAAACAGCCGATGCGGAGCCGGATAGTGAACCGGAAACGAAAACGATGAGGACCCACCTTCAGGAGATCGTTGAAAAACCGTTGCCCGATCCCGACTATTCCGATCTGTTCCCGTACGAAGGTGCGTTATGGGACAGTGCCCGGGTGGTGCTCATCACGCTCAGGAACGAATATTCCGATTTTCCGAGAAGCCGGGTGGTGAATGCCCTGGCAGAGGAGATCGATGTAGACAGGGTGCGTGCCTTGCTGGTGGATACCGATCGCATCTACCCATGCAATGAACTGGATGAGACCCCGGTCATTCAGGGCGGCGTGGATGGATTCATCACGGACAGCGGGTTCCGGGATGTAATCAATGAACACCAGATAAGCGGCGAGGTCGTCATCCGTGTGCTCATCGGCAAGGATGGTTCAGTCTCTGAGGTGCACACCACCGAAGAGGATGATGGGATTGGGATCATGACGGGGCTGCTGGAAGCCGTGGAGCAATCCATGATGCTTTCCGTGCCTGAATTCACCGGGGTGCCGGTGCAGGCCGAGTGTGAATATACGATTGCCTTCGATTACGAAGACTAGGACCGGAGTTGTTGCCCGGCTCACGGGGCGTTGCGCGGCCAGTTCGAGAGTGAAGGTATTCCAAGATCGTACATCTTTCGGACCAGTTCATCGTTGATCCGGGCAATACATGCCGGTCCCTGGTATACCAGTCCCGTGTACAGTTGCAGCAGATCGGCACCCGCCGATATGAGCTGCAACGCTTTTTCAGGGGAATCCAGCCCGCCGCAGGCAATCAATACGCGCCCGGCCGGCAACTGGCTGCGCAGCTGGGATACCCGGTTCAACGTGCCGGAAAAGAGCGGCGCCCCGCTGAGTCCGCCCGTACCGATACGGTCCAGTTCATCCCTTGCTGTGCGGAGGCCCTCCCGTTTCGCACTGGTATTGGTGAGGACATAGCCTTGCACGGCGCGATCCTCGCAAACGGCAAGGAGTCCGTCTGACGTCCGTGTATCGGTGTCAGGTGAGAATTTGACCAGCAGAGGCGGATCCTCTTTGGATCGGATTTCGAAGATGGCATCAAGCAGCTCACTCAGTGCGTCCTCATCCTCAAATGTCTTGCCCTCACGGGTATTCGGACACGAGATGTTCAGGGTGATGTAATCTGCCGCCGACCGGGCAGCAGCATAGCTTGAGACGTAATCGCGGATGGCGTCATCGCCCGTGATGCCGGGATCGTGCGTTTTTGCGATATTGATGCCGCAGGGAAATCCGTCAAAAAGGTCCGGGTCGGCCGTCTTCAATTCCTGAATGCGTCTGCAGACCGATTGCGCCCCATCGTTGTTCAGACCCATCCGGTTGATCAGGGCCCGGTCCTTTTTCAGCCGGAAAAGCCGGGGTTTCGGGTTTCCCCGGGATGGCAGGGCGGTGATGCTTCCATACTCTGCATACCCGAATCCCATGAACCGAAGCAGTCCGGCATAGCCGGCATTCTTGTCGAACCCGGCGGCCATGCCCACGGGGTTACGGAACCGAAGGCCCAAAAAGCCCTGTTCCAGCTGCGGCCATCTTCCGTCGTGCCTGTGTACCAGGCGTTGGCCTGCGGCGGGCAGCCGGCAGAAGGCCGTTCCGAGCCGGGTGGCAACGTTATGTGCATTTTCGGGATCCAGCTGAAACAGCAGGGGGCGGACCAGGGAGGTGTACATGGTGGATGTGCGGTTGGTCTTTGGCAAATAATTCTGGAATTTTGGACGGCAATAGCCTGTTTCTTTCGCTGCAATATACGATATTCGAGGGCACGCTATCACTTCAAAAGTGCTGAATACTTCCATAACCGAGGGCACGCTATCACTGGAATAATGCCGAAATCATACTTTCACTCACCTTCCGATGTGCATCGCTACCTGGATTCGCTCCCTTCGTTCCAGGTCCACGGTGCCGTGGCCGCCCGGCTTGGGCTGGACCGGATCCGCGCGTTCTGCAAGAGCATGGGCGATCCGCAGGATGGCGTACCCTGCGTCCACATTGCCGGAACCAATGGAAAGGGGAGCGTAAGTGCGATGCTGGCTTTGGTGTATGAACAGGCGGGGTATACTTGCGGCCTGTACACCTCACCCCATCTTGAGCATGTCAGCGAGCGCATCCGTATCAACCGCCGGCCCATCCCCGAAGAAGCGTTGTTCCGTTTTTTCAGGACCTATGGCGAGGAGTTGCAAAAGGTTGACCTGAGCTATTTCGAGATCACGACCGCGGCGGCGTACTGGTGGTTTGCCGACCAGAAGGTGGACATCGCCATCCTGGAAACCGGACTTGGCGGACGGCTGGACGCCACCAACATCGTCCTCCCCGAAGTCTCGGTGATCACCTCCGTTGCCCATGATCATCAGAATTTCCTTGGCAGCACGCTGCCCGTGATTGCGCGGGAGAAGGGGGGGATCATCAAGCCCGGACGGCCGCTCGTACTCGGCAGGATGCCGGTTTCCGCCCGTAGGGTCCTGCTGGATATGGCCCGGGAGTCGGGATCCGAAGTGATGGATGTCCGTTCGCTAGCCCCGCACCATCGTTTTCGGCGCCGGAATGGGAACCCGGGATCGGAATACCACCTGACCGAGGCCGGTAAAAAGCTCGTGATCCCTTCCGACCTGACAGCGCCCGTTCATCGCTGGAACGTGGCGGCCGCGCGGCTTACAGTCAGACAGCTTGAAAACCGTTTTCCGGTATCCGACACCGGTTTCATCAATGCCTTTGCCGGTGCGGGGAGGAGCGGGCTGCTGCGGGCCCGGTTCGAGCGGCTGCACCCGGAACTGCAGTGGTATTTCGACGGGGCGCACAATCCGGAGGCGGTAAGAGAGCTGTTGAATACGATCCGAAGGCAAGAATGGGACCATCCGCCCGTTATGGTCATGAGTCTGATGAAAGACAAGGCACAAAAAAAAATGCTCGAACCGTTTTCGGTTTTTGCAAAAAACTACTATTATAGAATGGAGACGGAGAGGGCGGCAGATAACGCACAGATTACGCCTTATTTAGCCAACATACAGAGCCTGCCCCCCAACGAAGACCGGATAACGGAAATCTTTGCCGGATTAACCAAAGAAGTAGTAATTTTCACTGGAAGTTTTTACTTTTACGGTGTGGTCAAAAGATGGATTTCTCGCATCATCAAGGCCGACTAGCTGTCCCCTTTCTCCGATCATTGTGATTTACACCTCTATCAACAGCATCGGGTAATAGCATCCGAAAATTACGGATATTTGCCTGGCCTCAATGTAGCGTATGCAAGCTGCTGTACATGGCGGATTGTGACGTGAAAAAAACAACATCCATTAAGTTGTATCAGTTTTGAAAGATTTGGATAACCTCGAAGATAAAACACTCAAAGAATTACAGGACATTGCCAAGCAGACGGGCCTCAAACGGGTAACCGGGATCCGCAAGCAGACCCTGGTAGACAGGTTGCGGGAAATCGCCAGCGAGCAGGCAGAGTCGCTTGCGGATTTCGATCAGGAGCCGAAACCGGAAGAGGAGACATCCCGTCCTTCCAAAGGGCCGGATCTCTTCGGGCATGTGGATGAAGAGCCGGCAGGTGTCAGGGAAAGCCTGTACCGCAAAAAAGATCTGAGTAAATACAAGAAATCAACCGTTTCGGACCAGCAAGGGAAAAAACCTGTTTCCGAAAGCCCCGATGAGGGGAGTGTCCGCAGAAGCAAGCCATCAGGCGACCGCGACCTACCGGCAGTCTACGAAAAAACCGAAAGGGCGCTCAGGCACGTTCCGGCCAGGGATGACAGGAGCGAAGCTGGGGCAACTGACAAGAAAAAGCCCTCAATCACGGGGATGGAAAACAGGAAGCCCGGCCGACCTGCGGCTTCTGATCACAGGAAGGAGGGCATTCCGCCGGAGGCGTCAGATGCGGATGAGCCGGCGGGTCCTGCAAGTCCGTCAGCAGCCAAAGCCGGTAAGAGAAAAGATGGTCCCGGCAATGTCCGGGGCAAGACGGGCGGTCGGACCCGGGGTGCAAGAACGTCGCCCGAGCCTGAGAGGGAAAGCGATCCGGTTCCGTCCCCGCACGATAATAAAAAGCAGAACGTACACGATGGACTTCCCGAGTCCAATGCCGAGACCCTCGAGGGACGCCTGAAGGAAATCGAAGAACAGCTCGGCGGCTACCTGATCAACGAGGGGACCCTTGAGATCCTGCCGGACGGATACGGCTTCCTTCGCTCCGCCAATTATCACTACACGGCCAGCCCGGACGATATCTACGTCTCCCCGTCGCAGATCAAACGCTTCGCACTGAAGCAGGGCGACAGCGTCATCGGCGTGATCCGTCCGCCCAAGATAGGCGAGCGCTATTTTGCACTGCTTCGGGTGGATGGGGTCAACGGCCGCATCCCGCGGGACATGGATTCCCGAAAGGATTTTGACGACCTGCTCCCGGTCTATCCGGACAGCCGGTACGTGCTGGAATACAAGTCGTCAGAGTATACGACGCGTCTGATCGACCTGTTCTCACCGATCGGAAAAGGGCAGCGGGGAGTGATCGTTGCCCAGCCGAAGACGGGAAAAACGACCATCCTTCGCAATATCGCCAACGCCGTATCGACCAATTATCCTAAGACGAAGATCATCATTCTGCTGGTGGATGAGCGTCCGGAAGAGGTGACGGAGATGGAGCGCAATGTGGTAGATGCCGAGGTGCTGGCCTCCACGTTCGACCAGAAACCTGAAAACCACATCAACCTGGCGGAAATCGTCTTCGAGAAGGCCAAGCGGATGGTCGAAAGCGGCCACGATGTGCTGGTGCTCATGGACTCGATCACGCGCCTGGCCCGTGCCTACAACATCTGTTCCAATACGGGCCGCACCATGTCCGGCGGTGTGGATGCCGAAGCGCTCAAAAAGCCGAGAAAACTTTTCAGCTCGGCGCGCAACATCGAAGACGGAGGCAGCCTGACCATCGTGGCCACCGCTCTGGTGGATACCGGCTCACGCATGGACGATGTCATCTTCGAGGAGTTCAAGGGAACGGGCAACATGGAGCTGGTGCTGGACCGCAGACTGTCCGAGCGCCGGGTCTTTCCGTCGATCGACATATTCCGCAGTGGTACGCGACGTGAGGACTTGCTGGTCGAGGAGGCCGAAAGGGAGAAGGTGGTGCTGCTGCGCCGTTACCTGACGACCATGACCACGCAGGAGGCGATGGAATTTCTGCTCGACAAGATGAAGGGGACGAAGGACAACAAGGATTTCCTGCTGTCCATGAACCAGTAGTCCGGTCCCATCAGCAGCCGGATCAGACTTCCTTTGCCTACCCTTTCTTCAGCACGAATCCACGGTTTTTATCCCGGACGATCATCCCGGCCTTGCGGTAGACGGAGTGGTAGAACAATAGTGTTGCCTTGTCGCGCCATGCCTGCTGCATAAGCAGCATCCGTGCTTTCCTGGCTTTTACCTGGTCGGTGTCAATTTTTCCGACCGCGAACCGGTTCAGGTAAACTTCGTTGGGGATAAGGTCGCCGCAAAAGTAGGCGGTGCGGTTGTTTTGCCGTATGCGTGTGACCTGGTGACCGGGCGTATGTCCGCCTGTACGGATTACGGTGATCCCCGGGACGATCTCCTTCAGCTCATCGTCCAGAAGCACGAATCGTCCATCAGCCATCAGCCGGTAGAGGTCGTCGGGTTCGTATCCCATTCCGTGGGCGTCCGGGGGCGTTGCCAGACTTTGAATAGCCGAATCCCACTCCCGTTTTTGCACATAGATACGTGCATTCGGGAGCGTTGCGGTGACGTCACCTGTCCCGGCAGTAAAACTGAGCCCCGCCGCATGGTCGTAATGCAGGTGGCTCAGGATCACCACGTCGATATCCTCCGGCCGGTACCCGAAAATATCCAGGTTGGTGACGATGTTGGAGGTATCCGGATCCGGTTCGCTGCGGTCCAGCCCGATACCGAGTCCGGCATCCAGCAACACGCGTGTCGATCCCGTGTCGATGAGCACGGGATCGAGCCCCACACGCGTCAGGGTCTCTTTTTGGGTCTCCTTTTCGTGATGATCCATCACTTTCCGGATGGAACCTGCCGATGATACTTCAAAAATACCTTCGCTCAGCTGTTCCAGCCGGAAATTGCCTATCTCCATGGAAAAGGATTGGGTTTATGGTGAATAATCAGTAGATCTTGTGATCAAAGGGAATGCGGGCGATGACCGCACGTGAATCATGGGTAAGAATTTGGATCATTGGATCGAGATATTCAAGTTCTTTCAGCTGGGGCTGGAAGATTTTCCGGACCTGGGCCTGGGCGGAGCCGGAGAACAGGTCGAAGATGGACTTGGGTTTCGGATAGATCTCGATCTGGTACTCTTCAATGCCCGCTTTTTCGGCAGCGATGGCCATTGCTGCAGGAAGTTCACCAACGACATCCACCAGTCCCACCTCATGTGCCTGGATGCCGGTCCACACCCGTCCGCCGGCAACTTCGGCTACCTCGTCGACGGTCATGTCACGGCTGAGGGCCACCCTTTCAAGGAATACCTCGTAGAAATTGTCTACGAATTCCTGGTAATGGCGGCGTGCGGCTTCACTCATCGGCTTGTCGGGTGAGATCCAGAGCGAGTGGTCGTGGGAGGTGACCGCATCGAAGTGGATGCCGAGTTTGTCGTTGAACAGCTCCTGCATGTTCATGACAAGACCGAAGACTCCGATGGAGCCGGTAATGGTCTGTGAGGAGGCGACAATGGTATCGGCAGCCATGGCAATGTAGTATCCGCCGCTTGCGGCAACGGAGCCCATGGAGGCGATGATCGGCTTTTCATGGGAGGCCTCGCGGATCTTGTTCCAGATCAGGTCGGAGGTGGACCCGGCGCCTCCGGGACTGGTGATCCGGAGTACGATGGCTTTCACGTTGTCATCTTCCAGGGCGTCTTCCAGACTCTTGCTGAAGTTGCGGTAGGTGATGTTGTCATCACTGCCAGGGAAAATGGATTCCGATTCAAATTCGGGCATGATGTTTCCTGAGGCGTAGATCAGGGCGATCTTGTCTTTGGTGCTTGTCTCCTTGACGCCGGCAGTGGATTTCTTGACGCGGTTGTATCGCTGGTAGGTGATGGTGCGCAGTTCCTTGTTGCCGTTTTCGATGACGCGGTTTTCGATGCGTTGTTCGACGTCATCCGGATAGGTCAGCAGGTCGACCAGGCCGGCCTCGTATGCGCCCCTGGAAGTCAGTATGGGACTTTCGTTCAGGAGATTGTCCAGCTCTTCGCGCGACATCCCGGTGCGTTCGCTGACGGCAGCCAGGAACGTGTCGGCGACGTTATCGATGATTGCCTGAAGCTGCTCTTCGTTCTCATCGGAGAGATCCCGGCGGAAGAACGGCTCCACGGCACTTTTGTATTCACCGGCCCTGAAGACCTCGGCTTCCACCCCGATTTTGTCCAGAAGGTCCATGAAGAAGGCGGCCTGGATGAAGAACCCGTCGAATTCAAAGAAGGTTTCGGGAGGGGAGAAGATGGAGTCGGCGGCTGTTGCGAGGAAGTAACTCTGCTCGTTGAAGCCGATGTCGTCGGTGGAGACATAGATGAACTTGCCTGATTCCTCCCGGAAGGCGATCATTTCGTCGCGAAGGGAGATGAGGTTGGTCCACGGGGCCGAAATGTTGTTCATCTTGAACCAGACGCCTTCGATCCGGTCATCGGCCGCCGCTTTTTCAAGGTTTGCGCGCAGTCCGCGGAGGGTCACGGGCTCCCGAGAGGGATCCATGAAAAGCATGGTTAACGGATCGCTTGGCGGAAGCTCCATCAGGGTGTTGCCCATCCTCACTTCAAGAATGGTACCGTCCCGGACAAACGGCTCACTCTCGCGCGAGGAGGAGACCACCAGGATCAGGACAAAGATGAAAAGCAGGAACAGAGACACGAATATCGCCAGGAGCGATGCCAGGAAGGATTTAATAAAGCCCATGATCAATGAAATAAATGGATAATGAAGGGGGTTAAATTACGATTTTTGAATCAAACAAAACTCATAAATTGTGTTTATCATGAAACCGTGAAATTGGATACACAGCAACATCGTTGCTGTACGGAATCATCCTGAAAAAGTTGCAGTATCATCGGGCACACAAGAGGAGAACAGAACCATGCATGACGTGATAGTGATCGGATCGGGGCACAACGGACTGACAGCGGCGTGTTACCTGGCCAGGGCCGGACAGAAAGTATGCGTGATCGAACGGCGAGAGACGTTGGGCGGGGCGGTCTGCACCGAACCGATGTTCCATTCCCCGGAGGCGCCCGACGGATATCGCATCGATGTGGGGTCCTCGGCGCACTTCATGATCCACCAGACACCGGTAATCGCCGATCTGGAACTGGAGAAATACGGACTTGAGTACATCGAAATGGACCCGTTCATGTCGTACCCGGTACCGGGCGGTGGCGTAATCCATTTCCACCGGTCAGTGGAGCAGACCATGGAGTCCATAGCGAAGGTCTCGCCGGGGGATGCGGCCGCTTACCGCGATTTCATCGATTACTGGAAACGGGTGAACCAGGGGGTGCTGTCGGCGTTCCTGGTCCCGCCGGCACCGTTCCGGTTGTTCCGGGCCATGTCTGGCGGACAGCTGCGCGGTGGGGCCATGTTCAAAAAGGGCGAGCAGGCCGATGGCGTCCGCCGTATGATGAGCAGCTACGGACAGGTGGTGGAAGAGTTTTTTGAAAGCGAGTCGGTAAAAACGGCGCTGCTCTGGTTTGCCGCGCAATCGGGTCCGCCCCCCGACCAGTCCGCCTCGGCCGATTTCGTCGGCTGGCAGGCCATGCTGCACGAGAGTGGCGGCAAGCGTCCGAGAGGCGGCAGCGGGATGCTGACACAGGCGATGATCCGCATGCTTCAGGCGCATGGCGGCGAGGTACTGAGCAACGAGCCGGTCGACAAGATCATGATCACCGGTACGGGGGACGGCGCCCGTGCGGTGGGGGTCCGGCTGGCATCCGGGCGCGAGCTGCCTGCCCGCCGGGTTATTTCAAATGCTCACGTAAAGACCACGATGCTGCAGATGGTGGGCCCGGAACATCTCTCCCCGACGCTTTTCAAGCGCGTCGGGGATATCAACACGGGCAACGGCTTCGGCATGGTGATCCGCTGCGCCGTGGAAGAGCTGCCGCGCTACGAGGCGTGTCCGGACGACCCCCACATCCACAACGGTCTGCAGCTTCTGGTGCCGTCCCGCGAATACATGAACGCGTCCATCGGTGACTACATCGCCGGCCGTCCGCCGGAGAAGCCGTCCGTCCTGGCCATGACCTTCACCAAGATCGATCCGTCGCTCGCCCCCGCAGGCAAGCATCTGCTGTATCTCTGGGCGCAATGGCACCCCTACAAGCTGGCCGGGGGTGTGCGCTGGGAGGATATCCGCGAGCGGGAGGCGCAGAAAATCTACGATGTGGCCACCGAATACGCCCCGAATCTGAAGGGCAAGCGCATTGACTGGTACATTCAGTCGCCGGTCGACATCGAACAGAAACACGGGCTGCTCAACGGCAACGTGATGCACGTGGAGATGACCATCGACCAGATGTTCATGTTCCGTCCGACTCCGGAGCTGAGCCAGTACAAGACTCCGGTCCGGAATCTGTATCTTGCCAGTGCATCGTGCCATCCGGGTGGCGGGGTGTTTGCCGCAGCCGGCTACAATGCGGCCGGGGTGGTCCTGAAGGACATCAGGAAGGAAAAACGTTGGTTTTCAAGGAAATAAGTACCTACAAGTGCACAGTCAGGAACATACAGGTCTATCAAGGTTCGGGATCACGTTCAGCGGGATGCGCATCACCATCGACCCGTTGCTTCCGCTGGTCGTCATCTTCATGGCGTGGGTGCTGAGCGAACGCTATTTTCCGCAGATCATGTTCACCCATACGAACTGGGTTTACTGGGCGATGGGCGTGACCTCCTCGATCTTCCTGACGCTATCCATCTTTTTCCATGAATACGGGCATGCGCTGGCCGCGCGATGGCTCAAACTGCCGCTCGAGCGGATCCACCTGTACCTGTTCGGCGGCATGGCCGAGCTGAAACAGCGCCCGGTGCGACCGGTGGAGGAGCTGATCATTGCCCTGGCCGGACCGCTGGCCTCCCTCATTTTTGCCGGGATTGCCTGGGCCGCCGCCGAGTACGTCCGGCCCGCGAACTACGAGGCCTTCCTGGTGCTGCAGTTCGTCTTCTACATGAACCTGTTGCTGTGCGGATTCAACCTGCTCCCCATTTTCCCGCTGGATGG
>SKWQ01000243.1 GCA_007128855.1 Balneolales bacterium
GGCGGAACCTCGAATGTCACTGTGAGGATGATTTCATGTCCGGATCCCTGCCATGGAAGCTGGTATGGAAGGGAGGCTTCCTGAACAGAGGAAATTACGAGTTCAGAAATCCGTGGATAGGGCAGATGATCTGCAATCAGCACATCACTGAAAAAAAACTGGTTGCTGCGGGTTGCTGTGTATCGTGTGAGGAACCCCAAATGCCCTTCAGACTCAAACGATTCCGGCAGTTCTGCCGTATCGGACTGCAGCAGGGGAGTCCGTGACCGGCCCTCCGCAACGTACAGGTGCAGCTGGCGGTCCGGAGTCCGGAGCAGCCGGATCCGGTAGCCGGTATCGGGTTGGATTTCGACATCGCTTTTCAGCCACTCCCCGGAAGCAGATCCACGGTCGAAGTGAAAAAGTCGGAAATGTTTGGGTGTGCCGTTTTCGCCTGTCCGGATTGCCATTCCGGTCGGCTGATCGTCCAGCTCGCCGGTTGCCTCGTTGAGGAAAACAAAAGCCCTGTTGTTGTTTGAGGGAGCGAAGGACTGCCGGATGTACCATTCCCAGCGAACGGCATGAAAAGATTGGCGGGTCGACAGATGCGCCGAGCCCCGGTCCGGCGGAGCATTGAGCCGAAGCATGCCCGGTTCACTCCCCTGTACAGTCTGGAAGTAGCCGATGTCGCCTTGCCAGTCATCGGCAAGCTGCACGCCGGAAAAATCAGTCTGGAACAGAGGCGGAGCAGTTTCCGACGCCGTTTGAGCCGCTGCCGGGAACGGGTGTGCCGGCAGTGAGCATAAAGCCAGTATTATCAGGAATAATCCCCGGGGAGATGATGCAGGGCGGAAACGGGACTTGCGTATGCAAAATGGTCCCGGAGCTGCGTTGCTGTGAATTAATAGGGTTACGAGGTGGTCACCCCGCAACCCCATAGGACTGTAGAAATGCGCCTTCACGACTTTCCCAATGAATAGATCGGTTGGTGTTAATCTGTTCGGTTATACAGATAATCTAAAAGTCGAATCCTTACTCAGAAATCACAGAACGACACCTCTTGGAAATATTATCTTATCTGAAGGTCAAGAGGAACTTAGTAAGAGTTTTTTTACCGCGCAATACTAAAAGCGCTTTTTTCGAAAAATATGAGAACTTTAATATTCAGAGAGGGAGGTACAGTCCGGTTAAAAGGCAGCAGTTACCGCCTCAGATACCCCTTGGCGTGAAGCAGCTCCGCGTTGAGGATCGAGCATCCGGCCGCACCCCGTATGGTATTGTGTCCCAATGCTGTAAAGGCAATATCCATGACTTTTGACTCTCTGAGCCGACCCATGCCCACCTGCAATCCGTTCTCAGCAAGGGCGTGATGACGCGGTTGCGGATAGCGGGGATCGTCGTAAAGGCGGACGGACTTGAGCGGGGCCGAAGGAAGATTCAGGTCGGCGATGGGGCTCTTCCAGTTACGGACCGTCTCCTTCACTTTTTCGATGTTGCCCGGATAGTTTTTCAGTTTGGCCGTGACCGAGAGCAGATGGCCGTCAATGACAGGGACCCTGTTAGCGGTTGCCTGGATGGGGAAATCGGCAAAAGTTACCCGCTTGTTTTCCAGCTTGCCGAGCAGTTTCATCGGTTCAAGGGCAATTTTCTCTTCCTCGCCGCCGATGTAGGGCACGATGTTGCCCAGGATGTCGAGACTGGGTACACCCGGATATCCGGCCCCCGATACGGCCTGCATCGAGGTAAGGATAATCGATTCCACGCCAAAGGCATCCCAGATCGGCTTGAGGGCCAGTGTCAGGGGGATGCAGACGCAGTTCGGGTTGGTCACGATGAAGCCGCGGCCCTTCGGATCGAATTCCTGCTCCTTGATCAGTTCGATGTGGTCAGGGTTCACCTCGGGCACCATCAGGGGTACCGTATCGTGCTGGCGGTAGACCCGCGCGTTGGTGATCACCGGTTTACCGGCTTCGGCGAAAGCTTTTTCGATGTCGCCGGCGATGGCCGCATCCAGCCCGGAAAAGACAAAATCCACATCCATCCGCCCAGGTTCACATGGGACGACAGTCATTTCCGCGATATCATCCGGCATCTCGGTCGACTCGGTCCAGTTGGTCGCATCCCGGTACTTTTTACCGGCACTCCGTTCCGAAGCACCGAGTGCCGTCACCTGAAACCAGGGGTGATTGCGCAGCAGGTGAATGAATTTCTGTCCAACAGTTCCAGTGGCACCGAGTACACCAACACGATATTCAGCCATAATCATGATCCGTTTGTGATTTGAAATAATAAGTAGTGATCGCCTCCGGACCCTGTGATATTCATTGTGGTACAGTCCTTGGTTGCATCGGGTGATGCAGGGCATCCGGGAGGATATGCTTCAACCGAAAAAATTACGAAAAACCAAAATTGAATTCCTGTTTTTTTTACGACGGTGGTTATAAGGATACAAACTTTTACAAGCGGAACGGCACGATGACCCTGACGTGGTCGTTACAAACAGCATGAACAAAATTTTATCATGGCAGTATTAAATGATGGATGACTTTGTGGTTGCACAAATCAGCCTGCCAATTTTTACGCAATAATAGTGTATGAACCGAACTTTGAATCTGGTGCTTGCAATGGTGCTTGTGGCCGGATTGCTCCAGTCTTGTTCCGATGGCTCTGGTGAATCTGAGGGGAGTGGACCTTCAGCGACGCCGGTAGCCGGTTACCGTCTGGAACCGATGGATTTGTCCCGGCACATCTCGGTATCCTCAAAAATCGAGCCGGTCGCGGTGAGCCATATTTCCGCCCGCATGAGCGGACTCCTTACCGAACGGCATGTGCAGGAGGGGGATGCGGTCCGTACGGGCGATCTGCTGGCACGGCTGGATGTGGAAGAGGAGACCGCCGAACTGCGCCGTGCGGAAGCTCTGCTGAGTCATGCGCAGGCCCGCTACCAGCGGATCCGTGAACTGCGCGAGCGCGATGCGGAATCGGCTGCGGCATATGAGGAGGCGCGGACCGAAAAGCAGGTGGCGCAAAGCGAGGTGGATCTGTGGCAGACCCGTGTCGGATTGGGTGAAGTACGCGCCCATATAGATGGCGTGATCACGACAAAATTTGTGGAATCGGGGGATGCGGTATCCTCCAATGAACGGCTTTTCCGGCTAGCGGACGTATCCACCCTGGTTGCGCGAATCGGCGTGGCGGAGCGGGACGTGGTGCAGCTGGAGCGGGGTGATTCGGTCGCCATCCGCATCGATGCGTTTTCCGGGCGGGAATTCAGCGGGACCATCCGACGCATCTTTCCGGCCGCCGAAGACGAAAGCCGACTGATTACGGTGGAGGTGGGAATCGACCAGGGTGACGGCAATGTGCACATCCGTCCGGGATACCTGGCCAGGGTGCGGCTCACCACGGATCACCGTCCGGACGTGCTCACCGTGCCCAGTGAATCGCTGCTGGCATCGGGCAGGGAGGAATCGTTTGTCTACATCATCGATGAGAACGATGAGCTGAAGCGCAGGGATGTCGAAACCGGCATTTCCCGCAGGAACTGGACCGAAATCACGGCCGGACTGGAGGCCGGCGACGTGGTGGTCGGTGCCAATCCCACCAACCTTCAGACAGACCTCCATGTGCGCGTGACCCGCTGGGTCGGGGAGCGTGAGGACGGGATGCCGGCTACCATGGATAACGGCCTGACGTCCAGATGAAATCCAATAAAAACATATCCGGCGACATAAAAACGGACGGCAAAACGTCATCCAACGGACAAGAGCACCATCGCGGCATCTCCAGCGGGGCCATCCGGCGTCCGGTCGGGACCCTGGCGATCACATCGGTGATCATCGTGCTCGGGTTCTTTTTCTTCGACCGCCTGCCGCTCGACCTGCTCCCGGAAATCAACTATCCGACGATCCGGGCCACGGTCAACTATCCCGGCACGCCGCCAGAGGTGATGGAGCGGCAGATCACCCGGGTGCTGGAGCGCAACCTCGCATCCACCGAAAATCTGATCGAGATCTCCAGCCGCGCCTCCGAGGGACGCACCAACGTCAACCTGGTCTTTGAATACGGTACGAACATCGACCTGGCGCTGCAGGATGCCTCGCGGAACCTGGAGCTGGCGCGCACCCAGATGCCATCCGATATCGAGCCGCCGCGGCTCTATAAATTCGATCCGGCGCAGGATCCGGTGTTTGAAGCCGGATTCAGTTCCACGGTCCGTTCGCCCATTGAAGTGCGCGACTGGCTGGAAAACGAGCTGGCGCCCCAGATCCAGTCGATCCACGGGGTCGGCGGGGTGGAAGTGGCCGGCGGACAGGTACGCGAGATGCAGGTGGTGCTCGACCAGGACC
>SKWQ01000106.1 GCA_007128855.1 Balneolales bacterium
TCTATAACAGCTCTAGAAGCTATTGACGAGTCAATACTGCCATCACGAGTAATCAGCTCACTAATCATTCGCTGTTCTTCAGGCGTAAAGTTCTTATTAATCTCGTTGGCTAGTCTACTAAACCTCCCCATAATTCTGATTTCAGCCTTAGGAGCTTCCATATGGACCTTGGCCAGATCGCCTTCTAACATTTCCCTTGGATGAAACGCCCTGAAAAATGGATTTCGATAGATTCTCTTCCAACGTTCCTGTTGATACTCAGCCCATTCAGGTGCATGATCACTAATACGCTTCCACAAGTTGGAACGGGATGCTCTGGCCTGCCTGATTAGCGGCCTTCTAGCTACATCCCACCCACTTAACACAGGCCCAAATCGCTTCATCCACGTAACTGGATCCCACGTAACTTTACCAACGCCAGGAACTTCAACTCCATTCTCATCGTCAAATCTCAATCCGAGCCCAAACGATACCACATGAGGAAAAACCCTAAGTCTAATCCCAAGCGCTTCTCTGCCAGAAGCTGTTAACAAACTCTCGTCTAACCAACTATCTGGGTCACTCCAACCATCACCATCTTCACGCGTATAGTTTGGATCTTTCCTTCTAGCCATCTCTTCGTCAATCCATCTCTGTCGAGCATCAGCTGAACGCTCGGCTGCTTTTTCAGCTCTGGCATTAAGAAACATTTTCTCAGCCTGGCGCATAACTGTCGGCCACACCTTCCCACCCTCATGAGTCAATCTGTACGCATGAGCTAGTGTCCCAAGGTCATTGACCATCTGCTTACCGGCATAATAGATCTGCTCAACAGCTGCATCCTCAGCTGCCTCCTCACCAGTTTTTGCCATAGCTCTGGATCGCTGACTCCTGGCCATTTGTGTTGCTTGGTCATGATCTCCAATATCTCCAGGCAGCCTTCTGGTCATCTCGTCTGGATTAACCCCTTGGTCATATTTAGCCTGAACACGTTTGCCTCTGCCAGCTTTAATCTTTTGCAGCATAGCTGCTTTATTACGAGGATCAAACATCTCCACTAATCGCCGAAGCATAACGTCTACACTTCCAGGATCAACGCCGCCTGTATGATGCCATCTTAAAATATCAGCCCAAATGTTATCTAACAACGACTCAATATCACCAGCACTTCTTTCAAACGCTGACATCCCGTCATCACCATTTCTAACAACCCCAGCGAACCACTCATCATAGGTAGTTCTGTTCTCAGCTGCTCGCTGAATCACCAATCCGAATTCAGCCTCGTCCTTGTGCAACCAGTGGCGGTAAAAGAAATCTCTTAACTCTTGGGGCCGGCTGGCTGAAAGCTCAGCAACATCAGGTGATCTGAACACACTATGCATAAACCTTCTGATTTCATTAGGGAAGGTTTTCTCTTTATTATAAGCCCTGTAAATCCATTTAAGCGTATGATCTACATGCTCTAACATAGTCTTAGCCTCAGGAACTGTTATCCTGTGAGAGAACAAATAATGCTGAACATTCTCAGCAAACATTTCAGTAACTGAGTCTTTAGCCTCGACACCCAGTCCTCTTTCAAGCATTCTCTGACGTGCCGGCCACAACCTGTCACGAGCCTCTGGTGTGTTGTAGTGCTTCCAAACCATCTCAGTATAATCTAACCTCTGTTGTTTATTAAGCACTCTATGCCACACATAGTGACCCATCTCATGTCCGAAATGTCTAGGATGCTTAAGTAGCATCATATTATGAAGTGCACTAAACGCTCCCTCAGCACCAGCAGGTCCGCCATGAACAGATATTTCAAACGCCGGGTCTTTACTAACCATCCTCATGATTCGTTTATAAAGTCCGGCCTGCTCCTTACTCATAAAACCTGCACCAGCCAGCTCATCAATTCGCTTAAACGTATCTTCCATAGTCATCTGAGGTTTACGAGTCATGACCTCCAGTAAGTTTTCAAACTCACGAATAACCTGAAACTCTCTTTCGTTAAAAGGATTCCCAGGACGAACCTTACTCTGAGCAACCTTAAGGTTATGCCTAACGTTATGTTCATCCAAGTTATTTATATCCAACCGACGAACGCCAGGCTCATTTCCAAATGTGAAATCTCTAATGGCTGGATAGTCATCCCACGAAAGGTCACGCACCCTAGGAAGTCCTCTAACTTCAAAAAATCCCTTTTCGTTCTGAACTACTTCAAGATAGTCAGCCTGTTTAGCACGCTTCCTAGCCTGCTCGGCTCCCACTCTGGTGGCCCATTCTTCCGAACCATCTTTTTTACGAAGCTTAAACTCATCACCTATTTCTCTAGGTGTTTTTCTACGCTTAGCCATTTCCTTCACAGCATCAACAATATTCTCATTCATCTGACCTAGTCTAGCAAAAGCTTCTAACTCCTCGCTGCCAAGAGTTCTTCTCCCAACTAAATAACCGGCCTTGTTGGGAAGCAGATGAATTTCGTCAAGTCCTAAACCCAGTTCATTAGCACGCGCGAGAGCTTCTTCTTTAGTCTTAAGTGGAATAAAATCATCAAAGGGTGTAGGGTCTGTCGGTGACCTATCAGAGCCACGCTTAGCGCCAAACACGTCATAACGACCAGTATCAGTATGCAGTCTGTCAAGCGTCCTGATCAACCCTGATCTTGATTCAAGCATAGCTCCAACAACTTCTTGCTGTTGGTAGTAATGCTTCATCTGCGCCAGCTCAGGGTCGCCAAACAACCTAACCCCACGAGCTTCTAAAAGCGTATTCCAGTTAAGCTGGTTTTCCTGAGCTATTGTTATCCCTTTATTAGTAATCCCAGGGAAGTCTCCCTCTAGAGGTTCGGTCAGTAAACGCATCAGGAGTGGGTCACGGACTACTCTGCCTGCTCTCATACCTCTCTTAGCAATACTTTCGGCAGCCCCAGTGAAAACCTGATTCCTAATGATATGATCTACCTGGCGCTCAATAGACATGGCTGAGCCTAGACCTAATGCTAATGTTGACATCACCAGTGTCATTTGCTTAGCCTCGTTACTCATCTCACTGGTCATCACCATAGGCTCAATTACTCTGTCAAGACCAGTATGAATAAAAACATCTCCAATCCCAGCTGATCCCGCAGATTTGGTAAATGTAGCTGAGGCCTTTTCTATCAGGCCCTTAGCAAAAGGCATAGCTCTGAGCTGTAAGGCTCTCAATCCAAGTCCTGCCGCTCCGCCTATTGGCATCCCGTAACCAACCCAGTCATACAACTCAGCATTTTCTCCACGAGTACGTTCTCTGATAAAATCATCTAAAAATTCTTGCTGATTTCCTATCCAACTAAGAACTCCATCAATTTTATCTTGCTCCTCAGAAGAACGATTAGCAAATGTAGGAGCTATTTCATGCCCAGCCGATGCCCATCCAATTACTCCCCATCCAGCTTTAGCAATCTCTGCGCCGATTCTAGGAATCGTCATAAAAGCATCATACATATTGTTTTTAAACTGCTCATAAGCACGAGGGCGGAACTCAGCGTTAAATCTACGCTTAAACTTCTCACCGGCATAATAGGCCTCACGTCCACTAAGCCCATGGGACTCAATCAACTGATTCGCCATATAGTCTCGCAACTCAGTCTGCTCAAACCAAGATGCTTTTTGGAATTCTGGGTCTTGTCCTATGTCCTGAAATAACTCTTCCGATGGCAGCTCAGGAGCCTGCTGAATTTGTTGGTTTCTGTGCTGCATATATTGCACAGGAAAAGGCC
Source organism: Balneolales bacterium (assembly GCA_007128855.1). Taxonomy (GTDB): domain Bacteria; phylum Bacteroidota; class Rhodothermia; order Balneolales; family Natronogracilivirgulaceae; genus SKNL01. Next base: position 3,722 of record SKWQ01000106.1, read on the forward strand.
TGGGATCTAAGAAGCGTTTCGCTCCGCTCATCAGGCGGTCACGTAGAGTTGGTTCTTGCATTTTATCTCACAATAGGTTGTCTTATTGATGATCCTCCACCAGGACTAGCAATACCACGATCAACATCAAGAATTTCTCTAGGATGAACTCCTGTTGCCTCATGAATTACTTCGTAAATTTCTTCTAATGTGGCTTCAGGATAGGTTTGCTGAAGTAAATCAACCATATCCTGCATTTGAGTAACTGGGTCATCTATCAGTCCAGAACCTGTATCTGCATAGCGACGTGAGTACTTACGAGCATAAGGACCGTCACCAGCAACCATTGAGGCCATAAGATCATTATTGAATTTACTAGTGGCCTCCCAAAAAGATCTGATATCTTCAGGAGTTCGAAATAGATTTTTAAGTCTATAGCTATCACTAACCATCGAAGCAAATTCTGGCAAGGATGGAATATCCTTCATCTTGGTCAGCATAAAGGCTTCTATCATTGCAGCCTCTCGAGGCACTTTCCCGCCAGAGTTATGCATAATCTGCTGAGCCCAAAACTCAGCTTCCTTAACACTTGTTGGGTGATCAGAACTTCTCGTAGCCTGAGACTTAA
>SKWQ01000132.1 GCA_007128855.1 Balneolales bacterium
TGCTTGTCGTCGATCATCGGATCGCTGAAACTGTCGACGTGACCGCTTGCCTTCCAGACGGTCGGGTGCATGAGGATGGCCGCATCCAGCCCGACGATATTCTCGTGTTTCTGGGTCATCGAACTCCACCAGGCCTGGTTCAGCTTGCGTTTGAGTTCGACTCCGAGCGGACCGTAATCGTACACGGCGCTGAGTCCGCCGTAAATTTCCGAGGATTGAAAAATGAAACCGCGAGCTTTGGAAAGGGAGACAATTTTGTCCAGTCGGTTTTTTGAGGCCATAATAATACGGTTATCTGCTTAGCTGTTCAGTCGTGATTGGTGGAATTCCGGGTCGCTGCTTCCGGGAGGCAACGTCTGTGCCGGCATGCCGTCCGGTATCGGCAGATTGCCGGACCGCCCGCTGGCGTCAGGATGCTTTCGGCTGCTGCCGTTAGCCGGCCTGGCACCGGATTGTTCGCAAGCATGTAATATACCGTATTTTCGGCGTGGATGAAAACCAAACGCCCCTTCCTCACAGGCGGCGCGCGTATTCGCCCAGGGTGACCTGCGGATGGCCCAGTTTTTTCCGGACGGATGGATCGGGCTCCGGCTCCGCATAGTTGTTGAGCGCTTCCATGATGTGCGCCAGGTAGTCGACCTCGGCATTTACGGCGCCCATGGCCTTGATCAGCCACATCGGCACCCGGGTGATCTTGAGCGGGCCGTGCCGGTAGTTCTTGACGAATTCCAGCGCCGCCTCCCCGAATGTGAGTGCAACCGAACCCTGGATGTCGTAAAACTGGTCGCTCCCGTCATGGAGACGGAACGCCTCAGCCACCATCCGGCCGTAGTCCTCCCCTGCAATGAAATACATGGGCTGCCGCGACTTGCCCACCAGCATCAGGCGATGGCCCTGCATGATCCCGCCCTGGTCCATGGTCTCCATGAAACTGGACGGATAGAAAATGGTCACCGGCACCCCGGCTTCCCTGAGCATCTTTTCGGCCCACTGCTTGATTTCGAACGCCCACCAGCGGAATCCGGCCGTCCCCTGATATCGCTGCACCAGGGACGATATGGCCGCCACACGCTTTATGGGTCCGGCTGGCCGGTCATCCGCCTCTGCATCACCATTGATCTGCGCGACGACCGCCAGTACGTTCTCAAGTCCGTCACGTTCGGCAATGAATTTCTCGTATTTTTTGACATCGGGACGCGTGGAGAGGTTCAGGTACACCGCATCGGCTCCTTTCAGCGCTGCCGCGATATCCTTCCTGCTGGCCAGATCGCCCTCCACCAGCGTCACCTTTCCGGGCAGTTTGGATGCGGCCCTGCCGGTATCCCGCACCATGGCCGTCACATCGTATCCCGCCCTGACCAGCTCCCTGACTACCGGCTTGCCCAGCATGCCCGTCCCGCCGAATACCGTAATTTTTTTGATGATTTCTTCCATGAAATAATGATTTTTCAGTCCCGGATGATTTCCGGTCGGGGAAGTATACGGAAAAACCGGGTGCAAGTTGAGTGTCGGCATCAAGTGTCCGACGTCAAATGTCCGGCTCGTTAGTGCTCCTCAGCGGGGGCAATGCCCGGTGTTATTTCACCTCCTGGCGCTCCTGCGGCTTTTCCTGATCTTGCTTGTCCCTGTGTCGCACCTGATCCCCGTTTCCCGAAACGGCAAAAGCCGGATCCATGGTGTGTCCGGTCACCCAGGCCTTGAATTTCTCGCCCCAGGCGTTGATGATCAGGTAGAGGCTGGGTACGATGAACAGGGTCAGCAGGGTGGATATAAGCAGTCCTCCGACCACGGCGATTGCCAGCGGCCGCATCAGCTCGGCACCTTCACCCAGCCCGATGGCCAGCGGCATCATTCCGAACACGGTGGTGAGCGTGGTCATCATGATGGGACGGAAACGGATCCCCCCGGCCTCGACCACGGCCTCGAAGGGCTCCAGGTTGTGCTCACGCCGGCCGATCTCGATATATTCCACCAGCAGGATGGCGTTGTTGACCACGATACCGACCAGAAGGATGACCCCCAGCATCACAGGCGCGCTCAGATTGGTGCCGGTCGCCCAGAGCATCAGCCCGACACCGATCAGCGCCAGCGGCACTGCCGTCAGGATCACCAGCGGGTTGGCCAGGCGCTCGTACTGCACCGCCAGTACCACGAATACCAGGAAGATGGCCAGAAGCGTCACGGTGACCAGGTTTCGCTGCGTCTCTTGGATCACCTCCTCCTCGCCTCCATAGATCAGGCTGTAACCCTCGGGGAGTTCGTAAGACGCCATACGCTCGCGGATCTCGTCGTTGACCGTACCCACATCGCTCACGGCCGTATTGACCTCGCCGTTGAGCCGTATGATGCGCACCTGGTTCTCCCGTTCGATATGCGCGGGTCCGTCCCCGAGCGAGAACGACGCCATCTCCGAAACCGGGATGGCGCGGCCGTCACTGCGCGGCAGCAGGATTTCACTGAGCTGCTCGTCGTCCTGCACATTGGAGCGATCATACATCACGCGGATATCGTACTCCGTGATGCCCGTGGAAAATCGGGTGGGCACCGAGCCCAGCACCGCCGTGCGCACCGCGTCGCCGATATCGGCGCTCTTGAAGCCATGCGACGCCGCCCGCTCGCGGTCGACATTCACGTTGAGCACCGGGCTGCGGTCATCCCGGCTGATGTCAAAATCGGCCAGCCCCTCGATACCGTCCAGGTGGTAGAGCAGGTCGCGGCCGATGCGGTCCAGCTCCTCGATGTCATCGCCGACAATGCCGAGCGAAATATCCGATCCGGCCAGGTTGGTCCGGATGCCGCGGATACTGGGAGGTCGCACAAAAAGGCGCGCGCCGGGGATGGCAAGGCTGTCCACTTTCCCTTCCATCTGCGTAACCCAGTCCATCGCATCCATCCCCCGCTCACTGGCCGGGTCCAGCTGGATGCTGAAGCGCGCCGTACCGGGCCGCTCCGAGATCACCCCGCCACTGAGGTGCCCGCCGGTCATGCTGAATACGTGCTGTACGTGCGGCATTTCGTTGATGGCGCCCTCGATCTGCAACGCATATTCGTTGGTGACATCAGGCGTGGCGCCGGGCGGGAGCCCCATCCACACGGAAAACAGCGCGTCATCGACCTGGGGAAGGAATTCGTTGCCAAGATTGTCGGTCAGCCGAAGCACCCCGAACAGCGCAAAAAAGGAGACGACGACCACGACATACCGGTACCGGAGCACCCGCGAGACCACCGATTTGTAGCCGTTGGTGGTGTGATGGATCCCGCGGTTGAACCCGTGGTGGAACCGGCTGCGGTCAATGCCGCTGTGGAACCGGATCTTCGACAGCAGGGCCGATAGCATGGGTACGAGCGTGAGCGCGGCGGCCAGCGAGGCCACGATCGCAAAGGAGATGGTGAGGATGAGCTCGCGGAACAGCATCGCGGCCAGACCGGTGATGAGCAGGAACGGCACCACGGCGGCAAGATTGGTCATGGTGGATGCGATGATCGCCGAAGTCACCTCGCGCGAACCCTCATGGGCAGATTGGTCCGAGTTCTTGCGGTGCTGCTCACGGTGCCGGAAGATATTCTCGAGCATCACGATGGAGTTGTCGAGCAGCAGACCGACCCCGAGCGCGAGTCCGCCCAGGCTCATGATGTTCAGGGTGATCCCGCTCATCCCCATCATCGTAAACGTGGCCATGATGGCAATGGGGATGGACAGGCCGATTACGAATCCCTTGCGCAGTGAACCGAGGAACAGCAGGACGATCATCATGGCCAGCACACCACCAAGGACCGCAGCCGTACTCACGGCGCTTATCGAGCTGCGTATGAAGAACGACTGGTCGGTGGTCGGGGTGAATATGATGTCCTCCGGAATGAACCCGCTGCGCTGCAAACTGCTGAGCTCGGCGCGCACACCGTCGATCACCTGCACCGTGTTGGCATCAGGAAGCTTGGTGACCGAAAGACGCATGGCCGGCTGTCCGTCCAGCCGCACGAAAAGGCGCTGGTCCTGGTGGGTGTCCTTCACCTCGGCCACCTCGCTGACCGGGATCATCCGGTTGCTGCCGGGGATGGGCAGCATCACATTGGCGATGTCGTCGACGGACCGGAACCGGGCGTCGGTCTTGGCCATCACGTCAAAACGGTGGTCGGTGACCTGTCCGGCCGCAATGTCACGGTTCTCCTCCCGCAGGGCGTCGAGGATCTGCGAGACGGTCAGACCGTAGGAGACCAGCCGGTCCTGGTCGAGCACCACCTGCATCTCGCGTACCTGTCCGCCGGCCACTTCCACCCCGCCGACCCCGTGGATCGACTGGATCTGGGGCGCCAGCTCGTTTTCCA
>SKWQ01000276.1 GCA_007128855.1 Balneolales bacterium
ACCCAGATGTAGAACAGGATCACCCATCCGATCAGGAAGAAGATGGTGAACGGCAGCATGGTGCTGATGATGGTGCCGATGCCCAGATTCTTGTCGTATTTGTTGGCAAAGGCCAGTATCAACCCGAAATAGCTCATCATGGGTGTGATCACGTTGGTCACCGAATCGCCGATGCGGTAGGCCGCCTGGATGATCTCCGGGCTGTACCCGATCAGCATCAGCATGGGCACGAAGACCGGGGCCGTGACCGCCCACTTGGCGGAGGAGGAGCCCATCATCAGGTTGACGAAGCTGGACACGAAGATGAAGCCGATGATCGCGAGCGGACCGGTGAACCCGATGTTCTCAAGGAACAGGGCTCCGGTGACGGCCACGATCTGCCCGAGGTTGGTCCAGCCGAAAAAGGCCACGAACTGGGCGGCAAAAAAGGTGAGCACGATGTAGAGCCCGAGGGTGGACATCGACTTGGACATGCCGTCGATGATGTCGCGGTCGTTGCGCATCGATCCGGTCACCCTGCCGAAGGCAAAACCGGGGACGAGGAAGACGATGAAGATGATGGGCACGATCCCGTTCAGGAAGGGGGAGTTCAGGATCTCGCCTGTCTGCGGATTGCGCAGTACGCCGTTTTCGGGAATGACCCCGAGCAGCAGGATGCCGATCATGATGAAAAACCAGATGGCAGCCCAGATGATCCCCTTTTTCTCGATTGCCGTCAGCGGCTGCATGGACTGCTCGTCGGTGACATCCTCCATGGCGATGGACGGGTCGTAGGGACCCAGTTTGGGCTCGACGATCCGGATGGTCACCCATGTGCCTACGATCGTGATAAGGAACACGCTGATCACCATGAAGTAGTAGTTCACCGCGGCGTGCACGGTGTACTCGGGAGCCAGCAGCTGCGCGGCCTCCTGGGTAAGTCCGGCCAGCAGCGGATCGATGGTGCCGAGCAGCAGGTTCGCACTGTATCCACCGGAAACCCCGGCAAATGCGGCGGCAAGTCCGGCCAGCGGGTGGCGCCCCAGTGACATGAAGACCACCGCCCCAAGCGGCACCAGGACCACATAGCCGATCTCGGAAGCGGTGTTGGATATGATACCCGTAAAGACCACCGCCACGGTGACCAGTATCTTCGGCTCCAAAATCATGGAAAAGGGACGTTTGGCATAGTACCCGGTCTTCTGCATGAATGAAAGGCCGCTGGTGCTTTCCAGTTTCATGGGCTTCACGGCAGCGGCTTTAAGTACGATACCGCGGATCATGGCGCTGATCAGTCCGGAATGCTCGGCCACGCCGACCCCGAGCAGGGCGACAAGCACCACGCCAAGCGGGGCGAATCCGGTGAAATTGGTGACCAGGTTCTCAAGGATCATCCGCAGTCCGTCACCGTTCATGAGACTCACGGCCTCGATGGTGCCATCAGGCGAGCGTCCGGCAGAACCTTCGGGACGGGGATCGGGAACCGACAGCTGGAAAAAATCGGCAAGCCCGCTGATAAAAATGACGCCAATGGCAAATATGGCAAACAGGGTGACAGGGTGAGGGAGAAGATTGCCCAGCCATTCGATGAGATCCAGAAACCGGGTGAACCAGTCTCTCTTTTTGGGCGGGGCTCCTAATTGATTACTCATGTACTTCGGTTGTCAGTTTTGGTTTCTTTGATTCTGTTGTGGACACGTTGTTCTGACTCCTGTTTTTATGCAGGATGCGGGGGTCAAACGTTGCGCAGGTGCATCAGCGGCGCGGCGGACTACCAGAGCATCAGTTTCATGCAGAAGACACTTCCGCCGCTCTTGAGGAATTCGCCGGTATCCACTTCATGGAAGGCGAACCCGTTCTCTTTCAGGGCTTTGTTGACTTCGCGGCACCCTTTCTGGATGATTACGTTTTTCCCGTCCGGACAGCTGGCATTGCAGGCAAAAAGCTCCTGGGCCTCCTTTTCAGGAGCTTCAATGACGAGGGGAAAGGCAGTGTGGATCAGTTCAAGCCCGTCAGGGGTGAAGGCCTTGGGATAGATCAGGACACTCTCTTCATTGAGCATGCAGAAACAGGTGTCCAGATGGTAAAAGGAAGGGTGGATGAGTTCCAGCTGCACCACAGGTACGTCGAGGGTCCTGGAGATCTCCTCATAGGCCTTCGGTGAGGAACGATATCCGTATCCACCCCAGAGAATGCGCTTCCTGAAATGCCAGATGGCATCCCCCATCCCTTCGAAATCCGTGATGTTATCTTCGTCCAGGTAGCAGATCCCGTATCCGTGCTGGCGGTACCACTGTTCAAAGTAGGGTACCTCTTCTTTCCGATGCCCGGAGTGCATGATGCTCATGAGGGCGAATTTGTGCCCGTCGGGATCGATGTAAGGCATGCTTTGATTGGCGGAGAAGACCATGTCGGGAAACCCGGGCTCGCCTTGCAGTTCATGGACCCGCAGGCCCAGAAGCCGGAATTTGTTGCGGATCACCTCCCACTGCCAGCGCGCTTTTTTCTTGTTGACCGTGCCGACGTTGCCCTCCATATGCGGATTTATCACATAATCCACCGAAAAATGATCCGGTGTGACCATTAGCACTTCGCGCGGGGCGGGCATGGATCCGGCCTGGTTCAAGACCTCAACGAGCGTTTCCTTACTGGTGATTATTTCAGCCATGTCCTCGGGATTATAAATGGATTGGGAACAATCCAAAATAAAAAAACTTTGCGGAAGTTTGAGTGTTGTATGAACCGAACATGACAGCCACCGGTTGACACACCTGGGCATGATTATATTCTGTCATATGAGATCATTCTGACCAAATAAATTAGAATTGATATAAACACATGAAATACCCATGTTGAGGTTTCAATGCACAGGTGGATGATCAAAAACTATGGGTATTCTATGTGACATTATAAATCTGAAAATTTTAAACACATGAAAAGCGGTAGTATGTACCGCGGACGGACGGCACAGGCCGGTCCGGTCACCTTGATAAAAATAAAGAAGTTTCATGCTGCTGACACCCGAACTGATAAACCGGCTCATTCCGCTGGAGATCAAAGCCCGGCAAATTGTCGAGGGATTCATCAGTGGACTGCACAAAAGCCCGTATTACGGCTTCAGTGTGGAGTTCGCCGAGCATCGGCCCTATAATCCGGGGGATGAACTGAAGCACCTGGACTGGAAAGTGTACGGCAAGACGGAGCGGTATTATGTCAAGCAGTATGAGGAGGAGACGAACCTGAGGTGCTACATGCTGTTGGATGTAAGCAGTTCCATGCAGTTCCGGTATTTCGCGGAGTGGTCCAAGTTGCGCTATGCGGTGCATTTGGCGGCAGCCATGGCGTACATGCTCCACCGGCAGCGTGACGGATGCGGACTGGTGCCCTTCGACCGTCACATTGGTGAGATCCTTCCCGCCAAGTCGTCCTATGCCCATTTGATGCATCTCTACAGGAACCTGGACCGGCTGCTGGAGGAGTACGACCGGGAGACCCCGGAGATCCGGCAGACGGCATCGGCCGAGGCGATCCATCAGCTGGCAGAGCGCATCAGCCGGAGGAGCCTGGTCGTACTGTTCACCGATCTTTTCGAAAATGTGCAGAAACAGGATGAACTGATCTCTGCACTGAAGCATCTTCGCCATAAAAAACATGAGGTCATATTATTCCATCTGCTTGAAAAGCGCAGCGAACGGGATCTTGATTTCCCCGATGAACGGTTCGTCTTCCGTGACATGGAGACCGGAGGGGAGATGGATGTCATTCCCGGCCAGGTGCGCCGTGACTATCAGAAAAAAATGGCCGAATACGCCAGGAATTTCCATATTGCCTGCAGCGAGGCGAATATCACTTACGAGGAGGTGGATACGCAGGATCCGTTTGACTTTGCGCTGCTCGCATTTTTGAACAAACGCCGCAGACTGATGTGAACCGGAACCTTCCGGGATGTACAGACCGGTTTGGATATAGTCCTGCAGCGGATCTGGTTTGTAAAAAATTCAGAGTCATACGGAAGAAGTTGAACCTGATTCATTTTTCCATGAAAAAAAACCATGAAAGTCCGGATGAACTGCCTGAAAGGCAGAAAAAAAAGTGGAACTATGTATTCCTCGAAAGCCTGAAGATGGCCCTGTTTCTGCCCCTGATCATCCTGGCCGTCGAAGTATTTCTCCTGGATTCCTGGCCTGACTGGAGGGACCGGTACCTGCAACTGGCGTATGACTACCTGTTCCTGTTCTCGTTGATCTTCCTGGTCTTCGTGATCTTTCACCTGATCCGCTGGCACAGGTATAAACGGTTTTCCAATGAGTGATCCGCTTTTTGGAGATCTGCTTTCGGAT
>SKWQ01000123.1 GCA_007128855.1 Balneolales bacterium
CACGAGACGGTTCCGGAGTCGATCGTTCTGCGCCACTCCGACCTGAAAACCGGCGACCAGTTCAGCTCCCGCAAGCTCCGCAACTCCCAGCAGCAGATTTTCGGGCACCCGTTGTTCCGGTTTGCAACGGTAAGTTTGCCACCCCAGGAACCCGATTCGATTGTCGATATCAACATCCGGGTCCGGGAGCATGCTTTGCGAAGTGTCCGGGTGCAGGCGGGGGTCGGGCTCGAGGAAATAGCCCGGCTCGGCGTCACCTGGACGCACCGGAATCCGCTCGGGAACGCCCATACGTTTTCCGTGACCACGCGCGCGTCTTTCCTGGAGCAGCGGGCCAATTTGGACTATCACATCCCCTATGTTTTCAATCCAAAAAGCCGGATCAACATATCCCCTTTCGGGCAGCGGCTGAATGAATCCGGTTATGTGCTGCTGCGGGGCGGCATCAACAACACCTTTATCTACCAGATCAGCCGGGAGGCTGCCGCAACGGCATCCTACGAATTCACCCGTAACCTGGAGACCCTTGTGAGCTCGGACGCGAGGCTGCCCGACGAAGAGCAGCGCTACAATATCTCGGCACTGTCGTTCTCCGGGTATTACAACAAGCTGGAAGTGGAGCAGTATCAGGGATGGGCGCTTCGCCCCTATGCCGAGTTTTCGGGCCTGTTCGGTACGGGAACGCTCCGTTACAACCGCTACATGCTCGATATAAGGCGATACTTTAACCTTGCGCAGAGGACGCAGCTGGCAATCCGCAATGAGGGCGGCCTGATCACGCGGGTCGGCGACCACGACCTGCCCGCCAATGTGCGGGTCTACGCCGGCGGGACCAGCTCGGTGCGCGGCTGGCAGCGGCGGCAACTCGGTCCCAAGCGCGCAATATTTGACGGATCCGGCGAGTTTAACGGATATGTGCCTGTCGGCGGCAAGGCGATGTATCACTTCAACCTTGAGCTGCGGCAGGAACTTCACATGCTCATCCGCCATTTTGGATTTGCGGTCTTTCTGGATGGTGGTGCCGTCTGGGAATGGATTAGCGACTTCGATGTGGACGACATGCAGTTCGGTGTCGGCGGCGGGTTCCGGTACCAGTCGCCGCTCGGGCCAGTACGCATCGACCTGGGGTACAAGATCAATCCGACCGACGAAGACCTGAACATCTATGAGGGGGAGGATTTCGGGAATTGGTTCTCCCGTTGGGGGATCCATTTCAGTATCGGCCAGGCATTCTGATGCTCCGGGAAGGCCGGGCTGGTTGACAGCATGAGAATGAAATGACAGAAGGGCAACAAACATAAATGACATGACGGAATCGGCAGAACAGGTTAAAAAACGACGTCGCTGGCCCTGGGTAATCCTGGTGGTGTTCCTGGTGCTCGTGGCCGGACTGCGGCTGGCGCTGCGCTCCGACCTGCTGCTGGATTTCCTCCGCTCCGAGGCGGAAACACGCGTCTCGGAGATGATCCAGGGCGACCTGCGGATCGAGTACATGAGCGGGGACCTCTGGTCCAACCTGACCGTCGGGGACGTACGGATCTATGCCGACGGGCCGGACCCAATCGTCTCGCTCGACACCCTGTATGTTTCCTGGTCGGTGTTCGACCTCCTGTTCCGGCGCCCCTTTGAGATCCGCAAACTGCATGCCCTCGGCTTGCGGGCCGATCTCGTGCAGTATGAGGACGGAAACTGGAACGTCATGGAACTGCTCCCGGAGGAGGAAGAACCTGATGATGAGCCATTTGAAATCAATTTCGTCCTCAGCGACGTCCGCGTCACCGCGCCGGAGATTTCGGTGGATGCGCGCGCCGTGCTGCCGGGCGAGCCGCTCGTCATCCGGGATCTCGAAACGCAGCTCCGGCTCGGTCACGGCGATCCGGGTTTCTTCGCCGATCTGGAGCAGCTGGAGCTCTCCCTGCACGAATCGCGCCTCGATGCCCCCGTACAGCTCAGCTCAGAGGCCTCCTGGGACGGCCGGCGCATCACGCTCGACCATCTGCTCATCGCCACCGCCTATTCGCTGTTCGAGGCATCGGGCAGCTACGATGACGTCACCTATGCGACCCGCTTCCAGGCGCTGTTCGACCCCCTTGCCTGGAGGGAGGTGGATGCCTATGCAGAAGAATACCCCATCCGACAGAACCTGAACGTGGAGCTTCGGGTCGGCGGATCCCGGCAGGATCTGAGCGCCGGACTCACCGTGGATGCGCCCGGACTGGAGCGGTTCACGGTCGACACCCGGTGGTCCGTCATGCAGGAAACCGTGCTCCGGTCGCTCAGCATGAGCTCGGGACGTATCGACGCCGCAACCCTGACGGGTGTGGACACGCTGCAGGCATCCATTGCCGGTTTTGCACTCTCGCTCGACGGCACAGTGCCGCTGATGGAGTGGGACCGCATCCAGGCAAGCGGAAACCTGCTGGTGGAGGATGTGCGGTTTGAGGCGTACTCGGTGGATGCGGTCATCCTGGGCATTGCGGCTTCCCCCGGGAGTGTGCGTGCCGACCTGGACGTGCGGAAGGGTGAGGAGACGATCACGGCGTCGCTGGATGCAGTCCGGTGGTGGGAAGAGGACCTGGAGTGGACCCTCCAGTGGCACACGGAAGACCTGAATATCGCATACTGGGCCGAGCTGGATGAGCCGGAGACAACCGTAATGATGCAGGGATCGGTCTCCGGCACCGGTTACGCTCCGGCTGAAACGCCATGGACTGCCGCCATCACCCTGGAACGCCTGGCCATGGCCGGTTATCCCGATGTCACCGCCGAAATGCAGGCCGAACTGACCGGTGAGCGGCTCCGGTTCGAGAGTCCGGTCCGCATCGACGGCGCCGAACTGGACCTGTCCGCGGACGTGCTCTGGTCGCTGGACGACCCGGTCTATGAAGCTACGATGCACTTCCGCCACCTGGATGCCAGCCAATTCCCCGGACTGGAGCAGCTCGCCACGGATATCAACGGACAGGCGGAGGTCAGGGGCGAGGGCTTCGACCCCGCGACCATGGCACTGGACGCGTCCTTCCTGATGTCCCGCTCGCACATCAACCGACAGCCATTCGATGAGCTGAAGCTCGACCTGCAGCTGCGCGACGGTATCGCCCGGGTGGAAGAGGCCACGCTCCTCAGCGAACCGGCGACCGCCAGCCTGTCGATGCGCCTGAACATCCTCGACATGTATGATCTGCAGAACCGGCTTGCGTTTGAACTGGAGCTTCTCAACCTGCAGGGTTTCGCCGATCTGGCCGGGGCCGAGGTGCTCAGCGTGCCGGGCCGTTTCGAGGGTACCATCATGGCAGACACGGCCGGACAGCTCGTCCTCCGTACCGATCTGGACCTGCACAGCATACAGTACGATACCATCCGGGTGGAGGCGGTGACGGGCACGGCTTCCGCCATCCTGGCTGCCGAGACCAGGTTCCAGGCAGACCTTGAGATCAGTGATCCGTCCGTCGGACCCTATGCCATCCGTGACATCACGTTCACCACCGACGGGCTCTTTGGTGACTCGGGCCTGTCCGGGTCCTACACGTTTACGATCCAGGTGGAAGCGGAAAGCGGCATCCAACAGGTCGCGGATTATCACATCGCCGACACGATCCGGGTGCATACGCGTGAGCTGCGCCTCACAGATCCCGCCGGCATGTACCATCTGCAGCGGCCATTTGACTTCGTCATGACGGAAGGGGAAATCCGGGTGGATACGCTTCATCTGGCAAGCGACACCGGCTCCGAATTCCGATTGGGCCTCGGGAAGACGCCGGAAACGCCATGGACCGGGTTCCTGGATGCACAGGACACCGATCTGGGACAGCTGCAGTACATCTTTCTGGATGAGCCGCTTTTCCACGCCATCTTTTCCGGAGGCATTCAATTCCGCGCAGACGAGGATGTGCTGGAAGTTTCCGGACAGGTGGCCCTGAAGGCACTGGAGTGGGAGGCCGTCCGGCTTGACTCCTTTCAGCTGGCGTTTGACATCGGTGATCATCGGCTCCGGACGGATGCCACGGTGTGGCATGATAGCCTGACGCTGTTGCGGTCAGAGTTTGACCTGCCGTTTGACCCGGCGGATCCGGGCGAGCTCCCCGATGAGTTCTTCGACAGCCTTGTGGAGGGCTATATCCGCATCCAACCGTTTGAAATACAGAAGTTTGAAGGTTTGTTGAGCATTTTTGGCATGGAGCAGACGAGCGGGGAATTCTCCATGGCCGCTGAATTATCCGGCACGGCCGGTGCTCCGGATCTGACCGGCGGGCTCTATCTGAAGAACGGCGCCCTTTCCGATGTGGCCATCGACTCCCTGATTTTGGAGTGGGATTACGATCACCGCCGGAGCGATATCACCCTCACCTCACGTGTCCACTCGCTTGGACAAAAGGCGGCCGATATCCAGGGAAGCGTGCCGCTGCACCTTAATTTCCAGGGGATGGAGTTCCTGGGTCCTGAAGCCGGTGACGAAATCGATTTCACCATATTCACCAGTGATTTCAACCTGGCTGCGTTCAATGATTTTCTGGATCCCGCGATGCTCCGTAACCTGGAAGGCCGGCTCAATGCGGATATTACGCTGGGCGGTACCATGGAAGAACCGTCGGCGGCGGGGTCGATGGTGCTGTCGGGCGGACAGGTGCGGCTGGTCGAAAACCAGGTCACCTTGCGGAACATCAGGATGAACGTGGAGATGGCGCCCGGACGTGTGATACTGCAGGAGCTCTCGGTGCAAAGTGTCGGTTCCTTCACCGGCAGCGGCGAGATTGCGCTTGACGGGGTGGCGCTCGGCAGTATCGACCTGCGCTTGCGGGCCAATAACTTCCGGGCTTTCAACACCCGTGACCTGGAAATCTATGCCGGAATGGACGTGACCATGACCGGGACACTTGAGGAGCCGTTACTGACCGGCACGGTCCGTTGGGAGCGCGGGACCATTTTCCTGGATGAATTCGGCGAGAGGGAGGTTGAGGAGGTCATCCTGGATGAAGAAGAAGTCGAGGAAGCGGAAGGTCCGGAGTTTTTTGACCGGCTGGCCCTGGAGCTGATCTTCACGGTGGACCGTAACGCGTTTGTCCGGAACCGGCGCGATCCCGAGATATTCCTGGCACCGAGCGGCGAGATCGATATTGTCAAGGAGGCGTTCGGTGAACTGCAGCTGTTCGGTGACATGGGCATTACCTCCGGACACGTCACCACGTTCAACAAACGGTTCCAGCTTGAGCGAGGGGATGTCACGTTCAGCGGGGACCCGATGGAACCGATGCTGAACATCCGGACCCTCTACGAACCGCGCCAGCAGTATGAGGACATCCGCATTTACTATGTGATCACCGGCACTCTGTCTGACCCGGAATTCGAGTACGAGAGCGAGCCGGAAATGGGCCTGCAGGATATCATCAGCTATACCCTTTTCGGCAGGCCGTTCAACGCCCTGGCCGGATGGGAGCAGACCATGTCGGGACGCTCAAACGGAAGCATGGCCACCAATATCGCTATGGACATCATGCTCGACCGCATCGAAAACCTGGCCGCGGACCGGCTGGGTATCGATGTCATCGAGATCGAGAATTCAAGCAGGGGGGGGGGCGGAACCACTGTCAAGGCCGGGAAATTTGTCTCGGACCGGCTGTTCATCGCGTTCCTGCAGGAATTGGGCGGGACCGAAACGACCCGGCAGGTCATCATCGAATATATGCTGCGGCGGAACCTCGATCTGATCATCACCGCCGGGGATGACTACCGCAGCGGCGTGGATGTTCTGTGGCGCTATGACTACTGACGGTATTCCGGTAGTATGAGTCATTGATTCACACTGGAGCGACGGTTTGATGCGGGACCGTTGCAAGGGTATGATTGCTCATATTTATGTATTTTATTGGTGTATGCAAATAACTAATTGGTAACAAGCGTAGGTATTGCGGGAATGTCAGATAAAGAAAAAAAGGCGGCTGCGGGCAGCAGTGGTGGAAATAAACCAGACCAGGCCGATGTCTCCGGGTCGCTTTCCCGGTTCAGGGAACAGATTGACCGGCTGGACAAGCAGCTGATCCGGACCCTCGCAGAGCGACACAAGATCGTGCGGGAGGTGTTTTCCAACAAGCTTACGGGGAGTTCGTTCATCCGCGACCCGCTGCGTGAGGAGTCACTGCTGAAGAAAGTGCGTGAAATGGCCATGGAAGCGGGCATCGATCCCTACTTCACCGAGCAGCTGTTCCGCGATATCATCTATCAGTCCGTCCGTTACCAGAGCCATTCGCTGCTGGACCACGGCAACAACAAGCTGGATGTGCGCACCATCACCGTCGCCTACCAGGGGACGCGCGGCGCTTACAGCCATCAGGCGGCCATGCGGCACTTCGCCGAGCGGTACGACGATGTGCGGTGCATCGGGTTCAAGACGTTTGAACAGGCCGCCATGGCCATGGTGGAGGGCGAGACCGACGTGGCCATCCTCCCGATAGAAAACACGACGGCCGGGTCGATAAATGATTCGTATGATTTGTTGGCGGACAAGGATTTACATATCACCGGCGAAGAAGTTCTCAAGGTCAATCACTGTTTGATGGCGTGCGAGCCGACGCCGCTGGAGGAATTGCGGCGGATCCGTTCGCATCCGCAGGCGCTTTCTCAGTGCAGCCGGTTTCTGGCCGGTCTGACCCACTGTGAGATCCAGCCCTATACCGACACGGCCATGGCGGCTCAGAAGGTCATGGAGGAGGGGGACCCGACGCAGGCGGCCATCGCCAGTTCCTATGCGGCGGAGCTGTACGATCTGCACATCCTGGCCAAGGACCTGGCCAACCAGCCGGGCAACTTCACCCGGTTCGTGATCGTCTCGCGCGAACCGGTGATGTGCGATCCGCGCATCCCGGCGAAGACGTCGCTGCTCCTGGCGACGGTGCACGAGAAGGGGGCGCTGCTTCAGTGCCTGAAAGTGCTGGACCGGCACGGGATAAACATGACCAAGCTGGAGTCGCGTCCGCGCATTGGCAAGCCCTGGCAGTATCTGTTCTATGCGGATATTGAGGGGAACCGGGACGAGCCTAACGTGAAAAAGGCGTTGAAGGAGATCGAGAACAAGTCGGCGCACTTCAAGGTGCTGGGTTGTTATCCGGCACAACAGGAGGAGTGAGGTATAACCGCACATTGTATCCTTTTTCATGAATGCTTATATTAGCGTTCTGACAACTTTTGGCAGTTTTGCTGTCACAGACTCGGGGCGTGGCGCAGTCCGGTAGCGCACTTGCATGGGGTGCAAGGGGTCGCAAGTTCAAATCTTGTCGCCCCGACGAGTCTTTAAAGCCTTGTATCGCAATAAAATAAAGCGATGCAGGGCTTTTTTTTATGGAAAAATTATTGGAAACTACTTGCACAATGGAAACTAAAGTAGTATACTTAGTTTCCATCAGGGACAAAGTACTGATGGGTTTGAAGGGAATACCATTTCCAAACCTAAAACCAATAACTATTACCACCATGCGTACATACAAATCAGTAATGAAATATGCAGCCACTGCAATTGGCTGTTTAATGATCTTTACCGGAGCCGCTACGGCACAGACCGTTCATCAGTCAAATCCCATCACCTGGGGAATCAGCTCCGGTTTAACCATCTCAGACCTCTGGGGCGATGATGTCGGTGGAACCACTGTTCGGGCCGGATATACCGGAGGGTTGTTCCTCAATTACCGGATGAGCCCGAACTTCTCTATCCAGCCAGAGGCCGTTTTCACCATGAGATACAGTCAGGTTGACAAAGGTGTGTTAGGAGAGGCAGCAAAAACAGACTACGATCTCGGGTATCTTGAGTTTCCAGTGTTGTTCAAGGCACACTTACCCAATACCAGCGTTGTCACACCGAACATCTATGTCGGACCGTCCCTTGCGTTTAAACTTTACGGAGAAGCTGACGGCGATGATCTGAAGAGCAGGCATAACAGTGTCGATTTTGGCCTGGCATTTGGAGGGGGTGTGGACATTATGAGAACCATGTACCTGGATCTCAGATATACACTTGGATTGGTGGATGTATTTGACGTCCCGGGTGATCCAGAGGCTAAAAACGGTACGTTCAGTATCACAGTCGGTTACGGATTTTAACCCCTGCACGAACAAAAAACCCCAAAAAACCCCGTTGTATTCTGGCGAAGTATGTCCAGAATGCATAATGCAACTCAATGGCCATGCCGTGAAAGGTATGGCCATTATTATTATCTTGAGGTTCATTTACCTGCCAGTTTTTGACATTTGTAATCACCCAATACGATTTAGTGACAGATCATGCACCAGAACGAGACAAATCTGCCCGATGAGCTACTGGAAGTAGCAAGAGAGCTTTTCTATAAATATGGACCCGGGGCCGTGACAATGGATGATATTGCCCGGGAGATGGGAGTGTCAAAAAAAACGCTTTACAAGCATTATGACGGTAAAGAGGATCTGCTCTACCAGATTTTCAAGCAGGGGATCAAGAAGAGAGTGGAGGCGCATGCAATGATTATCCGGGATGCACCAAACATCATGGATGGATTGGTAACCGTGATGGTGGATATCCTTTCCGACCTGGAAAAAACATTTACTTTTCAGCTTGAGGAGTTGCGAAGAAAGCACCGAAAGATCTCCGACAGTATACGAAGGGAGCAGATGGAGCGCCTCACACAGGGTTTCATCTCCCTGCTCGAAAAAGGAAAAGAGCAGGGAATCATCCAGATGAACATTCGATCAGACATCATAGCGAAGCTTTTCATCCAACAGCTTAGTCAGGTGAACAATTACGACCTGTTTCCAAGCAGTGAGTATTCCAGGGCCGAGCTGTTCGAGCATATCATGCTTAAATTTCTTCGTGGAATATCCACTCTAAAAGGGCAAAAGCTTTTGGATGAGGCTATTTCCAGGCACAAGGGGGAATATTTCAGGAACTGATGTATAGATTTACATTAATTTACATAGGCAAATTGATGTTGATCCATGATAAACTTCATTAAAGGGGCAATAAGAATAGGTTGGATCTGTTGACAGGGCACGAAAAGCAACAGATAAATCAATTCACTAACCAACACAGAGGTTATTACATGAAGTCACAATCCATTGCCATCGGTATGATTGCCGTAGTATTTGCATTTTTTGCAATCCCTGCCCAGGCCCAGTTCGAAATGCCACCGCAGGATGCGGGACCGCAAATCGAAGTTTCGGATGAGGAGCTGGGACTGTTCATCGATGCATCCATGAACGCGCAGACCGTCCAGGCGCAATCCCAGCAGGAGATGATCGCCATCGTTGATGAAGAAGGCATCGAGGTAAACACATACAACGAAATCATCCAGGCGCAGCAGATGGGTCAGTCCCTCGAGGACATAGACGTGTCAGCCGGTGACATCGAAAAATTTGAAAGTGCCTATGAGCAGATCCAGGAGGTAGAGGTGCGCATGGAGCAGGACCTTGCCCAGGCCATTGAAGAAGAGGGAATGGAGATGGAGCGTTTCCAGGAAATCAACATGGCCATCCAGCAGGATCCCGGACTTCAGCAGCGTGTGCAGCAGATGATCCAGGAGACACAGATGGAGCAACAGCCGCAGCAGCCGGAAGGGTACTGATCTCCGATCATACCTGACAAACAGCTTGACAAAGGCCTGTTCCGATACTTCGGTCCAGGCCTTTTTTTTGACCCGCAATTGGTCGGATTGGCAAAATCTTATGAAGTCAATCCGGCTTGTGGTGTACGATTCCCTCGAGGATATCGATGAGGTCCACTTTCCGGCTCTTCCGGTGCAGTGCGTGCAGGGTTGCAAAGCGGATCACGTTCATGATGGTGCCGCCGGAGAGTTCATGAGTGGCCGCCAGGTGTTTCAGATCGACGTGCCTGTCCAGCCTGACCGATTTCCCAAATCCGTCTTTCCAAAGCTGCAGCCGCTCCTCCATCCCGGGCATGGGGAAATGCACAGCCAAATGAAAACGGCGATAAAGGTCTTTTCCCGGGGTATCCCCCAGATCCAGGGACAGGATTGCCAGCCCGCGGTAATTTTCCAGTAAGGTGAGGAATAGGGAGGATGCGGGAGAGGTGTCCGCATTCGAGTAGCGATCGTGGGCATCGGCGACGGAAGTCCGCTTGCCGAACAGGGCATCTGCCTCATCGAAAAAAAGGATCCAGTTACGGTTTTCCGCTCTTTCTAAAATCCTGGAGAGGTTTTTTTCGGTCTCGCCGATGTATTTCGATGTCACTGCCGACAGATCGATCCGGTACACATCCACCCCGGTTTTCTTCCCGATCAGTGCGGCGGCAAGTGTTTTTCCGGTGCCGGCCGGACCGTAAAAGAGCACCTTCAGTCCCGGTTGATGATGTTTTCCTCCCTGCCACTGATTTGTCAGGGATTCCCGGTTCTGCAGATAGGCCTCGATCTGTCCAAGGGGCTGGTGCAGTTGTCCGGCGTGGACCAGGTCATCCGGGCCAAACGGCGTGGAAAGAGGGGCCATCAGAAAATCAGGGTCGAAAACAGATTTTGTGGCCTCGCCAGTCGTGAAGAGCCGGAGGGCCGCATCCGATATGCGCAACCGTCCCTTGAGCATGGGTTCGCCTGGCTGCACATCGTCCAGCCAGAGCACCTGTTCCCTGGTAAGGGGATGGGAACGCTCAAATGTTTTGAGCAGGAGGAACCGTTTTTCAAGGTCGTCACCGGCAAACAGGAACACGGCGGTCTCTCCGGTCGGAATGAAGCCTGAGTGATGGCGGACGGCAGCTGGTGCATCTGCAGGATCCGCATCGTTTTCCAATGAGCCCTCCGGTGGTCCGGTGCGACTGGCCGTCCCGCGGGTGCTCTCGACCTCATCCCGCATCCTGCCGTAGAAGGAATCCAGCATATCCGGGCGGATATGGGGCGCGATTGCAAGTATGAGCAGAAACCGTTCCATGGGTCCAAGGCCGTGCCCGGCGATGAATCCGGCGTAAGCGGATTTACTTCTCCTGAGGGAGGGTGGTTTTATCCGGTCGATGTCGCGATAGCGAGGTTTCTGACCGGTACTGAGGCGGAGGCGCGTATCGATGATCTCCGCCAGCCAGTTCAGTTCCTCGTTGAGGTCCGAGGCGTTGTGTCGGATGGTCGTGGTATCCATAAGCAGTACCCGATTTTTATGTGAGGCCGGAGGGGTCCGGTTCGGCAGTGGAATCGGTCCGGCTTACCCTTTGAGAAGTTGATGCGTAATCCTGAGGACGATGAATTCCGATGGGCGAATGGGGGCCAACCCTATCTCAATGATCAGGCGTCCCTGGTCGACATCCTGTGTCGACATACTTTCCCCGAGGCCGACCTTCACAAAAAAAGCATCGGACTGGGTATTGCCCGCCAGGGCTCCGGCATGCCACAATTCGGCCAGGAACTGCTCGATCATAATACGCACACGCAGCCAGACACGGTTGTTGTTGGGTTCGTTCACAACAAAACTGGTGGCATTCCGGATGGATTCCTCCACGTACATGGCTGTGCGGCGCACAGGGATATATCGCCACTCGTTGTCGTTTCCCGCCAGCGTGCGGGCCCCCCAGACCAGGGTGCCCCGTCCGTGAAATGAGCGGATCGCATTGATGGACTTGCCTTCCGCAGCATCCACGTTCAGATGGGCCTGCATCACACCGGTGATGGGCGTGATGGGCTCCAGTACCGTGTTGATTATGACATTGGCGGGCGCTTTCCACACTCCCCGGTTCCTGTCCACCTTGACATAAATGCCTGCAATGGCCCCGGATGGAGGCAAAACCACGTACTCCCTTCTCGTGGTTGCAAGCAGGGAACGGAAAATCTGAGGGTGCTTTTCCTCCAGTTCGGCCAGGTCGCGCACGTCGGCATAGTTCACGGCGTGCGAGGGTGCGGTGCCTTTCACGTCGTGCCGGATATCACTGGAGCTCTTGTCTGCTTCGAAATTGAAGGTGGATCGCAGGAAGGGGAAATAGACGGCACCATTTTCAAGATAGGAATTGCCGATTGCGTGGCGGAACTGGCTCAGGTTGGTGTTCTTGTCGTATTTGTCGATGATGGCGAACCGGTTGCGGCTTCTTCTGCACTGGGCCAGGGCTTCCTTGACCACCGCTCCGAATTCCTGCACCGTATTAAGCGATACCGCATCCGGAAAAACGATAAGGGTAGGTTCTTTGCTGCTTTCCAGCAACCGGATGCCGCCGAGCAGCCCGGTTCCCGATTCGGTGCTTCCAGGTTCGATCGGATCCTGGTACGTACCGACCGAAACAATGTAACATGGACCGCCACCATTGCTGAAATAGAGCTGCAGACTGTAAAAAAGATGGTAGGGCGACGGGGAGTCGGGGCTCATCTTCGATGTGAACTGCCTGTTTGAAAGCTCTCCCCTGGAGTTGTAGGTGTCTGTGATGTTGAAAGAAAAGCGCTCGGGTTGGGGTCCGCCGTACATCTCGCGGAATTCACGGAACGAAGAGATGCGCGTCGGCACCATGTGCAGTGAGGCACCTTCACCGACCCGTTCAGCTTTCTCGGTGTACCCGACAAATGCGGGTATGGCAGTTTCCACGCCTGCCACGGAGAGCCGAAGGGTTGAGATCTCATGTACGTAAACGCCGAACTTCTTACTTTGCATGATAGAGCAGGTAGATAACAAATTGCACCAATATAAGATATCCGTTGTAAATGATTCCTTAAATTTTGTTAATCTCCAGCCCGGTTTATCAGGATCAGCGGAACATTTCGGGATGTACCAGGAGTTTGGCGCGGAAACCTTTGCGGGAACTCAGCGGAATCACGTACTTGCCATCCTGCGATCCGGCCTCGTGACCCCTGTTTTCGCCCCATTCCTCATCCGTCAGGTTATACCGCATGCGCCATTTCCCATCGGTCATGGAGGCGTGCAATGTGACCTTTTCCCGGAACAGGTTTTCCTCAGGGATGCGTTGCCTTGTGAACAGGTTGCCGCTGATGCGGTACTCGGTGGAACGTACCGACAGGTCGACCGTGAATACGAGGGTCCGGCCGGTTTCGATTTTGGAAGTGTCCAGAAAGACGGAGAAAAGAACGGGCATCCTCGTGTCTTTCCCCCCGGAAGGTGCGCTGCCGCCCGGGGCCCCGTTACCCGGCAAGAGATCGTCGAATTTCCGGAATATGGCCGAATTGGTCTCGGTGCGACGGTCGCTCAGCCGGAAACGACCGCCCCGTGGCATGACCGATGATTCAAAAAAGTAGGAAGCCCGGATTTGCCGCCCCGCCGCGTGCGCCTTGCGGACCGTTGGCGGAAGCGGAAGCTGCTCGACCTCCATGATGCATTTCACCATGACATTGCCGAACAGGAACCGCGTCATGTTCTGATACCCCTCTTCGGAATTGACCAGGCCGTAGTGGCCGCTGTGGCTGTGGTTGGTATACACGCGCGGGGCGCCCTGGATGCTGCCATTGCTGATAAGGACCAGCCCGTCGCTTGTTGGCCCGACCGCCAGGCGGGAGAGATTATAATCGGTGTGGTTGGTGCCGATGTGGCAAAAAAAGCGGGATTCAGGAAATTTGCCGTTGAGCGTATCCACGCGGTCATGGTCCGGAAGCTGAAGGTATTCCGCAATGCGGCGTCGGTTGAAGTTGTTGATGTCCCATCCACCCAGGAACCGGGGGACGTTGACGCCGCGGATTTCGATGCCGTTGTGCGGCGTGCCGTAAGTGAACACCTTGTCCACCAGCTTTTTGGCTTCCTTGTCCCCGATCCGGTCGTTCTGCAGCAGGCAGCGGACGATGAGTCCGCCCATGGAGTGGGCCACCAGGTGCACCTTGAAGGCGTTCCGGGCCTCAGGATCATCCCCGCAGACCTGCTCCCTTGTCTTGAGGATGAGCGTGCTCAATCCCTCCGCGGCTTCCTCAACAGTAGGCGCTGCCTCCCCGGTGCCGATATCCCTGTCGGCCTGCTCGTAGTACCGGTGGATGATGACGCTCCTGGCCGGGATGCGCCCCTCGTTCTCGGCGCCGTCCGTGTAGTTGTCCACATAGCCGTAATCCTTCATCAGACGGATGAGCGGCGATTCGAAGATGTGGCGGACGACCTCGCCGTCCCATTCCTTGCGGATCTTGGTGCTGCCCAGATTGAATCCCATGAAGGGGGTGGCGACGGTCTCCTCCATGGCCGACTGGGTCATGGCAAATCCGCGTACATAGATGATCGGGTAGTAGGGTGCTTTGATTTTTTTCATGGTGCCGGTCCCGTTTTGGGTGGATGGTGGATGTGGGAGGAAGCAAGCGGGTCAGTGGGAATAGGGGATGCGAAGACCAAGTGTGAATGACCGGTCGGATGTCACCATGGGCGCGATCCGGCCGCCGGTATGGCGCACAAACAGGTCCATGCGGCGGGGCCCCTCGCGACCCTCCCAGCGGATGGCACGGGAGAGGTCGGCCGCCCAGCCGAACCGGGAGTGGAGGCCGGCGTCACGGAAGGCATCGGACTGTCCGAAGTCGCGGGTGTATTGTAGCCCGCCGGCCAGGGTGAAACCGCCCAGGCCCAATGTGCCAAGATCGAGCTGGTGGCGGTATCCAAAGCGCAGGCGATGGAAGGTGTCTTCCGATATGTCAGCTGTTTCCGGATCCGGTCCATCGGATACCCGGAACACACCTTCGTACATCAGGAGCAAGGTTGGCATCCAGCCCGTCCAGCCCGTTCGGGACAGGTTCAGCAAACGCAGGCCGGCACCGGCCGTCGCAAATACGGCGTCAAGCGGCTGGTCGGACTCGATACCGGTTTCAAGCGTGAAAGCTGTCCGGTAGTGATAACGCAGATCTCCGATGCTCCAGCGGGCGGGGGGCGAGTCATCGATGAACAGGTCGTCCGGAATGTCGTCCGGTGGATGCGGAATCAGCTCGAAACCGA
>SKWQ01000057.1 GCA_007128855.1 Balneolales bacterium
TCATCCCCGGCGGCCACTCCCCGGCCAACCTCAGGGAGCACGAGGATGTCATCTCCTTTGTGCGGGCCTTTGTTGAGACCGACAAGCCCACCGCCGCCATCTGTCACGGTCCGCAGGTGCTTGTCACCGCCGGTGTGATCGAAGGGCGTACGCTTACAGGCGTGGGTGGCATTCGCGACGAGATTACCGGCGCCGGAGCCACATTTGAAGATGTGGAGGTGATGGTGGACGGCAACATCATCACTTCCCGCACACCGCCCGACCTTCCCGCCTTCAGCCGGCAGATCGCGCAGTCACTGCGCTAACGGGGTGAGCGCGCGTGTCTCCTCGAAAAAGATGAATGCGTCATAGCGCTGTGGCAGGACGGTGCGCACGTAGTTCTGGGTAGCATCACGTTCGGGCTGGTAGATCACGCCTATCGCCCGGTTCCCGCGGGCGCGCATCAGCGGTTCGTGTTCCCGCGGATCGTCGAGCAGCAGCAGCATCGGCGAGATGCCGGCCTGCTGCATCAGATATTCGTAGCTGCCGGACACCGCTCCGGGCACCTGCATCCGCTCCATGGCGCCCTCCCACTGCCGGGCGGCCAGCACATCCCCCCGGTAGGTTCCCAATCCGACGGCGTAAACCTGATCCGACCCCAGCTCCTCCCGGGCGATCTGCCCGATGTTCTTCATGCCGGAGTTGCGCATATCGGTGGCCCGCGCATCCCCGATGTGGGTGTTGTGGGCCCAGACGATCCCGCGTGCATCCTCGCCGTACAGCTCCAGCAGGTTGCGGGCGGCGTCATAAAAATGGTCGACACGGTGGTTCCAGGCCTGCGGCCCGCGCAGCAGGTTGCCCCGGATGTGCCGCTCGGCCTGGATGACCATCCGCGATGCCTGCCAGACATTCACAAAACGGAGCGAGTCGGCCGACCTGTACGCCGTCCGGTTTTCTTCCAGGTGCCGGTGCACCGCCTCGATATCGTCCCCGCAATGCTGACCGGTCTGATATACCATCTGCAGATAGGCCTGCATGTCGCTGTGCCGGGTGAAACAGCTGTACCCGTTTCGGGCCATGCGTGCCGCGGCCGGATCATGTTCCTCCAGGAACGCCACCACATCGTCGATCCCGTCCTCATGGGCGTAGATATCCATCCCGTAAAAACCGGCCCGCTCATGCTCAGGCCGGTCGGCGTTGAAGGCATGCATCCATCCGATCAGCTCCTTCACTTCTTGGTTTCCCCACATCCACTGCGGCCACCTCGAGAAGTGGCGCATCACCTCCCGGGTGGATGCGGGCTCGTCCTCCAGATGCTTCACGTGCTTGTTGACCCGGAAGGCCAGCGGCCAATCGCCTTCCACCAGGATGAAATCGAACCCGTGCTCCTCGATCAGGCGCCGGCTGATCTTTGCCCGCCACGTGTAGTACTCCGATGTGCCATGGGAGGCCTCCCCGAGCAGCACCAGTTGGTGGCCGGATGCACGCTCGATCAGCGGGTTTAGGTCCTGCGGTCCGCGAAGCTCCAGACCGCGCTCCCGGATGTGGGTCACGGCCTCCTCTTCGGACGTCCCGGCACAAGCGGACACGGACGAAAACAGCACGCTGGCCACAAGGGCCGGAAGAAAAATAGCCAGGCGAAACAGGCGGCTGGATGGGTTTCGGGGTCTCAACAAAATGTTCATGCGCAGGATAATCTTGTATTCATGTGGATGGCGTAAAAATCGTATGGATAATGGTCATGATACAAAAAACCGTCCACATCCTCATCCCGGGTGAAACCGGATTGGAATGCGGTGCCGGATGGCCCCGCATTGATGGTCAGTCCTGATGGTTCCGGAAAGTTTATTAAAAATAATTTTGCAATTGTATCAAATAGTACTATATTTCATTTGCGCTCAAGTAGCGTCTCTCTTGATGAATAGTTTAGGGCGATACACCTGATACGTGTGTCGCCCTATTTTTTTATGTCACCCAGAGAATGTGCCCTTCTTTTCCCGTGCTTCCGGCATGAATGCGCAGAACGGCAGTCCATTCCCGAGTTTCGATGAAAATGTCACGCTTGGCCGATCCCGCAGATGGTGAGTGCCACTCCTCATCCCGTCAGTTTTTTCCTGATCCGGCGCCATTTTGCATTGCCGTATTGGATTTCATTGCAACTTTTGCTTTGTTATGCCGTATATCTTACATCGAACCGGCAGGGGTCTGATGCCGCGATTTTTGAAAATTATCCCATAGCCGATACCTCAAAACCGGTTCAAAATCGAGGAAATCAATCATTATGAGTAAATTCGAGATCCAAAAAAGGTCCCACTCAGAGGTAACCATTCTGGATATCTACGGTGAGCTGGATGCTCACACCGCGCCCGTTCTGGAGAAGGAACTGCAACAACTTATTGAAAAGAATTTCGTACACATCGTAGTAAACGGGTCCGGCCTGGAGTACATATCCAGTGCAGGGCTCGGGGTCTTCATGGCATACATCGAGGATATCCGCTCCCAAAGCGGCGATATCAAGATATCGTGCCTGAAACCGAAAGTATTCAATGTTTTCGACCTGTTGGGATTCCCGACACTGTACGACATCGTGGACAACGAGGACGAAGCCATAACACGGTTCAAATAGTATTCCAGCAGCACACAACAACCAATCTGTCACCGCTTTGCCATCCATTAAGGAACATACCCTGCATATCAGCGCGTCCACCGAAGAGCTGGAAGTAATCCGCACGTTTGTTGCGGACCACGCCAGGGAATTCGGTTTTGGCGAAGCCGAGATCAGTGACATCACCCTCTGTGTGGACGAGGCCTGCACCAACATCATCAAGCACGCCTACCAGTGGAAAAAGGGCAAGCCGATCCATATCCAACTGGCCATGAAGGGCAACGAGATGCTGGTCACCATCATCGATGAGGGGAAGCCATTCGACCCGGACAAGTACGAGGTGCCCACCCTGGAAGAGCAGCTCTCCCAGAAAAAAAGAAGTGGTTATGGTATCCTCCTGATCCGTAAATTGATGGATCATGTGGAATACCTGAACCGGAGATCGCGCAACGAGATCCGGATGACAAAAAAACGCTGATCACACCGTGCCTCTATCGAACGTTCCTGACGACGAAAGAAAAAGCCGGTTCGGACTGCGGACGCTCCTCGACACGAGTCGTCTGCTCATCGAATCGCAAGATATCGATTTCATCCTGAACAACCTGCTGCTCATCACCATGGGCAAGCTGATGGTCAACCGGGCGGCCATCCTCTGGTTTAACCCCAGGAAGAACATCCACGCGGTCCGCGCGTCCAAGGGCCGCCACAGCCTGCCCGCCGAGGTGTCGATCCGGCGCGACCAGTTCAAGAAACAGACCACCGCCCTGTGCTCGGACCACCCGGAACTGGACCACATCTGCAAGCACGGTTTTGAGCTGCTCATCGCCATCCGGAACAGCGAGCGTCACTTCGGATTCCTGGCGCTGGGACCGAAAATGGACCGCAGTCCCGCAACGTACGAAGAGGTGGAAGTCCTGGAAAGCCTGGTGTTCATGTCCGCCATCGCCGTATCCAACTCCGAACTGGTCAGCGAACTGCGCGCCACCAACCGCAAGCTCGACTACAAGATCCAGGAGCTGTTCACCCTGTTCGACCTCAGCAAATCGTTCAACGCCTCCATCGACCGTGACGAGATCAAACGCATTTTCAAGTTCACCCTGCTCGGACAGCTGTTCGTGCGGCGGTTTTTCCTGATCACGCAGCGCCACGGCGAGCCGCGCATCGAAAGCAGGAACGGGCTGGGTATTGAGCTGAACCGCGACCAGATGCAGGCCCTGTTCTCCCTGGAGCGTAATATCGTGATGGTGGACGACGAATTGCGCCGACGGCATCCGTTCCTGGAAGAGGGACAGATCCACCTGATCCTAAAGATCAACAACGAAGGCCAGGAGCCGGCCGTGATCGGACTGGGCAAGCGCGCCAACGGCGTGGAGTTCGAGCAGACCGACCTGAATTTCCTGATATCGCTCGGCAACCTGGCACTCATGTCCATCCAGAAAACGTATTTGCTCGAAGACCAGATCGAGAAGGAGCGGATGGAGGAGGAGCTCTCCATCGCCCGGGCGATCCAGCAGCGGCTGCTGCCCGATGCGCCGCCGGAGACCCCGAACCTGTTGTTGGCCGCCACCAACATCCCGTCGTATCAGGTCGGCGGCGACTACTACGACCTGATCCGCGATGACCACCGCAACCTCACCATGGCCATTGCCGATGTGACCGGCA
>SKWQ01000035.1 GCA_007128855.1 Balneolales bacterium
GCCAGAAGTGCCATTTGATGAGACCCTTGGAGTGCCATTCGCGCATCGTGATTCTCGGTATGATGTAGTAGCACGCCCCGAACAGCATCATGGTCACAAAGGCGTACATGCCGATGTGGGCGTGTGCGATCACGAATTGGGTGAAGTGGATCACCTCGTTGGTCGACCGCAGCGCCTGCGCGGCGCCCTGCAGACTCACGAACGTATAGCTCATGGCCGCAAAGACCACAAAGCGCAGCGTCGGGGAGTTGATCACCGCCCGGAATGAGCCGACGACCGTCATGTGGTGGTTCACCGCCACGACCACGACCGGGATCACCATCATCACACTGGCGGAGATGGAGATGGTCACGAACCATGTGGGCACCGGACCGCCGATCAGGTGGTGGAAACCGTTCCAGTTGTAGAAGAGCGCCAGGCCCCAGAAACCGAGCAGCGACAGGCCGTAGCTGTAGATCGGACGTCCCAGGACCTTCGGGATGAAGTAGTAGGCGGCGGCAAGGCCGACCGGGGTGAACCAGAGACCCAGCGCGTTGTGCGCGTACCACCAGTTCATGCCGGCCTGGACGGTAGGCGTGTCGAAGATCGGCAGCGATGAGACCAGTCCGAGCAGCGGGAACCACAGAAACGCCGCAATAATGTACCAAACCGACACGTACAGCTGCTTTACACGGCGCATGACCAGCATCATCAATACCGAGGCGGACAGGATGATCACGCAGAGCACGATGACCACCATGGTGAACACGGGAAACTCCAGCCACTCGATGCCCCGGGAATGACCGGCGAGGATCTGGATGCTGCCGATCAGCAACGCGATGTTCCAAATGACACCCGCAACCACGATGTAGCCACGCAGCATGACGGGCACCTTCAGCAGCCGGCTCAGCAGCCACAGGGCCACGCCCGCACCGGTCAGCGAGGCCCATCCATACACAACGGTATTCAGGTGCAGCGGACGCACCCGCCCGAATGTCAGCCATTCCGCTGTTCCAAGCCAGTCGGGAATGTGCATTTTGAGGGATGCGACCAGGGCCAGCAGCGTTCCGAACAGCAGCCAGAACACGCCGGAAAAGACCAGGAACAGGACCACATAACGCGCCTTGCGGTCGAGCTCACTGACGGTATACTGGGGGGATTGTCTACTTCCGGGATCCACGTATGTTCTCTTCTCCTTTGTAGGGTTCTTTATTGTTCAGGGTTTCCTTATCCCCGAAAATCTGGTCGGTGCGCTGACCCGCGGGCTCTTCCTCATCGAAGGGAAGCATGCTCCCCCGCTGGATGTGGTCGAACTGGCCGTTGAAAAACGCCCAGAGGAACAGGGCCAGCCCTCCGCCGATGATCAGCAGCGACGCAAGGACCAGGATCAAGGCTCCGGTACTCATATAAATAATTGTTAGGTACTTGGCGCTATGCTCTTGAAATGACAACCTTCTCAAGACGCAGCCACCAGGCTAAGCAAGCGTTTTCGGCCATCCGGGGCATTACCGAAACCCGGGCTGCTCAGCATGGATAATATTAATGCAGAATTCCTGAGCCCGGATCGGCACGCAAAAACCGGTGAAAATACATATTGGACCGAATCCACTGAAAAAGTAGGTAATCAGGCCCGGATTTCAAAATGCCGGACCCGATTTTTCTGCCATTGATTACCGGTTGCAGACAAAACCGCCCTGCGCGCCCTGCTGCGGCTTCACGAAAACAGCGGCCGTCAGGGCCGGAATGTGGAAGGTACTGCCATCGCGCTCCGACTGCCGGACCACCGGATCGGCGCCCTGCTGCTGCACCGGGTGGAGCTGCAGTCCGTCCCATGACATGCCTTCCAGATCCAGAGTAATATCGCGGGACTTATTGTCGGCATTAAAGACCACCAGGATCCCGTCGTAGTCCGGATCCAGCGGATCGCCGGCGCATTGGCCATCGGAAATGGTCATGGCTATGATGCCGGGCTCCTGATCCGGACCGGTATTGTGGAATGCCAGCCGTTTGTGGATCTCATCGGCGGTGTGCAGACGGAACAGCGGCGATGAGTAACGGATGCGCAGCTGCTCCTGGAACAGCCGGTGGGCCAGCTCCATGTGCTCGCGGCGCACATCCACGTTGGCCTCACGGAACAACGCGCGGATATCGTCCCAGCGTTGTTCATTATCCCATGCCGGCGGCAGCCCCTGAGCCCACAGATGCGACCCGAGGGTGAAATCAATGGCGTTGAACCAGTCACCGGAATCAAAACTGTTGCGGTCCAGCGACTTGGAGCGCAGGATATCGGTTCCCATCTGGTAGAAGGGCACGCCCTGGCCAAAGTTGATGAAAGCGTTGCCGAGCATGTGTACCCGCACCCGGTCATCCATCTCCATATCCAGCGGCAGCTTCGCCTGGGTATTATCCCAAAGCGTTTCGTTGTCGTGCTTGTCGATGTAGTTGACCGACTCCTGCGGCTGCCGGGCGAAGCCGATCATCTCGTCGCCGCCGACAGCGCTTCTGCCTTCCCGGTTGATGTAGGGATAGGTCGCCAGGTTGCCGGACATGCCCACGCGGATCCGGTCGGCCGCATCCAGCAGCCATGCCAGATCCTCTGCCTGTCCGGGATCAGACTCCTCGTTGGGGAACAGGAACCGCCCGCTGATGAACCCCTGCGCACGTCCGTTGTTGGTGAAGTTGCCACCGCGGATGGCGTCGCGGCTGCGGTCGTTGAAATTGCCGATGCCGGTCCCGCCCATGTTGAACTGCGTGGCCTGGACAAAGATGCGGTCATTGGCCACCTCACCGAAATTCCATCCTTCACCATAGATATAGATATTGGCGCCGTCCACCTGGTGTTCCTCGGGTGTCAGGTTGGCCAGCTCCACCCGCAGCCGCTCCATCACGGATCGCGGATGGTGGCCCATCAGGTCGAACCGGAAGGCATCGATCTTGTAGTGCCGGGCCCAGAGCAGCACCGAGTCGATGATCAGCTTCTCCATCATGGCGTGCTCGGCGGCGGTGTTATCGCAGCAGGTCGAGGTCTCCATGGCCCCGGTATCGGGGTCGTAACGGTGGTAATACCCGGGCACCACCTTGTCCAGCACCGAGAAGCGCGATGTGGGTCCGGAGGCGAACGTGTGGTTGTAGACCACATCCACCACCACGTTCAACCCGATCTGTGCCAGTGACTGCACCATCGTGCGCAGTTCGAGGATGCGGGCGACCCCGTCGGGATCGGTGGCGTAGCTGCCCTCGGGCGCGTTGAAATGGAACGGATCGTAGCCCCAGTTGAATCCGTCGGCGGCGGCCATGCCGCGCATGCGGCCGGGCAGGCTGTAGGGCTTCTGCACCAGATGGGTCAGCGGGTTCTCATCGACCATCTGTTCGAAGGCCTCACGGATCGGCATGAACTGGCGGCGCTCGCACTCCTCGAACAGACCGGGATGCTGGATGGTGTCGCAGATGCGCCGGTAAGGCATGTGCAGATCTACCCTGCGCGCAGGATTTTCGATGACACTGGCGATATCGTTGACGGGCAGCAGATGCAGGTGCGTGAGCCCGGCATCGGACAGGCGCTTCAGATGGGCCATGCCGTCGGACAGGTTGCGGTCGAGCAAACCGTTGTGCCGGAATGCCATGAACGTGCCGCGGTGTTCCTGCGGGATGGACTTGTCGTTGATGCTGAAATCGCGGATGTGCGCCTCGTACAGGGTGATGTCGGCCGGATGCGGGAGCTGCTTGCTGAGCCGTCCCCAGCACTGTGGCTTCAGGTCGGCATCGTTCAGGTCGGCGAACTGGCTGAACCGGCTGTCCATGGCCAGGCTCACCGAGTAGGGATCGGTCACCTCATAGGTGTTGATGCGGTTGTTGTCGTGGTGGTAGACGGAGATTTCAAAGCGATAGAACTTGCGGTCCCAGTCGCCGCGTGCACTACTGAAACGCCATACACCGTCCGCAGGGGGCACCATGGCGGGCTCGGAGTCCGTTGACTCGCCGTGATTGCCGCCCCGCAAGTGGTCGGGCAGGACTGTATCCACCAGATTCTTCTGCGCATCGTAAATCCGGAGCTTCACTGAGAGCGCGGTCGGGGCCCACAGATTGGCGGAAAGCTGATCCTCCCGGTAAACCGGACCCAGTTCGCCGTCGTGGAAGAACAGTTCGTCGATCACGCCGGGAAATTGCACGCGGGTGGCGGCAACGGGCTGGTCGCGCCGGTCGTAGGCAATGGCGATGATCTGCCCCTTCACGGCCTCGGTGATCACATCCCGGCCGGCATCCACCCTGAAGGCCGGCCGATCGGCGATGTGGCGCAAGCGCCCGGCCAGGTCGCTGTCGAGCTGTGCGCTGCGTCCGACAGGGATCGCCGTCCCGCCCGTAACGCCCTGCGTATCCACCCGGATGGCCGCCTTCGGGCTGAACCGGATCTCGTGGCGGTGGGCGAGCGGACCGCTGTCCCAGATCAGAAGGTCGGACGATACCCAATGCGCGGCGGCTCCTTCAACGGATGAGACGATGTCTTCAGGCCCGGCTTCTTTGGTCGTTCTGCAGGAGTGGATAAGTGTTGCGGCAATCATCAGGATGGCAATCGGGAGGATGGTTCGGTTCATGATCTGTTTCGGTTCAGGATAAAGTGCAAAATATATGTGGTCTGAATCAATAGTTTTGGAATGGATGGCGTGCGCCGCCGGCGACTGTTCTGTTAGAGTCCGGGACAGCTCTTCCAGGTCCCGGGGTTCTGCTGGACGAAAATCCTGCATTACAGTTAAATTAATATGAATGCAGGTAAAACAACATTCAAATTTTTTCTGCATATTCCCGACTCGCATATACAGGCACTTACGCACACTGGATACCCGTACCATGAACATCAGACATCGTTTTTTCCTCATTTTTGTCGCATTTAGCGCCGGCATTTGCGCTGCTGCGACCGCCCAGGACCGGCCCGTGGCCGTGACCGGCGCACAGATCATCACCGTGACCGGTGAAACCCATGAGAGCGGCGTACTGGTGGTGCACGAGGGCCGCATCGTCGCCGTGGGTGAAGCCGGGGATGTTGCGATACCGGCCGATGCCGGGGTGATCGACGCAACCGGCAAGGTGGTGATGCCGGGGCTGGTGGATCCGCACTCGCATATCGGCGAAGGGGACGGCGGGGACCGTTCCGCCGCGCTGCACCCGGATGTGCGCATCATGGACACGATCAATCCGCGCAGCGACTCCTTCCGGCGTGCGCTGGCCGGCGGGGTGACCTCCGTGAACGTGATGCCCGGCTCCGGGCACCTCATCAGCGGTCAGACCGTGTACCTCAAACTGCGGCGCGTCAACACGGTCGAGGAGATGCTCATTTATGTGGATGAAGAGAGCGGTATTTACGGCGGGCTGAAGCTGGCCAACGGCACCAATCCGCTCCGCCAGCCCCCCTTCCCCGGCACGAGGGCCAAATCGGCGGCCATGGTGCGCGCCCTGTTCATCCGCGCCCGGGAATACCAGGCCCGCATCCGGGCGGCGCAGGACGATCCGGAGCGTATGCCGGCCCGCGACCTTGCCCTGGAGACCCTGGTGGAGGTGCTGGAAGGCAAGCGCATCGTACACAACCACACCCACCGCCACGACGATGTGCTCACCGCCATCCGCCTGGCCGACGAATTCGGCTACCGGATGGTGCTGCACCACGTGACCGACGCCTGGAA
Source organism: Balneolales bacterium (assembly GCA_007128855.1). Lineage (GTDB taxonomy): Bacteria > Bacteroidota > Rhodothermia > Balneolales > Natronogracilivirgulaceae > SKNL01. The sequence continues at coordinate 5,655 of SKWQ01000035.1, forward strand.
GGTGGCCGACGAGATCGCCGCATCCGGCTACCCCGCATCCATCATCTACATCGATTCACCGGGCGGCAAGCTGGAGGCGATCAACCTGCTGCCCAAATCTGCGCCGATACTCGAGAAGGCGGGGGCTGATTTCGGCTTCCACACCGACGATCCCGTCACCGATTCCAGGCTCTTCCTCCGCTCGCCGGCCTTCGGCATGCGCGAAGGGCTCAGCCGGCAGAAAGCGCTGGAATCCGTGACCATCGCCAACGCCCGCCAGATGGACATCACCGGACGTGCCGGTTCGCTGGAGCCCGGCAAGGACGCCGACTTCATCATCCTCTCCGGCGACCCCTTCAGCGTCTACACCCGGGTGGAACAGACCTGGATCGAAGGCGTGAAGGTGTGGGACATCGACGATCCCGAAGACCGCAAGTACGCCACCGGCGGGTACAAGGTGATCCGCGGCAGCGCTCACGGTCACCATCACGATCACTAACATAACCCATTGCATTGAACAAGATGCTTACTGTCATCCGTCCCTTCCGATCCCTGAAATATCCGACCGCCACCCTGGGGCTCACCGCCACCCTGGCACTCCTGGCCACCCTGCTGTGCCTGGCACCATCCGCATCCTCCCAGATATCCGCATCCTCCCAGATAGCGGTCATCGCCGACACCGTCTACACCATGGAAGCCGAGCCGCTGGTGAACGGCGTGGTCCTCATCCGGGACGGAAAGATCGAACGTGTGGGTCCGGCCGCGGACGTTGCCATTCCGGACGGCTACGAACGCCATGAGGGGTCCGTGGTCACGCCCGGGCTGATCGACGCCCGCTCCGTGGTCGGCCTGGCGGGGTATTTCAACCAGGATCACGACCAGGACCAGCTGGAGCGCTCGCACGCCCTGCAGCCCGACCTGCGTGCCATCGATGCCTACAACGCGCGCGAGGAGCTGGTCGGATTCCTCCGGCAGAACGGCATCACCACCGTGCACACCGGCCATGCCCCCGGGGCCATCGTGAGCGGCCAGACCATGATCGTCAAAACCGCCGGACGCACGGTGGACGAGGCCCTGCTTGATTCCACCACGGCCCTTGCCATCACACTGGGTCCCGGGGTCCGCAACCAGTTCGACACGCCCGGAACCCGCTCCAGGGGCATCGCCATGCTGCGCCAGGAGCTCATCCGCGCCGCTGATTACGCAGAAAAACGGCGCAGCGGGGATCCGGACCGCCGTCCCGACCGCGACCTCCGCCTCGACGCGCTGGCCGACATGCTCGACGGCCGGCTGTTTGCGCTCATCACGGCGCACACGGCCCAGGACATCATGACCGCATTGCGGATGCAGCGTGAATTCGGATTTCCGATGCTGCTGGACGGGGCTTCCGAAGCATATCTGCTGCTGGATGAGATCAGGGAGGCCGGGGTGACCGTGATCCTCCATCCAACCATGATACGGCTTCGCGGAGAGACCGAAAACGCCGCGTTCGACACGGCAAAGAAACTCAGTGATGCCGGTATACCCTTCGTTTTCCAGAGCGGGTACGAATCCTACGTTCCCAAAACCCGGGTGGCGCTGTTTGAAGCATCCATTTCGGTTGGATACGGGCTGGACCGGATGGCTGCCCTGCACGCCCTGACGACCGTCCCGGCGGCTCTGTTCGGTCTGGATGACCGGCTGGGTTCACTGCGGCCGGGCAAAGACGCCGACCTGGTCATTTTCAACGGGGATCCGTTTGAGTACACAACCCGCCCGACACACGTGTTCATCGACGGTATACTCCACCACCAAGCGGAGTGATGCCCGGTGAGCCGGGTATGGATTTCCGACAGCCGATCCTCAGAATTTCGCTGATTCCACAGATTCAAGGACGGGCTCGCTTTCCAGGTTCACCTCTGCAACATCTTGCAGATCAAGTACCGTTTCGGGCTTGATCGGAAACTCGCAGATAAAACGACTGCCCTTGCCGATCTCGCTTTCGAGACGGATGCGTCCCAGCAGACGTCCCACAAGCATTTTCACCGTGTAGAGGCCAAGCCCGGTGGACTCCTCCCCGCCTGTGGGTTTGGCAGAGAGCCGGCCGAACATCTGGTACAGATTGGCCTGGTCTTCTTTCGAAATTCCCGGTCCCTCGTCCGTAACGGCGAATTCCCAACGGTCGCCCCTGGATTTCACATCCACCTGGACACGGGAGTGCCTCGGAGAGTACTTGATCGCATTGGAGATGAGGTTGTCGACGATCCGGTTCAGATAGGCCTGATCGGAGAATGCCTCGATCATGGAGATATTCTCCTGGATCTGGATATCCTTTTTCCTGGCCATCTCCTGGAAGTTGGCTATGGCGTTGATGACGATCTCATCCACCGGAACCTGCTCCAGTTTCATCTGCCTGGTCTCTTTTTCAAGTGAGTGCACTTCCAGCAGGCTGTTGATGAGCTGGTTCAGCCGTGAGGCCGAATTCATGGCCATCTTGAGGTGTTCTTTCTCGGACGGGTCCGTCAGGGATTCGTCGATCAGCTCCAGGAACCCGATGACGGCAAACAGCGGGTTGCGAAGGTCGTGGATGATCATGCCCACCAGCCGGCTTTTCTCGTCGTTCAGATGCTTGAGTTCGGAGTTCAGGTCCCGAAGCTGGATATTTTTGGCGGTGATGACCTGATTTTTCTGTTTCAGCGACCGGTTCACGCGCTCCTGCTTGCTCTTGTTCCGGAACAGGACCAGCAGCAGGGTGGCTGTCACCAGCACACCAAGGCCCAGCAGGATAAGGATCAGCTGCTGATTCCGGCCAAGGCGTTCGCGATAACCGAGTTGCTGCCGGAGCAGCTCGTTTTCCGCTGTTTTGAGCTCCAGCTCCAGCCTTGCTCGCACCTCCTCGAACTCGCGCTCCCTGCGGAGGCTGTCGATCTGGTCCACATAGCTTCGCTGCTCGCGCAGGGCCGAAAGCGCCTGCTGGAAATTTCCCAGCTCCTCGTTCAGCTCGGCATCGATGTTCCATGCACTGGCCAGCACTTCCAGGTTGTTCATCTGCTGTGCCAGTCTTTTTCCCTCTTCCAGGTACTCCGGCACCTCATCATAGCGCTCCTTGCGAAACAGCACATCGGCCAGTCCGACCGAGTGGTACATGATACCGGGAAGGAAACTGATGGAATGACTCTCCTCATAGGCCTGTGTAAAAAACGAGTAGGCCAGGTCCAGTTGGCCGGAGTCCAGATAGACCTGTGCCAGGTTGTAATAATTTTGGATGAGGCCCGGGCTGATCCCCATTTTCTGGTTGATCATCACGGCTTTCAGCAGGGTATCGGCGGCCGCCTCTTTCTCACCAATGGCGCTGAGCGCGTTCGCGATGTTATTGTAATTGGCAGCTGTCTGGATCTGATTGCCGGTCTGCCTGTTGATGCTGAGCGCCTTTGCATACTCTTCCAGCGCCGTTTCATAATCTTTTTGATTGTGCGAGATGAGCCCGATGTTGTTGTGGACCACCGCCTTGTTGTTCAACTCCCCGGCTTCATCAAACTTTTCCAGCGCCTCATAGTAGAGCCGGATCGATTCCACCGGATTGTCGGTCGTCTTGGCTCTTGCGCGCGAGGCATACAGCGCGCCGACCACCTGCGGATCATCCACCTGCGGGACCAGCGGTATGGCCTGGTCGAGAAGTTCCATTCCCTCGTCGGGACGGTTATCCAGAAAAGCAAAATTGGACAACTGGATGAGTGCACGGATGTTCTGTCTGGGAGTGCCATGCTTTTCGACAAAATCCCACATTTCACGCAACAACGCCTCCCCTTCCCGGATACGCCTGCGGTCAAGGTACGAGATGACCACATACATCCGGGCTTCGATCAACGATTTGTGGTCCCCGAGCTCTTCGGCATGCTTTATGACAATGGCAGAAAGGGAATCCGCTGTCTCGAAATCGTTGACCAGCAACGCTTCGCCGATCTCATCGTTCATCTCGCTCAGCCTCCGGGACACATCTTCCTCAGGACCGGCATCCTCTTCCGGACCGCAAGCCACGAATGCAAACAGAGCGAAACCCCAAAAAATCAACCATAATGATCGCAACATATACCCTGACCGTCAATCCATTAATATTTCTTAATAATAAACAAATATGTTAAATTTTGAAAATGATAGCTGTTACCTGTCCCTGATCTGCCTGAAATTTTGGTATGCACGTCCAGGTTGTTATTATATGAGAATGTGGATAGCATTACAGGACAGGAAATGCACGGCGTGCCGGGAGTCCGTGCATGGTCTCACCAAGCGCCAATAGATAGCTTTTTATAAACGTTATATATCATCTGTCAAAAGATGTCAATCACTCATGACCATGGTGGCAGACATACGATTTTTTTTCTGTGGATAGTCACTCCGATTCAACAATTCCAGTAAACGGATGAAATATTACCGACATGTACGATGGATGTTCCTGGCACTGGGACTGACGGCCGTCATCGGCTTGACGGTCATGAATGTATACTCCCTGTACGCCCTGCATGAAAACAAGGTCCAGAACTCGGTGGAAAAACAGAAGCGGCAGCTCCTGGAGTACACCAATCAGGTCCGCAGTCGATTCCGCGTCCCGGTACGCAGCCTGTGGCAGCTCGATATGGAAGAACTCAAGGCCTCCCTCGCAACTCCCTCCGAAGTCAACCGTGACTTCCTCGACATCATCGAGGAGGCCGGCAATGACGGGCTTTTCTCCGAAATCTACCTTTCCACTCCGGACTGTACTCCCTGCGAACATTACGGAGATCCGGTCTGGCATTACAGGAAGGATATCGGCCGGTTTGAGACAACAACGGTGTACGAACAGCTGGTCAGCGACGGACTGGCCATCACCCGCACCCGGATGAACGCCCTGGTCCAGGATTACCGCTGGAACACCCGCGTCATTTTCGACACCCATTACAGCATGACCGTGGCACTGATAAACTCTGCAAGCAGGGAAGTGATTGCCTACCTGCTCTTTGTGATCGACCAGGACTACCTTGTGCAATCCTACATGGGCCCAAAGCTCAACGAAACCTTCGGCACCGGTGAGGAGTCGGGCATCATTGTCTGGCTGCATGACTGGACCAGGAACGAGGTGCTTGCCACCACGGCGCCCGAGGCCACATACAGCTACCAGAACGTCGATTTCATCCAGAATTTCCCGGATCTTCTCAACAACTGGAACCTCAAAGCCGCATTCACGACCAATCCGGATATCGCCGCGTCCAGGGCATCGCTCACCCGCAATCTGCTGGTCCTGGCCGGTGCCATGATCCTACTGCTGGGCACCTTCATCTTCATGTTCTTCACGGCGCAGCGTGAACGCTCACTGGCCCAGCGACAATCCCTGTTCCTGGCCAACGTCACCCATGAGCTGAAAACCCCGCTGGCAGTAATCTCCGCAGCCGGTGAAAACCTTTCTGATGGAAGGGTCACCGATCCGGAGCGCCTGCGGTCCTACGGTGCGCATATCTACAATGAATCCCTCCGGCTTCGGACCATGATCGACCGGTTGCTGGATGTGGCAAGATCCAGTTCGAACAACATCCGCATCCGCAAGACGCCGACCCGGCTGCCTGAGTTCCTGAATGGATATCTCAGGAAAAAAAAGAGCTATCTTGAGTCACACGATGTCACCGTGGACCTCTCGGCCGGGGATCAGATGCCCGAAATCGAGGTGGATCAGTCTGACCTTCAGTCCATTCTGGACAACCTGATCGACAATGCCGTTAAATACAGTCCTGATGAAAAATTTATAGGCATTCAGGTCAACGGCGACCCTGACAACGTGGCGCTGCAGGTCAGTGACCGTGGTGTCGGCATCCCAAAAAAGTATCAGAAGTATATTTTTGACAAGTTTTTCCGGGTCGAAGATGCCCTGACGGCACAGACCAAAGGGCACGGACTCGGGCTTTCCATCGTAAGGGACCTCACCATACGCAACGGAGGGACCATAACCGTGAACAGCACGCCCGGAAAGGGCTCTGTCTTCACCATCCGTTTCCCTCACAACGGACCGCCCGGCCCGGCACAGACAGCATCCACCCCCACGCAACATCACAGAAAAGCACAGGAACCCGAGCATGTCTCATAACAAGCACACCATTCTGATCGTCGAAGATGAACCCAGCCTGATTTTCACGCTCAGGGACACCCTTGAAAATGAAGGTTACCAGACTCTGGTTGCCGAAAACGGAAAAGATGCCCTGAACATCGTCGAAGAAAACCGGCCGGATTTGATGATCCTGGATGTGATGCTGCCCGGCATGAGCGGTTTCGATGTCTGCAGGAAAATCCGCGAGAAGCAACTGCTGTTCCCGATCATCATCCTAACGGCCAGGGATCAGGAGATCGACAAGGTAACCGGCCTCAATATCGGCGCCGACGACTACATCACCAAACCGTTCGGCGTCAAGGAGTTGCTGGCACGCATCCAGGCCCGCCTGCGCCGAAGCGATGATTACAACGGCAGGAAAAGCGATCAAATCACGCTGGGGGATGTCAAGCTCGACCTGAAAGAGGGCATGGTGCGCAGACCGGATGGCGACCAGGAACTGACCACCCGGGAGGTGGAAGTGCTCCGTTTTCTCGCTGGTTACCCGAATGAGCCGGTGACCCGGAAAGCATTGCTGGAAAACGTGTGGCGTTACGAGTACAGCTCCAATACCAGTACCCGGACCGTGGATGTACACATTTCCAAACTGCGGACCAAAATCGAACTGCGTCCTGACGACCCGCGCTATCTGGTCACCATGCACGGGGTCGGTTACATGCTCAAGATGACCTGATCCGGGACACGCTTCCAGCGGGTGGATAACGGATCTGTAACATTTCGCTTTAGTGCGCGAGCTTGTTTCCGACAAACCGCTCCGCAACGGCCACCTTGCCTTAATTCAGGCGAAGTATGTCCGGCATAATATGTCAGGCGGATTGCAGCTCTTCGACCTGCGAAACGAATTGCACAAACCCTTCGATCTGATCCCGGAGGAGTTTCGAGACGGTCTCGTCCCTGATCCCTTCCTCTTCGTCAAATATGGATGAGACGCGCTGCAGGAAGACCCGCTCCGGGTAGACGTGGGCGTTTCTGTACCCGCATACCATCTGCATCTGCTCCACAGCCCTTAGGGCCCCGAACGCGCCCGCGGCTTCACCAATGAAGGCGATGGGCTTTTTCCAGAATGCATCCGGGAACGGCAGATGATCGATGAAAAGCTTGAGAATGCCGGGAAAAGAGCCGTTGTATTCCGGGATGACCATCACGATGCCGTCGGCATCGATGACCTGGTTCCGGAAAGCATCGACGCGAGGCAGATTCTTGCCGTATTTTCCGCCGGCCACCTCATCCAACGGGAAATCTTCCAGACTCACGACACGGGCTTCCACGCCCTGTGCTTCGTAGAGGGGTTTGATATAGCTGGCAACCTTGAGGGCCACTGAACCGGGACGGTCGGTCCCGCTGAGAATGCAAATGGTTTTCATGATATGTTTTCTGGATACTTTTTTTATTTCACCTCTCACAACGCACCTTGCCCTTCAATCATTCACCTTTGCAATAAAAATTATCACCTAAATAAAAGCGCTTTTTTAAACACTGTTTATTAATTAGTAAGTATAATAATGTATTTATATTAAATTTATTTTGTTTTTGTTGACTTTAAACTTAACATTTAACGCACTCATCCCTGAGGATGACAAGATTAAAATCAACAGAAACCGAAGAAACCGAACAACGAAATTATGAAGTCACGAATCTCCCTGAACCATGCCGGTGTTTCCGGCCTGACGTTTGTCATGCTTCTCTTGCTGCCAGTATTAACGTTTGCGGCGGAACCGGCATACGAAAGCATGGAAGCATTCCGGTCCTCGCCTGCATACGCCGCTTTTGTGATCGACAATCTCTGGATCCTGCTTGCGGCGGCCATGGTATTCATCATGCACCTTGGATTTGCAACGGTAGAAAGCGGGTTCACGCAAGGCAAGAACTCCATCAATGTCATTTACAAAAACGTATTCATTCTCTGCACCGGGATCCTCACCTATGCCATCATCGGTTTTCAGCTGATGTACCCGGGCGATTTCAACGGCATTCTTGGCCTGGGTGGATTGGGGATCGGGTTTGATGCCGCGGATCCCGTCGGCATGCTCACACCTGCATACGGCGAGCAAATGACCATCTACAGTGACTTCATTTTCCAGGCCATGTTTGCCGCGACCGCAGCGACGATTGTTTCGGGATGTGTGACCGGACGCGTCAAACTGTCTGCGTTCATGATTTTCGGGGCACTGCTGGTGGCCTTCTGCTATCCCATCACCGGAAGCTGGGTCTGGGGCGGCGGATGGCTGGATCAGCTTGGATTCTATGATTTCGCCGGATCCACACTCGTACATGGCGTAGGAGGAGCTGCCGGACTGGCATGCGTGATCATCCTGGGTCCCCGGCTTGGAAAGTATGTCAATGGCAAAATACGCACGATCCCGGGACACAGTGTACCGCTGGCCACCGTCGGCGTCTTCCTTCTCTGGTTCGGTTGGTTCGGGTTCAACGGCGGTTCGGTGCTCAGCGCCGATCCCGGTGCCGTGTCCTACGTCTTTGTGACGACCGCTATCGCCGCTGCCTCCGGCGCCCTCGCGGCCATGCTTACCGCACGAGTCGCGCTGAAAAAACTGGATGCCTCCATGGCGCTGAACGGTATCCTGGCCGGACTCGTAGGCATTACCGCCGGCGCCGATGTGATTGCCCCGCTGTCAGCCGCTCTCGTCGGTGCCATCGCCGGGATGATTGTGGTCGGATCGATCCTCATGTTCGATTCCCTGAAGATCGACGATCCGGTGGGTGCCATTTCCGTTCACGGAGTATGCGGCATCTGGGGGACCCTTGCCGTTGGTATCTTCTCACCGGCGGCAACCATAGGTATCCAGCTTCTGGGAATACTGGCCATCTTCGGGACCACGTTCCTTTTCTCCCTTGGGGTTTTCGCAGCCATCAAGGCGATTATGGGCGTCCGTGTCTCAGAGGAATACGAAACACGCGGACTTGACCTGTCCGAACACGGGGTGGGTGCCTATCCGAATTTCGCCATGATCGAAGCCGCCCTCTCCACATCTGGTTCCGAGTCAAAGTGAACCTGATTCCCCTTCGCCCCCGTGATCGGTTTCCGGTTTCGGTGGACTCTTGTCCACC
>SKWQ01000025.1 GCA_007128855.1 Balneolales bacterium
ATGCCGGGCGTCCACGCCGTCCGCTTCGATGCCGGACGCCTCTCCTCGGGCACCTACATCTACGAGGTCGTTGCCGGGGATTTCACGGCGCGACGCACGATGATGCTGATCAAATAATCACACTTCGAGTATCTTGAAAGGTCTGCTCTCATCCAGCATGGGGGCGACCTTTTTCTGGATCTCCTCTTTCAGCACATCCACGATCCGCTCTTTGAGATGGTGGCGGTAGGTCACAATACTGATCTGCCTTGCCGGGACCGGGTCGCGGAAATACTGGACCGACTCCATGCCTTCTTTTGAAAATTCACGGATGGCAAGTGCCGGCAGGATGGTGAGGCCTCCGCTGGAATCCACCAGCCGTTTGAGGGAATCGATGCTGCCAGCCTCATAGACCAGGTTGCTGTAGGTCTTGTTCTGTTTTTTCAGTTCACAAAGCGCGGCAATCTGGCTTCTGAGACAGTGTCCCTCCTCCAGCAGCCAGAGCTTGTCCAGATCCAGGTCTTCCGGATTGAGTCTGTTCTGATTTTTACCGGGGCGGATAGGGGCAAGCTTCTTGCTTCGATAGACTACAAAAGGTTCGGTATAGAGTGGGATCTCACGGATCGCATCCTGTCCCAGCGGTGTGGCCAGTATACCGGCATCGATCATGTTGCTCTTGAGCTGGATCACGATCTCGCTTGTGGTCAGTTCATTGATGGTGATCCTGAGCTTGGGGTAGGAAGCGAGCAGATCCTGCAGGAAAAGCGGGAGCAGGAAAGGTGCAACGGTAGGAATGACCCCGAGCCGCAATTCCCCCTCCACCTGATCACTCATCTCACCGGCCAGCCGGTGCAGATGATCCACCTCTTCGAGGATCCGGCGGGCCTGGACAATGATCCTCTTGCCGGTTTCCGTGGGCATGACTGGCGATCTGCTGCGGTCAAACACCTTGACTCCCAGCTCCTCTTCAAGCCGGTTCAACATGGTGCTAAGTGTGGGCTGCGTTACCCGACAGTGTTCCGCTGCCCGGGCAAAATGACGAAAACGGTCAATGGCAATAATGTACGTAAGCTGCTGGATATTCATGCGAAATGATTATTCTTAATAGCGTAATAGATTTCATCAATGACAATATAATCAAGATCACATGATTTTATCACAAAATGTCACGACTTTTATCGATTTTTGTTATGACAGCCCGAACCCCGTTAGTTTTTTTATCTGAACAGTTTTTTCACCACGAAAAAATCACACTGACCCAACAATCGCTAAGAAAATTGTCATACTGCTAACCAGCACGCTGACCGTGATGTCGGGTGCTACGATCGGACCGGTGCTGCCGTTGATGAGCGATGTGTTTGCCGATACCCCTGATGCGGCATTCCTGACCCGGCTGGTGCTCACCATGCCGGCCCTATTCATTGTCCTTTTCTCACCTGTTGCCGGCTATCTGGTCGATCGTTTCGGAAGGAAAAAGTTGCTGTTGGCAGCCGTTCTGCTCTACGGTATAGCCGGTTCCGCCGGAGCCTGGCTGGACAGCCTGACAGCCATCCTTGTCAGCCGGGCCCTGCTTGGCATTTCCGTGGCCGGCCTGATGACCGTGTGCATCACGCTGATCGGCGACTACTACAAGGGAACCGAGCGTCAGCGGATCATGGGATTGCAGAATGCTTTCATGGCCTTCGGTGGTGTGCTCTTCATCACCGGAGGCGGCATCCTGGCCGACATCAGTTGGAGGGGCCCCTTCCTGATCTATGCCACTGCCCTGTTGCTGCTGCCTGCCATCTGGATGTACGTTACCGAACCCGGACGGGCCGTCCCGCCTGCCGGCGAGCTGAACCGCAAAAATGGCCGGTCCGGCTCCGTAGCCACCACCGTTCTCATCATCAGCATGGCTTTTTTGGGGATGGCCATGTTCTACATGATCCCGGTGCACATCCCTTTCCTGCTCGACCGCTTCGGGGACATGTCCAGCACCCGCATCGGCCTGGCGCTTTCCTCATTTGTTCTCATGGGTGCGGTCATTTCGCTGAATTTCCACCATTTCCTCAGACGCATGACCTATCCCGCCGTCTACCTGCTCTGCTTTTTCCTTCTGGGATGCGGCTATGTACTGATATCGTTTTCCGCATCCTACCACCAGGTTTTTCTGGGGATGGTCATCGGGGGGATCGGATCCGGTTTGCTGATGCCCAACTCCAGTATCTGGCTGCTGTCTGAAGCACCGGAGCACCTTCGTGGACGTATTTCCGGCATGCTGACCACGGCTGTGTTTCTCGGACAGTTCCTCTCACCGGTAATGACACAGCCACTGGTGGATGCCCTGTCCATCCAGACCGGTTTCCTGCTCGTCGGGGCTGCCGTTTCACTGATGGCCGTCCTGGTTTCCACAATCCTTCTGATCAAAAACCGGTATCGCAGGCGTCACCGCTGAATGCACAGAATCCGGTCAGATATCCATTTCGTACCGGTCATCCTGCGCTGCAGATTTCCGGAAACCCACCCTTTCGAGATAGGTCCGGTGCGTCTTTGCACCGGCATGGGCAACGAGCTTGCGGATATCCTGTCCTTGAAGGAATTCCCGCTCTTCATCGAAAAGGAATCTGCTGATCTTGAAATCGCGGAACTGCGGGATGACAAAATCCAGCCGGATCTCCAGCACCCCTTTTCCATCCGGCGTGCCAATGATCAGGCCTCCAGGCACCATGTCCCTCAGGATAAAGGCACAGATATCCCTGTCCCCGGGCTGGAAATCGAAATCGGGTTGGAACCGTTGGATGTCCTCCCTGTAGAAATCAAGAAATGCGCGGAGGTATTCCCCGTCCGGCGAAACCCGGAGCATACGGAAATACTCGCGGTCACCCAGCATTTTGGCGAGGTAATAGATGTTGATCAGGACGATGAAGCCGTTCATGGCTGCGACCGGCACGGCCCCGATCAGAATGCCATAAATGCAGAACGTTGCCGCCCCGATCAGGTTGATGATGCGCAGCCGGACGATGGCGCTCATCATGAGCGAAACGGCTATCAGAACCGAAGCGACATAGCCAATGATCTCGTAAACAAGGGTTGTTTCCATAAAAAAAGCCGGCATCACTGTTCCTGGTCAAGGGACAATATGATACCGGCTATTTTATTAATTTGAAAGCATGTTCCACCCTTTCTCAGGGCGGAGAAGCGGTTACTTCATCGCTTTCTTGAGTTCGCTCCTGAGTTCATCGGCCTTGGCCTTTCCTTTGGAGATGATATCCTCAGTGTCGCTCAGTGCCGCTTCATATTTCTTACGCATTGTTTTGGCGAAATCATCAAATTCCGTTTTCACCAAATCGCCGTATTCATCACTTTTTTTGGCGATCTGCTTGCGGGTGTTCTGTCCTTTATCAGGAGCAAAAAGTACTCCCATTAGCGCCCCGACGAAAGATCCGATGATTACGCTGATCAAAATGTTTCCCTTACTCATATTCCCTCGTGTTTTGGTTGCGATTTATATCTTTCTTAACAGTTGAAAGCGCGTCAGGATTCCCACTTCCCAAAATTGCATGGAAAGCACGGAATGATTCCTGATGTAGTAAACGTTTCTAAATTAAGGTTTCTGATGCGGTACTGCCGCTGTCTCCCGAATACGAACTCATTGAAGAATCTAAACGGTTTCATGGTGAATATCCAGAAAAAACAAAACCCCGAAAATGAACCCTCTGCGCCAGAGTGGTTCGACGCGTCCCTGTTCCCTTCACCCGATGAAAACATCAGCCTGACAGAGCAGGAGTGGCAGGAACGGCTCTCCGGATCCGAGTATCAGGTGCAGCGTTCGGAAGGGACCGAGAGGCCGTTCGACAACGAATACCACGCAACGGAAACCGAAGGGGTATACGTGTGCCGCGGCTGTTCCAATCCGCTGTTTCCCTCGCAGGCCAAGTTTCGCTCCTCCTCCGGCTGGCCCAGTTTTTTTGCTCCGCTCTCGTCCGGACACATCGGAACGAAAACGGATTTCAAGCTGCTCACGCCGCGGACGGAGGTGCACTGTGCGCGCTGCGGCGGACACCTGGGACATGTGTTCGACGATGGTCCGGACCCCACCGGTTTGCGCTATTGCATGAATTCGTCATCCCTGCGGCTCATCGACCGGGAAAGCCACCGGAAAATCGCTGAGGGACGCGAAGATGAGCTCCCGTTCCGCATGAACCGTTAGTGAATTTTCTGGCCTTCCCGCATCAAACGGTTATCCGCGCTCGGCGTGGCGATTTAAGGTCTCACTATCAAAACGTGAATAATTGTGGCCTCATATATGTCACAATGTGATTTAACTGGCCACTTCCACCAACGTGTGATTTTCTCTGACCTGATCAGTCATATAGCAGGTACGGCCGGCGCATCGCAGCAAACCCATCGACGTCTTCCTGCCAGCTCCGGATGATCTCGCCTGCCGGAACGCCGTCCCGTATCATCTCAGCCACCATGGTGTTGCCGGCACGTACGGGCATTCCCCTCGGGTGGAAAAACTCCTCCTTTCGCTCTTCGGGAAGCGCATCATGAAAAACCTGAAGCAGGTGGATGCCGGCCGCTACCGGTTCCACGGCAGCGGCATCGGTCACTTCCAGCTTCACTCCGCGCACCGACTCCCCTTCCAGCTTGGGATGGCGCGACATGCCCGGGATGCTCTCCGGTTCGAAGGTGACCGGATGGAACCGGAGTCCGGGCAGGCGGCGATCGTTCAGGCGGGCAGCCACGGCCGCTTCATCGACATAAGGACTGCCGACCTGCAGGAACGGCTCCAGGGTGCCGCGACCCTCGCTGGCCGGAGTGCCTTCGAAAAAGCAGGTGCCAGGATATACCACGGCCGTTACGGCATCCGGTATGTTAGGACTGGGCGGTATCCACTCCCTTCCTGTGTCAAACCAGAGCATGTCGCGGGTCCACCCCTCCATCGGTACGACATGCAGATCCAGATCCTCAATACCTTCATGCCAGCCCTGGTCGTGGATCATGAGCGCCAGTTCGCCGACCGTCATTCCGTGGGTGATGGGGGTGGGATACAGCCCGATGCCCGAGACAAATTCGTCCTTGCGGATATGCCCCTCGATCAGCCGCCCGCCGATCGGATTCGGTCGGTCCAGCACCACATACGGTATTCCGGCTTCCACCGCCGAGCGCATGGAACGGCCCATGGTGGCCGGATAGGTATAGAAGCGGGTCCCGACATCCTGGATGTCAAACAGCAGCACATCCACATCCGACAGCATTTCCAGTGTCGGCCGACGGTTTTGTCCATACAAACTGTAAGCGGGAATTCCGGTTTCCTCATCAACCGCATCCTCTACCGGTTCGCCTGCATCGGCGGTGCCACGGATCCCGTGCTCGGGCCCGAAGAGCGCGGTGACCGTGACGTCCGGATGGGCATGCAGCAGGTCCACGATGTGCGCACCATTGGCAACGGCACTGTGGTTGGTGATGATGCCGACCCGCTTGCCTTCCACCAGGTGAAAATAGTCCGTCAGCAGCCGCTCAGCGCCGACCTGTACCACGGGCATGGCGGCCTCCGAGGGTGCAATGCGGTCCCCCGGAACATCATCCGGCGTACAGGAAGCCGTGAATATCAGAAAGACAAACACCAATGCAAGCGGAGAGCGAGAACAACAAGCAATATGGCACTTTGAAACGGTAATTGGGTCGATCATGTTATTATCTAAAGTTTACCGGTCTAATAACTGGTCTGTGAATGGATATGGCTACCATGTGAAAATAACAACCGGGCGATGAAAATCCATGGCCCGTTAATTCGGAGGAAAGGCAATGAACAGAACGATCGGAGGCATCCTCAGCGCAGCCGGAATCATTGGTATCATCTATTTCGGCTACCAGTACTTCCAGGATTCCGAACATTTTGATGTCTTTGGAGCAGAGGTCACGGTCAGCACCGGTGATTACGTACCGATAATCATTTCAGCGGTTGTCCTGCTTGCAGGAATTCTGATCAGCTTGAAGAAGCCTAACTGAAGCACGGTCGGTGATTGTGGGGGATCAGGGCGCAAGGAGTGTCTTGTCCTGAACACCGGGACATTGAAATGCGGTTGCGGTTGCATCAAAGTGCCTGCCTGATGGCGACATCGATCTGTGAGTCGCCCGAGGTCAGATCCCACTGATATCCGGCGGTTTCGGGCATATCGAGAATTTCGGCTACAACTGCCGCAACATCTGCGCGCGGTATTTCCCCGGATTCAAGATCGGGACCCAGTGCGATGCGACCCTTCGGCAGGTCGTCGGTCAGGCGTCCCGGACGGATGATGGTCCAGTCCAGCCCGCTTTCCCGCAGTGCCTTATCCGCTTCTGATTTAGCTTTCTGGTAAACCTGGAATACTTCATTTCCACGCGGCTCTTCCACTTTCATGGCGCCGATCATGACATAACGTCTGATACCGTTCTTCTTTGCAGCATCCATCAGCTTTATGGCACCATCCCTGTCCACGGTCCATTTCCGATCTGCCCCGCTTCCCGGACCAGCTCCCGCTGCGAAAACTAAGGCATCCACCTTGCCGACGGCTTCCGAAATATCGTCCTGCGTTTCCACGTCGCAGATAACCGGACGGGCACCGGCACTTTGGACCTCGTCTGCATGTTCCGGGTTTCGGATCAGCCCGATCACCTCATGACCGTTGCTTCTCAGTATGGGATGGAGGAGCATGGCAATCTGACCATGCGCTCCGAGGATTGCAATTTTCATAGGAAGTACGATTCTATTTTTGGTTGCAATTGAAAAGTATCTACCTATATAAGCACCTTCGCGCAGGATATCATTCCAGTAATTCAGCCAACACGGGAATCCAGCATGCCATCTGATTCAAGCATCCGGGTCCATCGGCTGAAAATTAATCTTCTTGGGAGAAACTAACGGTATCAGGGAAGTTCCGTGTTTCCCATCAGCCAGCGGTCGCATTCGCGCGCCACGCCCCGGCCTTCATTGATGGCCCACACAACCAGACTCTGTCCGCGCCGCATGTCACCGGCGGCAAAAACACCCTCTATATTGGTGTTATACGCCTCGAATTCCGCCTTGGCGTTGGAGCGATCGTCGCGTTCGACGCCCAGCTGGTCCAGCACCGGGTTTTCCGGACCCAGAAAGCCCATGGCCAGAAGCACCAGGTCGGCCTTCCAGACTTTCTCCGAACCGGGCACCTCCTTTGGGAAGCGACGGCCGTCAGCACCGGTCTCCCATGTAATCTGGACGGTATGGAGTTCCCTGACATTCCCCTTTTCATCCCCTTTGAACTTCTTCGTCATGATCTCGTAGCGCCGGGGATCATCGCCGAATTTCGATCGTGCCTCCTCCTGACCGTAATCCAGCTTGTAGATGTGCGGCCATTGGGGCCACGGATTGCTGTCGGACCGGCTGTCCGGTGGTTTCGGGAGGATCTCGAACTGGGTCAGACTTTTGCATCCGTGACGCAGCGAAGTGCTCACGCAGTCGGTCCCGGTATCGCCGCCGCCGATCACGATCACGTTCTTGCCGCGCGCCGATATGTAACTTCCCCTGGCCCGGCTTCCCAGTTTGTGCTCCGAACCATTCTGGCCTGAATCCAGCAGTCCCTTGGTGTCGGCATGAAGATATTCCATGGCAAAGTGGATGCCCTTCATATCTCGCCCATCCACCGGCAAATCACGCGGGGTGGTTGCTCCGCCGGCAAGCACCAGTGCATCGTGCTTCTTGCGCAGTTCATCGGCCGGAATGTCCTTGCCGATCTCGGTATTTGTGACAAATTTCACGCCCTCGGCCGCCAGCAGATCCACCCGGCGCTGGACAATCGATTTTTCGAGCTTCATGTTTGGAATGCCATAGGTCAGCAGCCCGCCGATGCGATCGGCCCTCTCATACACGGTGACGGTGTGTCCCGCCCTGTTGAGCTGGGCGGCTGCGGCGAGTCCGGCCGGACCCGATCCCACGATCCCGACCGTCTTCCCTGTGCGTTCCTCCGGCGGTTCCGGCACTACCCAGCCCTCGGCAAACCCCCGGTCGATGATGGCCTGCTCGATGCTTTTGATGGATACGGCCGGCTCGATGATCCCCAGGACGCAAGAACCTTCGCACGGAGCCGGACAAACACGCCCGGTGAACTCGGGAAAGTTGTTCGTCTTGTGGAGGCGATGAAGCGCCTCCTTCCACTTTCCACGGTACACCAGATCGTTCCACTCCGGAATCAGGTTGTAAACCGGACAACCCATGGCCCCGGTCGGTGTGGCCTGTCCGGTCTGGCAGAACGGAATGCCGCAATCCATGCACCGCGCCCCCTGCCGGCGGAGTTCCTCCTCTGCCATCGGTTCGGCAAATTCCTCCCAGTTCTTCATCCGCTTCTCAGGCGGCTGATAGGGTGTCGTTTTACGCTCAAATTCAAGAAATCCGGTTGGTTTGCCCATTTTATTATCTGTTCATTATTACTTTCACGCAGCCAGGCGCGCGCCTCAGTTGCCGGCCGCACGCGCCTTGTCGCCTTTATTTATCTGGAACGCTTCCATGATGGCCGCTTCTCCTTCGAGTCCGCGCTGGTGCGCTTCGTGGATGGCCTCGTTCATGCGCTTGAAATCGATCGGATGCACCTTCACAAAGTGCGGGACCATCTCTTCCCACTTGGCCAGGATCTTCCAGGCACGGTTGCTGTCGGTATAGTCGGCGTGACGGCGGATCATCTGCATCACTTCCGCGATCTCTTCATCGTCCTCCAGCCGCTCCAGACTGACCATATCCTTGTTGCAATGCTGCTCGAACGTACTGTCGGTATCCAGTACATAAGCGATGCCGCCGGACATTCCCGCGGCAAAATTACGTCCGGTCGGACCCAGTACTACTACGCGCCCGCCCGTCATGTACTCGCATGCGTGGTCGCCGACCGCCTCCACCACGGCCCGCACCCCGCTGTTCCGCACGCAGAAACGCTCGCCGGCCATCCCGCGGATGTACGCCTCACCGCCCGTGGACCCGTAAAACGACACGTTGCCCACGATGATGTTCTCCTCCGGTTTGAAACGCGCATTGGAGTGTGGGTACAGGATGAGCTTGCCGCCGCACAGGCCCTTGCCAAAGTAATCGTTGGCATCGCCCTCCAGCTCCAGTGTCATCCCTTTTGGCACGAACGCCCCGAAACTCTGTCCCGCAGACCCTTGAAATTTCAGCCGGATCGTATCCTCAGGAAGCCCGTTGCGACCATGAGCCCGCGTTACTTCGCTTCCGACGATGGTTCCGACCACCCGGTTGATGTTGTGGATGGGCAGCTTTGCCCGCACCGGGGTCCTGTCCCTGATCGCAGGCTCGCAGATGTCCAGCAGCGTCTGGATATCCATGGCAT
Organism: Balneolales bacterium; assembly: GCA_007128855.1. Lineage (GTDB taxonomy): Bacteria > Bacteroidota > Rhodothermia > Balneolales > Natronogracilivirgulaceae > SKNL01. Next base: position 9,312 of record SKWQ01000025.1, read on the forward strand.
TGTCCAGACCGTGATTCTGCTTCATGAAATTGCGTACGCCGATGTTTCCGTTGACCTGCGGCTTGTGCAGGATGGCGGAAAGGTCAAGCGTTTTGGCTTTCCAGTGACCGGTCTTGCGCTGGCGGAGCCGGTCCACCCGTCCGATCATCTCGTCCACAGTGCGGAAACCCAGCCGCGCCATCTGCTCGCGCACATCCTGGGCCACAAACCGCATGAAGTTGACTACGTATTGCGGGTCACCGGCAAATTTGTGTCGCAATTCGGGATTCTGGGTGGCCACGCCGACCGGACACGTATCCAGGTGGCACACCCGCATCATCACACAGCCGAGTGTGATCAGTGCGCTGGTCCCGAACCCGTACTCCTCTGCGCCCAGCAGCGCGGCGATGACCACATCGCGCCCGGTCTTGATCTGTCCGTCCGTCTCCAGAACCACCCGGCTCCTCAGGTTGTTGAGCACGAGCGTCTGATGCGTCTCCGCCAGTCCAAGCTCCCAGGGCAGCCCGGCATGCTTGATACTGGTCTGGGGGGATGCGCCCGTGCCGCCATCGTGGCCGCTGATCAGGATCACGTCGGCCTTGCCCTTCGCCACACCGGCGGCAATGGTGCCGACCCCGGCCAATGACACCAGCTTCACGTTGATCCGCGCCTTCGTGTTGGCATTTTTCAGATCGTGGATGAGTTGGGCCAAATCCTCAATGGAGTAGATATCATGGTGCGGAGGCGGTGAAATAAGTCCCACCCCCGGTGTGGAATACCGCTCTTTGGCGATCCAGGGATAGACCTTGCGGCCGGGCAGCTCGCCGCCTTCACCGGGCTTGGCCCCCTGCGCCATCTTGATCTGGATCTCCTGCGCATTGGTCAGGTATTCGCTGGTCACCCCGAACCGCCCCGAGGCCACCTGTTTGATGGCACTGCAGCGCGAATCGCCGTTGGCATCCGGCACAAACCGTGCGGGGTCCTCCCCCCCTTCCCCGGTGTTGCTCTTGCCTCCGACCCGGTTCATGGCGATGGCCAGTGCCTCATGGGTCTCACTGCTGATGGATCCGTAGGACATTGCCCCGGTCTTGAACCGCCGGCAGATCGATTCGACCGGCTCCACCTCTTCCAGCGGCACCGGGGTCACCGAATCATCAAATTCCAGCATATGCCGCAGCGTGGGCGGCGGATCCAGCTTCTTGTCCAGCAGCTGCGCATAATCCTTATACAGTTTATAGTCGTTCAGTTTGCTCGCGAACTGCAGCGTATGGACCGTTTCGGGATTGTACATGTGGTACTCGCTGTTCTTGCGCCACTTGTACTGCCCTCCCTCGTCGAGCACACGGCCGTTCACCCGCACTTTCGGGTACGCCTTCTGATGGCGCATTCCGGCCTCTTGGGCAATGATATCCAGCCCGATACCGTCCACACGGGACTGGGTCCAGGTGAAATAGTTGTCGATCACTTCCGTGCTGATGCCAAGCGCCTCGAAGATCTGGGCACCGCGGTACGACTTGATGGTGGAAATTCCCATCTTGGACATCACCTTAACGATGCCTTTGACCACCGCCTTGTTGTATCCTTTAACGGCCCGCTCGTAGTCCATTCCCTCCAACAAACCCTCGCGGATCATGTCGAAGAGACTGGTGTACGCCATGTACGGATTCACCGCATCCACCCCGTATCCCAAAAGCGTACAGAAATGGTGGACTTCGCGGGGCTCGCCGGACTCCAGGACGAGCCCGACCTCGGTGCGTTTTCCGGTGCGGATGAGATGGTGGTGCAGCCCGGAAACCGCCAGCAGGGCCGGGATGGGCGTATGGTCGCGGTCAAAGCCGCGGTCCGACAGGATCAAAATGTTCGCTCCGCCCTTCACCGCTTTGTCGGCGGCGGCAAAAAGCTCATCCAGGCTCTTTTTGAGTCCATCTCCATCGCTTCCTGCCTTGAATAGGATGGGAAGTGTCACGTTCCGGAACCCCGGAACCACCAGTTCGCGCAACTGGGAAAGCTCCTCGGTGGTGAGTACCGGTCCTTCCAGACAGATCTGGCGGCAGCTTTCCGGTCCGGGATTGAGGATGTTCCCCTGCGACCCCAGAAGCGTTTCGGTGGAGGTGATCAGCTCCTCGCGTATCGGGTCGATCGGCGGATTGGTCACCTGTGCGAACAGCTGTTTGAAATAGTTGTACAGAAGCTGCGGCTGGTTCGAAAGTACCGCTATGGGGGCATCGTTACCCATGGCACCGACCGGCTGGAGCATGTTCTCGGCCATCGGACCCACGTTGATGCGCAGATCCTCGTACGTGTAGCCGAACACTTTTTGCCGCTGGATGACCTCATTGTGCGACAGATCGGGCTCGGGATAGGCCAGCGCCTCGGTCACGTCGTTGAAATGGATCATGTTCTCATCCAGCCATTGCTGGTACGGATGCTCGCCGGCAATCTGGTCCTTGATCTCCTCGTCACTGATGATGCGCCCCTGCTCGGTGTCGATGAGCAGCATGCGTCCGGGCTGCAGACGCTCCTTGCGGATCACATCCTCCGGATTGATATCCAGCACACCCACCTCCGAGGCCAGCACCACCATGTCGTCGCGCGTCACGTAATAGCGCGAAGGCCGCAGGCCGTTGCGGTCCAGCGTGGCCCCAACAACCACCCCGTCGGTGAAGGCGATGGATGCGGGTCCGTCCCACGGCTCCATCATGCAACTGTGAAACTCGTAAAAAGCCCGCTGCAGCTCGTTCATGCTCTCATGCTTCTCCCAGGGTTCCGGGATCATCATCATCATGGCATGCGGCAGGGAGCGTCCCGTGAGGGACAAAAACTCCAGGGCGTTATCAAATTTGCCCGAGTCGCTACCCTCCTCCTGTATGATCGGCAGCACCTTCTGCATATCGTCGCCGAACAGGGTGGATGCGAACTGCTTCTCGCGGGCGTGCATCCAGTTCTGGTTGCCCTGCAGCGTGTTGATCTCACCGTTGTGGATAATATACCGGTAGGGATGCGCCAGCTTCCAGCTCGGGAACGTGTTGGTACTGAAGCGCGAGTGGACCAGCGCGATGGCCGATTTCATGCTGGGGTTCTTCAGGTCCGGGAAATACAATTCCACCTGGTTGGGTGTGAGCATACCCTTGTAGACCACGGTTCGCGAAGACAGACTGTTGAAATAGTAGAATTCCTTGTCCTCGTCCGACAGCTCCGACTGCTCGATGGCCAGTGTGCACCGGCGACGGATGACAAACAGTTTGCGCTCGAAATCCAGGACCGACTCCATGGACGGATCGCGTTCGATGAACACCTGTCGAACCAGCGGCTCCTGGGACATGGCCGCCTCACCCAGGCTGGAGTTGTCCGTGGCCACCTTGCGCCATCCGAGGATGTTCAGGCCTTCCTCACGGATAATATCCCCGATGATCCTTTCACAGACCTTGCGCTGCTCACGCTCCGGCGGCAGGAACAGCATCCCGACGCCGTATTTCCCAAAATCGGGTAGGTCGAACCCGAGACCCTCACAGGATTGTTTGAAAAATTCATGCGGGATCTGCATCAGGATCCCCGCACCGTCACCGCTGTTGTGCTCGGCCCCGGTGGCGCCACGGTGATCAAGGTGGCGAAGCACGCGGAGCGCCTGCCTTACGATATTGTGAGACGGTTTTCCCTTGATATTCACGACAAACCCAATGCCACAGGCATCATGTTCCAGTGCGGGATCGTACAATCCCTGCTTCCCCGGCGCTTTACCGGGCAATAACGTTCCTTCTTTTCTCATGCCTTCCAGATTTTAACCTACGTTTTGGATGCTTTGGAGGATGGCCCAATGGTCCTATCGACCGCTTTTTTCACAAAAAAGCCGGAGGCACCGTGTTTCTTCAGTCCATGTGTGTATGAATCGCTTCAGGCAGGTTTGCATCTGTCCATGAAGGCGACGCTTGACCCCGACCTTGCTGTTGATCCTGACACCAACCGGTACATCATTTCCTAGTATGACAACAACAGGTGAACGACATCCAAATGATTTCATTCGATTGGAACAATATGTATAAAAAACACCTCCCATTCAAATAAAAAACAGTACCACTTTGTATGAAAGCCCTTTTTTTCTTCCTTCCGGCTAAAAAAAACGCTAATTTTTTAAACATAAACACCGTTTCAGACGTTACTTTAGCAGACCGATATCGACTCAATGCATAATCAGCGGGATTTCGTGTTGGGTGTAGCCATGCGGCCATGTGTAGCACGGATGAACAATCTGATTTTGGGCATTTCAAAACAATTTCCGGAGAACCATCATGACACGTTTTCACCCATCAACAGCGAACCCGTACTTTGGTTACCGCAGCATCTCCCTGCTGATCGTACTGCTGATGTTTTTCAACAGCTGCGACGTGGCCGATGCCGACAAGGAAGGCCCCGACGACATCACCAAGCGTGAACTCAGCAACCAGGAGAAAGTGCTGGTCGAGGGCTCCAACGAATTTACGTTCGACCTGCTTCAAAAACTGGCGGAAACGGCCTCCGAAGAGAGTTTCTTTGCCTCACCCCTGAGCATTTCCATGGCATTCGGCATGGCGCTAAACGGCACTGAAGGTGAGACCTACGAGCAGATGCGCGACTTTTTCGGACACGGCGGACTATCCAACGAGGAGATGAACACCGCATTCCGTGACCTGATCGACCTGCTTACCCGGCTGGATCCGCAGGTGCGCATGGAAATCGCCAACTCAGTCTGGTACCGGCGGGGCTTCGAGGTGCTCGAAGAGTTCCTGCAGACCAATGCCGAATACTTCGATGCCGAAATTGCGGCCCTGGATTTCGGCGATCCTGCATCCGTCGACATCATCAACGGCTGGATCAACGACAAGACCAACGGCCTGATCGAGGAGATGATCGATGAGATCGGCCGGGACGTGGTCATGTACCTGATCAACGCCATCTACTTCAAGGCGGACTGGACCGTGCAGTTCGATCCCGACGACACCCGTGACGCCCCCTTCACCACCGCCACCGGCGAAAAAACCGACGTGCCGCTGATGCGCGTACGTGAGGCTTTCGGATACTTCGAAAACAGCGACTGGCAGGTGGTGGACCTCCCCTACGGCAACGGCGACTTTTCTTTCACGGCATTCCTTCCTGGAAATCGTGAGGACCTCTCCGCTTTTGCAGGATCGCTAACCCGGCAGGAGTTTGAAGCCATAACATCCCGGATCCGGGAAGATACTGTCACCGTCTACATGCCGCGCTTCGAGATCGACTACGACTACGAAGATATCAAGGAAGACCTGCAAGCCATGGGCCTGACACTCCCCTTCCTTGCCGGTGAGGCCGATTTCAGCCGCATCCACCCCGTTGAAGAGCTTTTCATCTCCGATGTGATGCACCGTGCGGTGATCAAGGTGGATGAGGAAGGCAGCGAAGCGGCGGCCGTAACCGTCATCGAGATCAG
>SKWQ01000022.1 GCA_007128855.1 Balneolales bacterium
ATCCGGATTCGATTCGGTGCACAAGGAGGATCCGCTGTCGGGACCTGCGCCGTCGACATCATAATCACAACCGCCCTACAGGCAACAAACCGCATCCACCAGAAACTGATTTCAAAGAAACCGAAACGCACAAATACCGATAACCGTTGCTGGTAATGGCACTTGCCTTCCATGCAGCAGCCAGCCATATCCACCCCGAATGAAAAAAATCACCATAACCGAACGCATTCTCAAACGCCCGGTGACGGTCTTGATGATGTCGCTGCTGGTGGTGGGATTCGGCCTGTTTTCACTGGCCAATTTGCGGATCACGCTGATGCCGGAGTTCAACATCCCGGTGCTGGCGGTGTCGGTGCACTACTCGAACGTGGCGCCGGAGGACATGTCGCGGCTGGTGGTGGAGCCGATTGAGGGCGCCATCATGGGGGTGGAGGGCATCGACCAGGTGGAGTCGAACGTGCGGCGGGGCGGGGCGTTCATCATCCTGCGGCTGCGGCCGAATACGCACATCCCGTCGACCGAGATGAAGGTGCGCGAGGCGATGGACCGGATCCGGGCACAGCTGCCTTCGGAGGCCAACGAGCCCATCATCTTCCAGTTCGATCCGGACCGCTCGCCGATCGTGCAGATGAGCGTGGAGTCGTCGCTGCTGGGGCTGGATGAGCTCCGGCTGCTCTCCGAAGAGTTCATTGAGCCGCGCATGGAGCGGATTCATGGTGTGGCGTCGGCCGAGACGCAGGGCGGGCTACGGCGCAGTTTTTACGTGAGCCTGGATCCCGCATCCATGAGCCAGCACAGAGTGGTACCGTCGCAGGTCGTCAATGCCATCCGCAACAACAATGTCAACCAGCCCATCGGCAACCTGGTGACCGATCGCCTCAGCTACAGCATCCGCGCCGAGGCCATCTACCGGTCGCTGGAGGAGATCGAGCAGACGGTGGTGCGCATGAGCGAGGATGGCACGCCGGTCCGGGTGAAGGACGTAGCGCGGGTCGAGAACACCTACGCCGACATCAACTCCATCGAGGAGGTCAACGGCCGCAACAGCGTCACGCTCCAGATCCAGAAACAGTCCGACGCCAACACCCTCGATGTGGCCCAGGATGCCATTGCCGAGATGCACCGGATGGCGGAGCTGCTGCCGTCGAACGTCACCATGCAGGTGCTCAGCAACGAAGGGGAGTTCATCGAAAACTCCATCAACAACCTGGCGCAGTCGGCGCTCATCGCGCTCACGGTGGTGGTGCTGATCCTGCTTCTTTTCATGGGTGGATGGCGCATTGCATTCGTAGTGGCGATGAGCATCCCGGTGTCGATAACCGCCACCTTTGCGGCCATGTACTTTCTGGACATCACCCTTAACATCATCTCCATTACCGGGTTGGCGCTGGCGATCGGGCTGCTGGTGGACAATTCCATTGTGGTGACCGAGAACATCGCCTACAAGATGGTGCAGGGAAAGGACCGGTTCCGCGCGGCCCTGGAAGGGACCAATGAGGTGGCCGGGGCGCTGCTGGGATCCACCCTGACCACGCTGGCCGTCTTCATCCCGATCCTGGGCGTGAGCGGGGTGACCGGCACGGTGACGCGCGACCTGGCGCTGACCATCTCCATTGCGATTTCCAGCTCGTTCCTGGCATCCATCATCCTGATCCCGGTACTGGCCTCCATCGTGATGAAGCCGGGGCAGTTCCGGACCAAGAGCCGGATGTTCCGTATGATCGACCGGGTCGAAAAGAACTACGGCAAGATCCTGTTCTGGATTTTGCGCCGGAAATACATCGTTGCGCTGTTTGTTGCCGGGATCCTTTTCGGGTCTTTCTACTTTTTCCGTGCCATCCCCGGTGAGTTTTTCCCCGAAAGCGACACCGGCGAGTTTGACATACGCGTGGAGCTGCCGGCCGGGACCCAGCTGGTGGCAACGGCAGATATGCTGCGTGATTATACCGACCGTCTGCTTGAGTTGCCGGAAGTCCGCACGGTGATCACCAGTATTGGCCGCCAGCGCTGGTCGACGCAGAGCAACCTCGGGCAGATGAAGGTGCTGCTGGTGGACCAGCGGGAGCGACGGCGGTCGACCGATGATGTGATCCAGGCCGTGGAGGCCGACTTTGACGATCCCATGGTGGATTTGGAATTCTCCGTGTCGGGATCGGGTCCCGGCGGGATGCGCGGCGGTCGCTGGGGCGAGGGGCGCGGGATCGAACTGACGCTTTATGGTACCGATATGGAGACTTTGCGGGAGATTTCGTACCGCATTGAGGAGCGGATGATGCGGGAGCGGGAGGTGATTTCGGTCTCCAATCCGCGGTCGCGGCCCGGACCGGAGTTCGAGTTCCATCCCGATCGTGAGCGGATTGCCCGACTGGATGTGCGCACCATGGAGGTGGCCAGTTCGTTTGGCACGCAATCGCGTGGTAGCCGGGCCGGTTATTACCGTGAGCAGGGCAGGGAGATACCGATTGAGGTGCGAAACATGCGCAGCACGTTCCAAAACCGGGAAGATATGTTCCATCTGGAGTTGTTGCAGGCAGGGGAGACGCGCGTACCGATAACGGCACTCGGCAGTTTTGAGTTGCGCGAAAGCCTGCAGCGGATCTCGCGGCGGGACCGTGAGGCGGTGCTGGATATGCGCATCATGGTGCGAGGGGATCAGGACAGGTACCGGAGCACGGTCCAGGAAATCCTGGAGAACGATATTGTCCTGCCCGATGGATACCGTTACGACTACAGCGGCCGGCTGCGTTTCCAGGACGACAGCGCCCGGGAGATGCGCATCGCCTTTCTCTTTGCGCTGCTGCTCACCTACATGGTGATGGCCTCGCTCTTTGAGAATTTCCGCGATCCGTTCATCATCATGTTCACGGTGCCCCTGGCCTTTTTCGGCTCGCTGCTGCTCCTGTTCATTACGGGAACACCGCTGAGCGTACCGGCCTACATCGGCATTGTGATCCTGGTCGGCATTGTGGTCAACAACGGCATTGTGCTGGTGGATTACATCCACCAGAAAACCGGGCATGGACTCATTTCCGGCGAATCTGGTGACCAGCAACTGGACCGTGTGTACCTGATCGCGTTTCTGCAGGCATGCAAGCGCCGGATGCGGCCGATCCTGCTCACGGCCATGACCACCATTTTTTCGATGATTCCGCTGGCACTGGAGCTGGGCGTGGGTGCGGAAACCTGGAGCCCGCTGGCCAAATCGGTGATCGGCGGACTGGCCTTTGCCACGCTGCTGACCCTGTTCGTGGTTCCGGCCATTGTTATTGGCATCTCGAAACAACGACGCGAGCTGCTGAAGAAAGGGTTGTCGGTCACCAATTTGTGAGATTGGTGCTTTAAGGCTTGCACCAAGCTTCCGCCAGGTTTCAACAACATCCACCGGATTCTTGGCCTATTACTTCGGTCACCAGCGGATCAGAGCTGAGCCCCAGGCAAAACCTGCGCCAAAGGCGGCCAGGCAGATCAGTTTCCCATCGCTGACCAGGCCCTGCTCCACGGCCTCGCTAAGCGCAATGGGTATGGATGCCGAAGTGGTGTTGCCATAGTGTTCGATGTTGCTGAACACAAGGTCTTTTTCCACCCCGAGTTTTCTCGCAACCATTTCGGAAATGCGGAGATTGGCCTGGTGGGGCACGATCAGGTCCAGGTCGCCGATTCCCAGCCCTTCTTTTTCCAGCGCTTCCAGGATGACTTCCGGAAAACGGGTGACGGCATGTTTGAACACGGTGCGTCCGTCCATGAACGGATAGATGCGGTCGGTGTCCATGATATCCCTGGAGAGGCGCGGATGGTCGTTGGGTGAGGGTGCATCCTGCATGAGGCGGTCGGCATGCTGTCCGTCCGAATAGATCTGGGTATTGAGGATGCCGCGGTCGTTGTTGTCGGACCGGCTGATGACAGCTGCACCGGCGCCGTCGCCGAACAGTATGGACATGTTCTTGCCATTGGGTGACTGGTCCAGCGAGGTACTCTGGATTTCGGCACCTACCAGCAGGATGTGCTCATACATGCCTGTTTTGATGTACTGGTCGGCTACGGACAAGCCGTACACGAAGCCGTTGCAGGCGTTGCGGATGTCCAGGGCGGGCGGACCGGCAATGCCCAGTTTGTGCTGCAGGTCGCATCCACCCCCGGGAAACTGGTGGTCCGATCCCATGCTGGAAAAGATGATCATGCCGATGTCCTCAGGGGTG
>SKWQ01000247.1 GCA_007128855.1 Balneolales bacterium
CCCGACTATATCAGCGACTTCAGCAACACAACATCGGATCACCGTCCGGTTGTTGCCCGGTTCGACCTTTCCGGTACACTCAATGCCACATCCGCAAATGATGGGGCTGTTGACAAGAATGACCGACAGCAGGATACCCCGCGCATCACCGAACTGCTCGGAAACTATCCCAATCCGTTCAACCCGGTCACCGTGATCCCCTTCTATCTGGACGAGGCATCCCGCATTTCACTCTCCGTGTACAATGCGCTGGGGCAGCAGGTAGCGCAGCCCATCCGGGAGGCAAGTTACCGTGCCGGATCGCATTCTGTATCCTTCAATGCCGAAAATCTTCCAAGCGGTTTTTATTTTTATCGTCTGGAGGATGAGACCGGATGGAGTCAAACCCGGAAGATGATCCTGGTGAAATAAGGGATGGATAAGAGATGAATAAGGGGTAGATGGGGAGTATAAAGGGGTAAACAAGGAGTAATTCAGGGGATTTCAGTGGAATTCAGGCGGATCAGGGAGCTGCGGAAGCCGTCAGATACGCCAGGCGCTCCTGTCCTTTTTCCCGAAGCGCGGTGAGGTCGGGATGATTGCGGTCCACGACGATGCGATAGTGTTCCACCGCATCGCTTTCATGGCCGGATTTCTCCAGTGAACGTGCCAGGAAATACCGAAAAATGACATTTTCCGGCCAATCATCCACCAAATGTGCTGCTACCCTGAGCGCCTCCTCATAACGCTCTTCCTGATGGTACAGATAGGCAAGGATCATGCGCGCGTCGGTACTGGTATGGGAATCCATCGTGGCCGCTTCTTCGAGCATTTTCACGCCGGTATCCCTGTTTCCGGAGAGCCCAACCATACTTGTCAGCCACCGGGCCTCACGCGGAATGGTGCCCATCATGTAGTGGAACACGCCCTGGCCAATGAGCACATCCGGATTATCCGTGCTCATGCCCATCAGTTTACGGGTATATGAAAAACCGCTGGTTCCGCTGCGAACCGCCGTCCGGTACTGACGTTCACTGGCAGCTACCAGGCCGCGGTATCCGTACAACCCTCCCATCATCAATACCGTTGTCGTGTCATCCGGTACCGATTCCATCCTTTTTTTCCCCACCTCAATGGCTTTCTCCGACTTGTCCAGAAAATTCCCCGCGGCTTCCGTGCTTTCATCGGCAAAGAAATATTTCCAGAACGGGACCATCGACTCGAAGAAATAAGGCCTGGGATCCCGATCATCACGCTCCTGCAGATCCTGGAAAATGGACCGCGCCTTGTCCCAATCGGTCCTGTAAAAAGCGGCGATTGCCGTATCGAGCTGATGCTCAAAATTGGAATAACGGTCACTTTCGGCACGTTTTTCACCGGCATCGGGGTGTGTTCCCGGCAGTGCTATCAGAATAGCGGTAATAAGAGCAAGGTTGAAACTCATCCAGGTAGTACGTTCTGCAGGTTGATGATTAACTTGTTGGCCATGGTGATCAGCCAGTTATCGATGTCGATGAACTCGTTGAGCGTGAGTAAGAGTTAGCGTTTGACGGGCCCTTTTTATTGTCCGGGCAGGTCAATCGTCAAAGTGTCCCGGGCCGAGCCGGTCTTCGGTGCTGGCGACCGCAACCGAGACCGCGGCGTCACCGGTTATGTTCACTGCCGTTCTGACCATATCGAGGATGCGGTCTACGCCCAGGATGAGTGCAATCCCTTCCACCGGCACTTCAACGGCCTGCAGCACGATTACCAGCATGATGATGCCGGCACCCGGCACTCCGGCCGTACCAATGGAAGCAAGTGTTGCCGTAATCACGATGATGAGCTGCTGGGTGAGCGTCAAATCGATGCCGACGGCCTGCGCGATGAACACGGCGGCCACGGCCTGATACAGGCTGGTGCCGTCCATGTTGATGGTAGCCCCTACCGGCAGCACAAAACTGGTGATCTCCTCATGCACCCCAAGTTTCTTCTCCACCCGCTCCATGGTCAGCGGCAACGTGGCCAGGCTGGAGCTTGTGCTGAATCCCAGAAGCTGAGCCGGACGGATGCCCCGCAGGAAGTTCCACATCGACATGTTGCTGAATATCTTGAACAGGGTTGTGTAGACAATGGCCACATGCAGCAGTAATCCGGCTATCACTACCAGTCCGTAGACCAGCAGTGCGTGCAGCAACTCGATGGTCCCCCTGAGATCCTCCCCTCCCAGATCGACTATGACCGTTGCTATGAGTGCAAACACCCCATACGGCGCGATTTTCATGATCATTTCGACAATTTTGATGATCACGTCGTTCAGGGCATCGAAAAAATCCACCAGGATGCGTGATTTCTCCTGCGGGATGCGCATCAACCCGATCCCGATGATCAGTGCCACAAAGACGATCTGCAGCATGTTGGCGTTCTCTGATGCCGCTGCAAAGAAGTTGGAGGGCACGATGTCCACAATGAACTGCAGCGGACTGCGTTCCAGAAGTTCGGTGGCCGCCACCTCCTGTCCCTCGATATTTTCCTGATACCTGGCGAACAGGGCATCCCTGGTTTCTTCCGGGAGGACTTTGCCGGGCTGGAAGATATTGACCACCGTCAGGCCGATGGTTATGGCAAATACCGTGGTCACCATGTAGATCCCGATGGTTTTGCCGCCCATGCGGGAGAGTTTGGTCAGGTCGTTCAGGTTGGTGATGCCGACGATAAGGGATGCGATCACGAGCGGGATGGCGACCAGCTGCAGCATCCGGATGAAGATGGTTCCAAACGGTTGCACATAATCCATTGTAAACGACTGCAGACCGACCAGGGAGGCGAGTATCCCCCAGATGAGTCCGGCAATCAGACCAATTAGTATCTGCCAGTGCAGCGTCTTGTACCAGGGCATCAAATATCCTTCTTTACGTGCGGGTTATGTGCCGGTGCAGGGTAAAACGGGGTAATATGAACGTCCATTTTGAGAACAGCGGGGCCTGCACCGCCGATGCAACCGGGCGGCTTCACGGCATCGGGGATCCGGATGGGGATTCTTTTGTCGGATCCGCTGCTCCCTCCTCTTTGAGCAGTTTCGGATCGGTCTTGAAGACGGCAACGGCCACCAGTATAAAACCGGTCATCACCAGCAACGGGGCTATGTACAAGGAGTAGATCCCGTGTTGTTGTCCATCAATGTACATGCCGCCAAATCCCAGGATGACACACAGCACACCGAGTGCCAGGATTTTGTAGTTGTGAGCCGTCAGCAGCATAGGCGTGACCGGCCCTCTCTTCCTTCTGCGCACTCGCTGTTTTTTTCCTGCTTTACTCATGTGTAATGTTACTGTTTGAATGTGAGTCCCTGTCCGGGAAGATGATACAAAAGGTGCCGGTTTCCCCCGGCTCCAAATGCCTTCTGTGTAACGCTGAAAATATAATTTCTATTGATGTGCTTAGCAAATGGCAAACACTGCTGAAGCAATGTTTGCATCCGCGTCGCCGGGACGACCCGCAGCAGCGGCTTTTTTTTTGTATCTTTGGGCATGGTGCATCACCGTGCCCCTGTCGTGGCCCCGCTAGCCGTACCATAAGCAGCGGAAGTATGATAAACTGTAAATCCAAAGTATCTTCAGTATGCCGGACTCCTCATTATCGCTGGCCCTTGTCCAGTTGCCGTGCTCAGATGACATCGAAGCCAATATGCAGAACACCATGCGCAGAATCCGGGAGGCGGCAGCCAAAGGGGCGCAGATCGTCATCCTCCAGGAACTGTTTGCCTGGCCCTATTTCTGCAGGGAGGTGGACGAGCGGTTCTTTGACTGGGCGGAGGCGGTGCCCGGTCCGACCACGCAGCGCCTGGAAAAGCTGGCCGGGGAGCTTGAAGTCGTGATCGTGGCTTCACTTTTTGAGAAGCGGGCCGCCGGGCTGTATCACAACACGGCCGTGGTCATTGATGCCGATGGGAGCTATCTCGGCAAATACCGGAAGATGCACATCCCGGAGGATCCCGGGTTTCATGAAAAGTACTATTTCACTCCCGGCGACCTGGGCTATTCTGTTTTTTCCACCCGGTATGGCCGGATCGGGGTGCTCGTCTGCTGGGACCAGTGGTATCCGGAAGCGGCTCGCATCACGGCCATGATGGGTGCGGACATCCTGGTCTATCCAACCGCCATTGCGTCACTGCCAGAGGAAGAAGGAGAACTTGCCGAACGGTACCGGAATGCCTGGCAGACCATCCAGAAAAGTCACGCCATAGCCAACGGTTGCTATGTCGCATCTGTAAACAGGACGGGTACGGAAGGAACCCTCTCCTTCTGGGGGCATTCTTTCGTGAGCGGACCGTTCGGGGAGGTGCTGGCCGAGGCCGGGACGGACGAGGCGGTGGTCTGGTGCAAAGCAGATCTGCAGGTGCTTGATCGGCACAGGACCACCTGGCCGTTTTTCAGGGACCGGCGGACCGACACATATGGACCGCTGGCATCACGCTGGCTTGATGATGACGATACCTGACCTGGCCTTCAGGGTGGAATGTGATGCCTGTATGGTTCCGGTTTCTAAAATCCGGCGGTAAGACTGAAGTGGACCTTACCGTTGTGCAGGGAATCCTCAGCGGATACGGCGTAGGTGAATTGCATCAGGCCGATCGGTGTCTGAAAACGGAAGCCGAATCCACCCGAATACAACCATCCAGAGGAACCGGTCTCTTCCCTTGCGAGCATGGCAGGGCGTTCATAGCCGCCTGCGGCGCCAAAAAGGAAGGCGTGCGACAACGGATCCAGCAGATAGCGGTATTCCAGGTCGGCCCAGGCATATCTGGCAACCCGGAACTGCTCTTCCCGGTAGCCGCGGATGGAACGGGATCCGCCCAGCGGAACGACATCCGTTTCGGTATACTCCGGTGATTCGACGAGCGAGCCGTGGATGCCAAGGGCGATCACCTGCCTGCTGAAGGGACTGTAGAAGGTTTTCAGGGATGTCCGGACCCGCTGCTGCAACATGGTGCCCCGGCTGCGGAGCTCTTCGGCCCTGGCATCACTGACGCGCCGGAAACCCGATTCCACGTAGAGGTTGAACATCATGCCGCTGCGTGGCGTGAACCGGCTGTCGGTGTTGTCGAAATGGAAACCGAATCCGGCAGCGCGCGTTACCCCGTCGAGCACGCTCAGGGGAAGGGCCGGATCGTCGTTGGCCGCTGTGGTGTTCTGGAGCAGGTGAATGGAATAGCGGCGTTCGGGCGTGCGACGGTACGACCCCATTAGGTGAAGTTCACGGACCTGGTAGCTGGTGTCCTGCTGGACAAACCGGAAATCGACGCCTGCCCCAAGTGGCAGCCCGCCGATCCATTCGCGCTCATAGCCGGATTCCAGTCTTGTGACCATTTCGTCCAGGCGCTCAAACATGAGGTGCATGGTGCTGCCGGTCCAGCCCACGTTCCGGACCTTCATCTCGCCCCTGCCAACGATGTCGTTACCGCCGGATTGTCCCGGCACGTAGCCGAACAGCAGATCGAAATGGTTCGCCCGTTGTTCGATGACGTCATAGTAGATGTAGGCATCGCCATCCCTGAGCAGCAGGTCTCCGTCGCTCACCTCCCGGAAAAAGCCCGTGTTCTCCAGGTTGCGGCGCCCACTTCGGAACAGATCGGGTGTGATTTTGTCATTCTCACGGATTCCGGAGGCCGTTTCGATATAGCCGGCATCGGCCTGCACTACCTTGCTGGTAACGACACCCTGTACCTGGAGGGCTTCCCCGGCCCTGAGTCCGGCGTCGATATCGACCCTGCATAATTCCCGATCCGGGTGGAAATTTGATATTTCCAGATTCGCAAGCGGGTATCCCTGCTCCTCCAGATGCCGCACGGCCCGGCGCAGCTCTGCCTCGAGGGCCAAGCGGTCGAATGTGTCGCCTTCACCGTAGAATCGAAGGAACCGGTCGAGCAACTGCTGGTCGTCATCTATGATCCTGAAGTTGAGGGAGCCGATCTGGTAGCGGCAGCCGACGGTCACATGGATGGACAGCGTTGGCTGCCGGGATCCGTTATTCGTATGAGGAGTTGACGTCTGCTGTCCGGACACGCCATCATGGTCATCCGGTGCGTCGCTGCCGTCAGGAACCATATCCCAAAAAACGATACTGTCAATTTCCGCTGAAAAGTAACCGGAATCCGAGTAGTGACGGGCCAAAACGGTTTTTGTCACCTCCACAATGGCATCCCTTCCCCGGTGATGCATGTGCGTGAGGGAATCGGCCAGCGCCCGGGGCGGATCTGCCGGCTCACCATCACGGTAGAACCGCATGGTAAACCCGTTGGCTGCTTCGGATGCTGTTTCAACAAGGACCGCATCCCGGAAACCATCCCCTGCCTTCGCCGGTGCCGCAAGCACAGCAAGGACAAGAAGGAATGTCAGCATAGCTTTTTCTTAACGGAGGATTTCCCGGACAAAACCTGGCAGTGCAAAGGAACCCTGGTGGATTTCCGGGTTGTAGTATCGTAACGATGCATCCATGGATGTGGTGCCCTTGACGACCCGGTCCAGGACATCGGGGTCGTGTGGATGGATCCCTTTTGATGCGAAAGCCAGCGACCACATACCGGAGGGATAGAGCGGGATGAAGGCCAGGTACATGCGCGAGACCTCAAAGATCGTGTCAAGTGACCCGAACAGCTTGCGTATAGCCGGATGGTAGGACGGCACCCACGGGCTTTCCGTCTGGGAAGAGAGTACTCCCATTGGGCTCAGTGCATTATAGCAGTTTCGGTAGAATTTTTCACTAAACAGTTCGACGGCGGGTCCCACCGGATCTGAGCCGTCGATGATGATCACATCGTAGGGCTCCGAAACCCGTTCCACGAAAGCAATGCCATCCTCAAAATGGACTTGAAGCTTTGGGTTGCCGAAGTCTCCGACATCCGGAAGGAACTGTTTAGCGGCGCGGACCACGGCCTCGTCGATTTCGACCATATCCACATGCTCCACCGATGGGTGTCGCAGCACTTCACGGGCGGTCCCTCCGTCGCCGCCACCGATGATGAGGACCCGGCGTGGTTTCGGATGGGCGAACATCGGTACGTGAGCAAGCATCTCGTGGTACACAAATTCGTCTTTTTCCGAGAGCATTACCATCCCATCGATGGTCATCATGTTCCCCCAGGTATCCGTCTCCAGGATTTCGACTTTTTGGAAGGGGGTTGTTTCTGAGAACAGGGCCTTGCTGACACCGACGGTAAGTCCGGTGCGACCATTGTAATATTCGTTAAACTGATTTTCCATTGTTGTTTACAGGTTATTCATACCACAGGACCGCGCCGGCAAAGACGGCACCGCACTCCGATACGGTGTGCTCAACACCGGTTGAAAAAAGTGCGCCCAGTTTTCTGTTCCGATACTCAAAAGCATCCTGCGCCATTTGCCGGACTTTTGCCTCCACATCAGCAAGTGGTGCTTTTGCTTCGTATTCCATGATGACACCGGCAAGTTCCGGATCTTCCGGCAATGCCACGGCAATGGCAGCCGAAATGACCTCCCCGGGAGTATCAGAGTCGATGTGGGCATAGGCAACAGGAATGAGTCCGCCCTTAGGAAGAGTGACCGAAGTACGCTGCTTTGCACCGGGGGGAACGATGCTGCTCATGCGCATAAGGTTGGTGTCGCCGACCCCGGCTGCAAGAAGGGCCTGATCAAAAGCATTCAGCAGAGTGCGCCCCTCACCCGCCCCCTTGACAAGGCAGAAAATGTTCGGTGTTGGAACCATGTTCATAAATGATAACTCCTTTTCAATGTTAATGTGTATTTCAGAATAAGTCCGGATATGGATACTGAGGTTGGCAGTTACTTTTTGTTCTACTGGACCTGAATTTTTCGTCCTTGATCCGCTTGGTGTAAAATGGCGGCAGATCAAGGAAAAAACTGCAAAGCAGCTGGTTGTGCATCATCCACGACCAGCTTTGGCCGGTTACTGCCGTCCCGGGGTTTGATCATCATCAGTTGCTGAATTTTGCAGCATTTTCAGGCTTGAAAAGCAGTTTCTGTCCCTCGGCAACTTTGAACATCCCGCGTTTCAGCTCCATTGCGGAGGTGTTTTTGGACTCAAAATGTTCCTTGAGATGTTCCTGGATGACCCATGGGTCGATGGTTTCGCCACATGTAAAAATATCAACAGCGGCGTATGCGTACTCCGGCCAGGTGTGAATTGCAACATGCGACTCTGCGATCACCACCATTCCGCTGACGCCGTGGGGACTGAACTTGTGGAATTTATGAGAAATTATGGAAGCACCGGATGCCCGGGTTCCCTCGAGTAAAATTGCTTCAATCTGTGCTACGTCGTTGAGCACCTCTTCATTGCATTCGTAGAATTCTACGAGTATTTGTCTTCCTAATGCTTCCATTTCTCTCAGTTCTAGTGGGTGGTATCGTTCAGTGATCGCTGCACGAAAACAGCATGTAAAAAAAAAGCAACCCTTTGCACACAGCCACCCCGCTTGATTCGCTTGCGCTTGTGTGAAAAAGTCGCGTTGGTACGCAGCGACCATCCTTTATAAAAGGATCGAATCGCATCACAGTAAAAATCCGGATTGGAGAAGTTATCTTTGAACCAGCATAAATCAATGTCGTAAAATGGTCTAGTTGATTACCTGTTCCGTTGAGTTACAATCCATATCCTGGATCCAAACCAGTTCCGATAAAAACGTTGCAATAAACCGTTGTCCAACCAATTCTGATTCAGTGTTTGGGATTTTTTAACAAGGACTAAAATTAAAGATTTTTTTTGATTTTAACATCCCCATTTTAACATCCCCGGTGAATTTTTTTTCATGATGAATATAACGTACGAGAACAGCAATTATTGAGGTCCCAACGGACGGTTCTGCGCAGTGCATTCGATTAAGATTCGCTTGTTTTGGGGAATTATGCATGTATGGGTGGTATTCTGCCGTGATGGGATGGCCGACGGGGACGTGTCCGTCAGGATGTGATCTTCTTGATGGTCATCAACAGGATCGCTTCCGGGGTCTGGCGACTGAACCCCTTGATCGCTTTGTCGGCATCCAACAGAACTTCGAAAAGCCACGGACAGGTGGCAAGCGGGTACCGCCTGCCTGCGCGAGCCAGTTTGTCGTAGTAAAATCTTTTAATGGCAGTCACCTCACGGATCTGCTCCGGTGTGAGCCCTTTGCGGCCCAGTCGCTGAATAAGCCATAGCTTGCCGAAAGTGGTATAAAGATAGCTGATGATCCGGATCACTTCACCGGACGGGTTGTCCGCCCTTTTCATCATATGATGGGCGATCATCATCGCCTTGTCCGTATTCTTGTCAAACAGCGCGTCCTGGAAGTCAAACATGGTGTACTCCCTTGATAGGCCGACAAGCTTCCTGACGTCCGAATCGGTCACGGGACGGTCCTTTTCACGACCTGATGACAGCTTTTCAATCTCGACGGTCAGCTGCTGAAGATTGTTTCCAACGTGAAATGCCAGCAGTTGAATCGCCTGATCCTCAAAACTCAGTTGGTGCTCCATGGTCGCCCACGCCATGATCCATTTCGGAAGCTGCAGTTCATCGACCGGCTCGAATGTATGGGATGCCACCGTCCCGCTCTTCCTGAGGGCGGCACCGATACGGGTGTTGGCTGCCGGACGCCTTGGATTTGTGAGAAAAAGCAGTGTGGAGGGATTTGGCTGCTTCAGATAGGCCACAAGGTCATCCACCGACCCTCCCCCGCCGCCCGGAGCGTCAAGCGAAATCTCCCCCGGGTCGTCATCGGACGGCTCTGACTCACCCTGTCGGGGGTCGAACATCTTCATGAAGTCGCGGACAATGACCGCCCGCCGCTCGGCCATCATGGGAAAGCTGCGGCACATGGTGACGACCTTATCCACCTTGACATCATCGCCATAGAGTACATCGAGGTTGAAATCCCTGGATTCTTCCGGAATCACACCTATGGCGGCATCCTGCAATCGGTCCAGAAAAAAGGTCTCCTCCCCAAAAAAAGCGTAGACCGGTTTGATTTCGGGACCACGAAACTCCTCCTGGAAGGCCTTGAAATCACTGAGACTGGTTGATCTTTTTGCCATGTTTCAGGGTAGTGCTATGGATATAACCGGCCCATCATCCTTGGGAAAGGGATGGTTTCACGCACGTGCCTGAGTCCGCACAACCAGGCCACGGTCCGTTCAAGCCCAAGGCCAAATCCGGAGTGAGGCACCGAGCCGTAGCGGCGCAGGTCGAGGTACCAGCGGAACTGCTCTTCGGGAAGGTCATGTTCCTTTATCCGCTTGAGCAGCGTATCCAGATTGTCTTCCCGCTGGCCTCCTCCGATGATTTCCCCGTATCCCTCGGGAGCGATCATATCCACCCCCAGGGCGATTTTATCGTTTTCCGGATCGCGTTTCATGTAGAACGCCTTGACTTCAGCGGGGTATCCGTAGACCATGACCGGGGTCGGGTCGTCCATGGTGAGCAGTGTCTCGTCGCTGCCGCCGAAATCCTCCCCCCATTTTTTTTCCAGTGCCGATTTTTTCCAGACGGGGATGTTGCGCAGGTCTTCCCCGACCTGGTCAAGCCGGGAGTTGATCTCACCCCTGCGGCGATCGATCTGAAACTTCCTTCCTTTTTTGGCCTGACCAAATTCCGCATCGAGGGACGCGAGCTCTTTTCTGAGCCCTTCGGCTTCCGCCTTTCGTTCCTGTTCCATGCCGTCCAGCCGCTCCTGCATGGCAGGTGAATTCAGACGGGCAACGGCATCGGTGTAACTGATACGGGGGAACGGCGCCTTGATCTGCTCCATCCGGGACACGTCCCGCTCCAGGATCTCCAGCTCCTCCCGGTTTTGCGAGAGCACTTCCCCGACGAGGAACACGATCATTTCCTCGGCCAGGTCCATGTTCATGTTGAGATCGTAGTATGCCATCTCTGGCTCTATCATCCAGAATTCGGTAAGATGGCGGCGCGTCTTGCTCTTTTCGGCCCGGAAAGTGGGACCAAAGGTGTAGATGCGGCCGTGAGCCATGGCCATGGCCTCTCCGTAGAGCTGGCCGGATTGGGTGAGGTAGGCCTTCCGGTCAAAATAGTCCGTTTCAAACAGATTGGTGGTGCCTTCGGCGGCATTGCCGGTAAATATGGGGGCGTCCATCTGGATGAATCCCCGATCCTGAAAGAACCGGTGGATAGCGTAGATGATGGTATTGCGCACGCGCATGGCCGCCCACTGTTTGCGGCTGCGCAGCCACAGGTGCCGATGCTCCATCAGGAACTCGATGCCATGTTCCTTGGGTGTAATGGGGTATTCCTCGGCCTGGGAAACCACGGTAAGGCCGGTCACATGGAGTTCGTGTCCACCCACACTGCGTTCGTCGGCTTGCACATTACCTGTGATTTCGATGGCGCTTTCCTGCTGCAGGGAGAGCGCCGCTTCCCAGACATCTTCGGGGACATCATCTTGGGCGACAATAGACTGGCACAGTCCTGTGCCGTCCCTGACAATGATGAAGATCAGTTTTTTACTGGTCCGGATGTTGTAGACCCATCCCTTCAGGGTTGCCTGCTGTCCGGCATGTTTCGAGATTTCATTGATGTAGACCATAATATCATCGGTTTGCTGCAAATGTTGTTATGCCAGCTCCTCCGGCATGAGTACCGTTTCGGTAAATTGTTTTTCATCGAAGAAGTTCTGGCAAAGATCGCGGATCTGCGATGAATCCGCGCTGTCGATTTCGGCAACCAGCTCATCCAGCGTGATATAGCGCTCATAGAATATTTCACTTTTTGCAAGCCGGGTCATCCGGTTGCTCATGCTTTCCTGGGCCAGGAGCAGTTTTCCCTTGAGCTGTGATTTTGCTTCATCCAATTCTTTCTGTGGGATGGGCTCATCGATCAGACGGCGCAGTTCGACGAGCACCAGTTCGCGCACATGGTCCAGGTACTCCCTGTCGGTTCCGGCATAGATACCGAACAGACCGCTGTCACGGAATGCCTCCATGAACGACTGGATGTGATAGCAGTACCCGTATTTTTCACGGATGTTCTGGTGCAATCGGGAACTCATTCCGGAACCGAGCACGGTATTCGCGAGGAGCAGTTTATACCGGTCCGGGTCCATGGCTGACAGGGCACGGCGGCCCAGCATGAAGTGCGTTTGCTCGATGGGACGGCGGATTAGCGCCTTGCTTGCATTATAGGGCGTCATGGGCTGGTCGCCATTGGCCACGAATTCGTTTTCGAGAGGCTGAAAATATTTTTCCACCAGTTGGATCACCTGTTCGTGCTCCGCATTCCCGGCTACGGCAATAATGACGTTCATCGGGTGGTAGTGGTCCCGCATGTAGCTGAACAGCGATTCCCGTTCGAACCCGGAAACCGTCGATTCGTAGCCGATGATGGGCCTGCCGAGTGGATGGGGAAGGAACAGCTGCTTATGGAACTCCTCGAAGATGAAATCCTCCGGATTGTCACGGTACATCTTCATCTCTTCGATGACCACCTTCTTCTCCTTTTCGATCTCCTCGTCCGGAAAACGGGAGTGCAGGACCATGTCGGTCAGCACATCCAGGGCCGTATCCAGCTCGGAATCCAGGCAGCGCGCATAGTAACAGGTGAGCTCGGGTGATGTGAACGCGTTCAGGTAGCCGCCCACGGCCTCCATGCTCAGGGCAATGTCATAAGCGGAGCGCTTTTCGGTCCCTTTGAACAGCATGTGTTCCAGGAAATGGGTGATGCCCGCTTCAGGATCCTTCTCATGCCTGCTCCCTGTTTTGACCCAGATGCCGACCGACAGGCTGCGGACAGTGCGGATGGATTCGGTTACGATTCGCAATCCATTTGGCATTACCGTTTTCTGGATCCGGTCAGGTGTGCTCATATGGAAGTGTGTTTTACAATGATTTTTATTTCCGATGCAGTTTCAAGTGCCCAAATATACAAAAAGCGTCACCATAAAATGATGACGCTTTTTTAAGAGTTTCAAAGGATGCAGGATTCTGGCCAGACCCATTGGCCTGTACCGGTCCCGCATCCGCAGCCAGAAAGATGTAAGCTTATTCCCTGGGGAGCAGCGCCTTCCTGGAGAGACGTAGCTTGCCGCCATCTTCCACTTTCAGCAGCTTCACTTCGATCTGATCGCCTTCTGATAGCACATCGGTCACTTTGTTGATGCGTTTGTGATCGATTTCGGAGATATGGAGCAATCCATCGCGACCCGGCATGATTTCAACAAAAGCGCCGTACTCCTTGATAGAGCGAACGGTACCGGTGTAGATCTCACCTTCCTCAAGATCGCCGGTGATGGCTTTGATCTTCTGGATGGCCGCTTCGATTTTTTCCCTGCTATCGGCAGAAATGGTGACGACGCCCTTGTTGCCGATCTCTTCGATCATGACTTCGGCGCCGGTTTCACGCTGGATGGACTGGATCACCTTGCCACCGGGGCCTATGATACCGCCGATCTGATCCGTCTCGACTTCGATTTTCTCGAAGGACGGAGCATACTGGGAGATTTCCGGACGGGGTTCGGAGATGCTTTCGTCCATTTTTTCCAGGATGTGGAGCCGTCCCTCACGGGCCTGCTGCAGGGCTTCCACCATCACGTCGAATGAGATCCCTTTCACCTTTATATCCATCTGGCAGGCAGTGATGCCGTCAGTCGTTCCGGTGACTTTGAAGTCCATGTCGCCCATATGGTCCTCTTCGCCCTGGATGTCGGAGAGCACGACGTGTTTGCCGTCGCCCACGATCATTCCCATGGCGATACCGGCCACCGCTTTTTTCAGGGGGACACCGGCATCCATAAGGGCCATGGATCCGCCACAGACCGAAGCCATGGAGGAGGATCCGTTGGACTCAAGGACATCGGATACCACACGGATGGTGTAGTCGAAGTCGTCGGTGCTGGGTACCATCTTCTTGAGGGCACGCTCGGCAAGGTTGCCGTGACCGACTTCGCGGCGGGAAACGCCACGCATAAACTTGACCTCGCCAGTGCAATAAGGCGGGAAGTTGTAATCCAGCATGAAGCGCTTGGAACTGTTATAGAACAGGGTGTCGATCATCTGTTCATCGCGCTTGGTACCGAGTGTCACGGATGCAAGCGCCTGGGTCTCGCCGCGCGTGAAGATGGCCGAACCATGCGTACGCGGAAGATAGCCGACCTCGGTCCAGATTGGGCGGATATCGCCAGGCTTGCGCCCGTCGATGCGCTGGTCTTCTTCAAGCAGCACCTTGCGCATGGCCTCTTTCTGGATGGCATAGCAGATTTCGGTGATGGCTTCTTCCTGCTCCGGAAATTCCTCGGCCAGGGCTTCTTTCACCTCTGTACGGATCTCTTTACCGGCCAGGCCGTAATCTTTTTTGGGCAGCTTCTGACGGCTGATCTCGACAAAACGGTCGCCAACCAGTTCCCGGACCTTCGTTTCGAGTCCTTCGACAACCTCCGGCACGGGATTATCCCACTTCTCTTTGCCAAGTTCCTCTTTGAGATCAAGCTGGAACTGGCACAGTTTTTTAATTGATTCATGTGCCAGGCGGATGCCCTCGACCATGTCTTCTTCTGAGACTTCTTCCATCTCACCTTCCACCATGACAACACTTTCAAGTGTTCCACCCACGGTCAGTTCGATGTCGGCAGCTTTGAGCTCCGTAACGGTGGGGTTGACCACAAATTCGCCGTTGATCCTGGCGACCCGGACCTGGGCCATGGGGCCTTCGAACGGGATGTCGGAAAGGGTCAGGGA
>SKWQ01000121.1 GCA_007128855.1 Balneolales bacterium
CGTGCGGGTACTCTTTAAGGCCGGGATACACCGATTCGGAGATCCACCGGTCGTTCCACGGGGAGAGCACCTTGTGGGAGAAGGGGTCGCTCAGGCGGATGACCCCATCCACCAGATACTGAAAGCCGTACTCGACACCGGGTTCGAGGTCGTCAATGGTGATCCAGTAGAGCACGCTGTCGGCGCGGGCGGTTTCGCGGCTGAGCATGTATTCGGCGGAGGGTTGCCAGTCGTTGAAGTCGCCGATCAGGTAGACGAATTCCTTTTCGGGGGCCCACAGGACGAGGGTGGCCATGTCGTCCTGGTCGTGGTAGTTGATGCCGAGCCGCTTGCCGGCCGGGACGGGCGCTTCGGTGACCGGCGGGTTGACCAGCACGGTGAACGACGATTCGGCACTGTTTTCGTTTTCATCTTCTGCTACGGCACGGACGGTGCGCGTGCCGGGCTCGTTGAGTTCCAGGTCGAAGACGATGCGGGCGGAGTCGACCTGCACCACGGAAACGTCATCCACAAACAGTTCCATCGAAATGATGTCGCTTTCCAGGCCGAAGGAGCTGGCTTCCACAGGGATGGTGTCACCCGGGTTCACCATGAGCGGACCGATGGAAGGCAGCGAAGGGCGGTCGAACCGTACGGTGACAACGTCGGAATAGACATCGACGAAGATATCGCCGCCATCGGCGTTCTTGCCTTCCCGGCTCCGGTCGGCGCTGCGGAAGACGAAAGCGAGCTGCAGCACCTCTTCGGATTCCGGCACGCCGTAGTAGTCGCGGATGTAACCGATGTCAAGGGAGTACAGATCGGGACTGATGCGGGTCATTTTTGCCTTGGGGATATTCTCTGTCCAGTTGGCAACCACGTAGCGCCAGTCGTTTGGGGCCGTACTGAGATCGGTCAGCACCCCGGTATGGGCGTAGACGTCCCCGGTGAATCCGGCGAGTCCGCCATTGCCTTCCGTGGCGTCAAAAAAGAGGGTCACTGGTCGGTCGATGGTCGGGAACGACGGGTCGGTATAGACCACCTGGGCTGCGGCCGTGCCGGAGATCAGCGCGGCAAAAATCAGGAAAATGTACGGGATAAAGCGGTTCATGGTCTTGAAAGTGTTTTGTTTGAAATCAAAAAAGCGGGGAGGGTGTGCCGGAACGGGAAGCTACCCTTCAGCCGGCATGGATTTTTTGTTCCGCTTGGTGAACCCGGCGTATCCGGGCGAGGAGGCGCGAAGGATGAGGTCCGGCGAGAAGACGGTGTGGGTGATATCCGAGTCCTTGTTTTCGATGCGTTCCACCATTTTCTCGATGGCCAGCGCCCCCATTTCGTACATGGGCTGCCTCATGGTGGACATACCCACGTATTCGGAAAACTCCAGATCGTCAAACCCGATGATGGGTATGCGCAGGTTGTGGTCCCGCATGGCCTTGATGGCGCCGAGGGCCTGGATGTCGGAGGCGCAAAAGCAGGCATCCGGCGGGGTGTCCAGGCTGAGCAGTTTGGTCATGGCCTCGTAGCCGTTGCTTTCGGTGAAACCGTCGCGTTCCATATCCTCACCGGTGACGATCATCGCCGGGTCGACCATGATGCCGGAATCATCAAGGGCACGCCGGTAACCCAGGACCCGGTCCACGATCGGTTTGGAGTCCAGTTTGGCGCAGATCATTCCCAGGGACTTGTAGCCCTGTTCGATAAGGTGGGATGTGGCGGTGTAGGCCCCTTCGATGCTGTCGACGCTGATGGTGTCGAATCCCGGGTAGTATTCGTCGATGAGCACCACCGGCACATTGTATTTATGCAGCAATTTCCATTCGCTGTCCTCCAGGTGGACGGAAATAACGATGTATCCCTCGCCCCAGCCGCGTTTCATGATATGGTCGGCCTGGTTGAGGAGGTTGTCGGCAATCTTGACATTGAAAATCTGCAGATCGTAGTCGAATTCGGCGATTTTGTCCTGCATGCCGGCCAGTACTTCCATGAAGAAGTAGTTGGATATGACCGGTACGATGACGGTGATGATCCTGGTTTTTTTGCGGGCCAGGCTCTGGGCCAGGGCGCGCGGATGATAGCCGAGGTCATTGGCAACGGCAAGTACCTTTTCCCGCGTTTTCTGGGTGACGCAACTGCTGTCGTTGAAAACCCGGGAAACGGTAGCGATGCTTACTCCGGCTTCTCTGGCAATATCATAAATGGTTGGATTCAATCGGTTGGCCTCGATAAAACGTACATCTGCTCAGCGGATTAAAAAAATGCAACCGGAGCTGCGGAATGCAGCTCCGGTTACACGGACACAAATCTACTTGATAAGCATCATTTTGCGCTGCTGTACAAACTCACCGGCCTGCAGGCGGTAGATGTACATGCCGGACGCAAGGCTGGTGGCATCGAATGGAATCGTATGCGTACCCGCGTTCAGCTGGGTGTTCACGAGCGTGGCAACCCGCTGGCCAAGGACGTTGTACACATCCAGGCGGACATCCTGCATTTCCGGAATGGTAAAGCGGATGGTCGTGGTCGGGTTGAACGGGTTCGGATAGTTCTGGTCCAGGCTGTAGGCAACCGGGGTCTGAACATTGCTGTCATCCGCGCTGGAAGCGATGGCGGGATAGTCAGGTGCTACTTCCACGGTCAGCGGATCGTCGCCGAAGCTTTCTCCACCGAACCATGTCAGAACGGCCAGTTCCGGCTGGGCCGGCCAGTTGGATACCAGGATGCCGTCAAAGTCCTCCACGCTGGTCGGCGTGATAAACTGGTAGTAACGGCGTCCACTGCCGAAGCCGCCTCCGTTCCAGAGGATCTCGCCTTCGCCGACATTGGGCTGGCCGTAGCCGATCACAAAGCCGAACGCGTTTACGGTCGGAAGCTGGGCATCGATGGTGATTTCATAGATGCCGTCACCGTTGGTGTCTTCCAGCAGGTAGTTCTCGTTGCGGTAAACGTTGGCAGCATCGTTCACGTGATCCGGACCGGTACCAAAGCCCTGGGTCAGAGCAAAGATCTGCTCTTCAAAGGCGATGAACACGGAATCCTGACCCGGCACGAACCGCTCTTCGGCATCGGGAACCGTGGTGGCACGGGTCATGTCGACACGGATGGTGATCGGATAGGTTTCCGGAGTGCCTTCGATGAAGTCCTGCAGGATAACTGACGCACCCGCCAGGTCATTGTAGAACACATAGCCTGGGTTTTCAGGATACGTGCGCTGTACCGGAGCGTTCTGGATGAAGTACACGCGGTCGGATCCGCCGGTCGTTCCCGGCTCTTCCCATCCAGCGCCCCGATCCAGATTCGGCACATAGTTCGGGCTGTTCTCATCCTCGCGGCTTTCATCCCAAACGATGAAATACTTGTAGGCGTACCGCTGATCAACAGCCACCAGATTACTGCCAGAGTAGCTGCGTGTAAGCTGGTAACGGTCCAGTGTCGGGTTGAATGTGAGCTCATCACCGGCGGCCCAGCCGTTGAAGTTACCGCGCAGCTCTACAGCGTCGAGGTCGTCATCAAAGATACCCAGGTTGATGAGTACGTTGACGTTCACCGCGAACTGGACATCGGTCTCGATGAGGTCGACATCTTCGGTTGTCGGACGCTCGCCATTGAAGAAGCCCCACTGCAATGTGGTATCGGCAACTTCAGCAACGCTTGCCGTCCTGTCGGAACCGTCTTCCCAGCCAACGGTGGCTGTTTCCGTGACGAACTTGTAGGCAAAGCTGCCGTCGGCGGCAAGAGTGTCTTCGTGTACGTAGAGGACGCCGGAATAGAAAACGTTGTTGCTCTCATCCATGCGGTCTTCCTTTTCCAGGAACAGGTTGGTTGCCCCCCAGTCTTCGGGGTTGCCCAGAATGCGCGGGGTTCCGCGCACACCGACTTTGTGGTCGGGATTCTCGGGATCGAACTGACCCTGCTGCACACGTGCACCGACGTTGACGCGGAAGAAGATGCCAACGGAGTCGGCCTTGTCTTCAAACACCTGACGGTCGTTGTAGAAAGCCAGGTCGAGCACGATCGGATCGGTCTGGTTGGCAGGAACCGCGAGCGTACGGTTGTCGCTTGATTCCCAACCGCCATTGGCCGTGGGCTCTTCGGGATCCAGGGAGAAACCGGTCCAGTACTTGAACTCGAGGTTGTCACCCGGCATCATCATGATGGTGGCCGTCCAGTAGTCACCGCCGATGTTCTCAG
>SKWQ01000041.1 GCA_007128855.1 Balneolales bacterium
CCCAGCCCCTGCTCTTTCTCGTTTTCGAAACGATACAGGATGCTCACGCGCTGGGGATCCCGGCTGCTGCCGGAAAACGGCCGGATGCCGTGGTGGTAGACTTTGGTGACCTCCACATCGGAAGCGGCCACAAGCGGAAACTGGTAAAGTTCCTGTTCGGGCAGGTCCAGCCGGCGGGGTAGTTCATACACATAGTGGTCGGCGTACTGCTCGGCTTCCGGCATCGCTTCCGCCCGGGCCATCAGGGCGTCCCCCATGGCGGCATCCCGTGGAGATGGTGGCCGTTGCGGACTCATGCGCACATCCCCTGCCACCAGGCGCACGCGCGCCTGATCGAATGCGGTGCCGCTGTTGTTCCGGATCTGGGCCGTTCCCGTGACCGCGGCCTTATCCTCCGATTCGTTCAGCACAATGGCATAGTCCAGGCTCCAGCCGATATTGTTGGCTACATAGTAGATCTGGACGGGGTACGTTCCCGTGCGATCGACCCTGACAACGGCGTCGAGCTGCATCCCCGGTTTGTCCGTTTCCGGCATCCCGTCCAGTTCCAACCGGTAGCTGTGTGGATTGGGGATCATGGTGTAGCGTCCCTCCGCTTTGCGCAGATAGAGCCGGCCCTGGGTGAAATCGACCACTTCCCCCTCCACCAGCTGGCCCGTTTCGCTGACCATGCGGATCTGCCTGCCAACCAGTGTCCGGAAAATCCGCTCCCAGCCATGGTGCTCCATCCGGGTACGCACCGAGATCACTTCCCCGTCCAGCCCGATCTGCAGCGAGCCCGGATCCAGCTGCCGTGCGATGCCGGGAAACGTGACGTCATTGCGTCCGCTATTCAGTTCGACCGTGCGCGTATCCAGCACCCAGCCCCATCCCGGGAACAGGGTCAGGTCCGTGTCGCCTGACGCTGCCGGACCGGTTTCGGCGTGGAGGTGGGCAGGGATTATCAAAAAAAGGAGCGCGGCCGCTGCAAGGCCTGTTCGGACGACAAATCTGTTCATGTGTTTTCTCCGTTAATGTTAGTGGTCAAAGAACGGCAGTTTGGTTATTTTGGACGGTGCACGCATCGCATCCCGGAATAATCCCGGGATAACGGAAAATCATAAGAAAGTACCTTGTTAGCAAAACGAATTATTCCCTGTCTTGATATAAAAAACGGCCGGACGGTCAAAGGCGTCAATTTTGTCGGTCTGGTGGATGCGGGTGATCCCGTGGAACTGGCCGGCCGCTACTCCGAAGAGGGGGCCGACGAGCTGGTGTTCCTGGACATCACCGCCACCAACGAAAAACGCAAGACCCTCGTGGAGCTGGTACGGGACATCGCCAGCCATATCCGCATCCCGTTCACCGTGGGCGGGGGGATCCGCAGCGTGGAGGAGATTTCCGCCCTGCTGCTTGCCGGGGCGGACAAGGTGTCCATGAACAGCAGCATTGTCCACGATCCGGAGCTCATCACCCGGGCGGCCGACCGGTTCGGCTCGCAGTGTGTGGTGGCCGCGGTGGATGCCAAGCGCACCGGCGACTCGTGGAACGTCTATATCAACGCCGGGCAGAAAGATACCGGTCGCGATGCCATCGATTGGTGCCGTGAGGTGGCCGGGCGTGGCGCGGGTGAGATTTTGTTGACCAGTATGGACCGTGACGGCACAAAATCGGGGTTCGACAACGAGCTGCTCTCGCGGATCTCGGACGTCGCCCCCGTACCGCTCATCGCCAGCGGCGGTGCCGGAACCATCGACCACTGCATCGATGCCATCACGGTTGGAAAGGCCGACGCCGTGTTGGCCGCCAGCATCTTCCACTTCCGGGAAATCGAAATCGCCGACCTTAAGCAGTCCATGCACCAGGCCGGCATACCGGTGCGCCTGTGACCGGACGCATTATCCCCATAAAATGGTATCTTGCAACCCTGGCATACCGGCCAGTTGAAAAAGCAATCACCCTGAACCGATCTGACAACCGCCTTCATGACACCCACGCTCTCCGTTGATGATATTGTTTACAACCCGGCTGACGGACTCGTACCGGCCGTGGTCCAGGATGTCAAATCCCGCCAGGTCCTGATGCTCGGATACATGAACCGGGAGGCTGTCCGGGCCACGCTTGACAGTGGCAAGGTCACTTTTTACAGCCGGTCGAAGAAGCGATTGTGGATGAAGGGGGAGTCGTCGGGCAACGTGCTGAAAGTGGTGCGCATCCAGAAGGATTGCGACAGCGACGCGCTACTGGTGGAAGCGGACCCGGTCGGCCCGACCTGCCACACCGGGGAGACCTCCTGCTTCCACGAGTACCCTTTCGAATCCGGCGATGACATTTCCTTCCTTAACGATCTTCAGGAGCTGCTTTACGAGCGGAAGGAAAAATTGCCGGAGGGCTCCTACACCAGCAAGATGTTCCGTGCCGGACGCGACAAGCTTGCGCAGAAAGTGGGCGAGGAAGCGGTGGAGACAGTCATCGCCGCCAAAAATTCGCGTGATGAGCTCACCTATGAGGCCTCCGACCTGCTGTTCCACCTGATGATGCTGCTCACCGGTGAGAACATGAAACTCGAGGACCTGGTTGCTGAACTGAAAAAGCGGCACAAACCGGGTTGAAGCTATCATGTTGCCGCACATTTTTTACAATTTCTTGTCTATATTGTGAGTTCATTTGTTACAGGGCATTTATTGATTGAATTCGTCCGTCGGTGACCGTACCGGGACCAACATCCCGTTCGGGTTGAACGATATATTCACTTGCCGCCGGATATCCCTTTATCGTTTGAAATCCGTTATTCAGCCAGACCGCAATACATCCCGGCCCGGATTCAATCAGATGCATTAATTTTCTCTGTTTTCTCAGTTTTTTTGCATTTATGATCTACCCCCTCATTCGCTTAACCCGACTCATCGGCCTGCTGGCTTTACCTTTGCTGATATTCCCTGCTTCGGGTTTGTCCCAGATTGTGATCAACGAGATCCAATCGTCCAACCAGACCACGATCACCGACGAGAACGGCCACTACGAGGACTGGATCGAGCTCTACAATGCCGGGACCGACGCTGCCGACATCAGCTATTTTGGCCTGTCGGACAATTACGGGCAACCTTTCCGCTGGATCCTGCCCGAAGGCACGGTTCTTGAACCGGGAGGATTCCTGCTTATCTGGGCCTCCGGCAAGGACCGCCGCACACCCGGCCAGCCGCTCCACACCAACTTCAGCATCGCCCAGGCCGGGGAAGAGATCCTCCTCACCGACTTCCAGACCGGTTCCCGGGTGGATGCGTTCCCGCCCACCGAAATCCCGTCCGACCAGTCCCTGGGACGGTATCCCGACGGCGCCGACAGCCTGGTCATTTTCCGCGAGCCCACACCCGGCCGATCCAACAGCGAAGGCAGCGTCTCCCCGTTTCCGGAAGGCATCTCTTTTTCGGTCCGGGGCGGGTTCCACAACGGGCCGGTCGACCTGGAGCTCTCGGTCGGACGTGACGACGCCGAGATCCGCTACACGATCGACGGTTCCGAGCCAACGGCACAATCCACCCTGTACACCGGCCCGATCCGCATCGAGGACCGCTCCCCGGAGCCCAACGACCTGTCCACCATCCTCGAGATCTCCCACAACTATGCCAATGCCGCCCTGCCCGCCGACCTGGTGTTCAAAGGCACCGTGTTGCGCGCCAGGGCTTTTGCACGCGGCGAACGGAGCGAGGTCGCCACGCGCACCTTCTTTGTGCATCCCGAGGGCGACCGGCGCTTCTCCCTCCCGGTCATCTCCCTCACGGCCCACCGCGACAGCCTGTTCGGCTACGAGCGGGGCATTTATGCGCTGGGCAAGGTGTGGGACGATAACGGCCAGAGCAACGCCCTCGGCGCGGCGGCCAATTACAACCAGCGCGGTGACGACTGGGAACGTCCGGCGCACATGGAGATGTACGAGTCCGACGGCAGCATGGCCGTCTCCCAGGACATCGGGCTGCGCCTGCACGGCGGGGCCTCGCGCGCCTTCCCGCAGAAGAGTTTCCGCCTCTACTCCCGCAGCGACTACGGCACCAGCCGGTTCCGCCACCGGTTCTTCCCGGAGATGGAGCTGGACGATTTCAACCGGCTCATCCTGCGGCAGTCGGGCCAGGATGTGGTCATGACGCTGTTCCGCGACGCCTACATCCAGGAAACGATGAA
>SKWQ01000279.1 GCA_007128855.1 Balneolales bacterium
CCGGCCTTGGTGTCGGTATGCTTTCAACGGCCATCCCGATCCTGGTCATCGCCATCTCCATCATGACCGCTTTCCACTTTGCCGGTCTGTATGGTATCGCCATTGCCGCTGTCGGTATGCTTTCCACGCTGGGTATTCAGCTTGCCGTTGACGCCTACGGACCGATTGCCGATAACGCCGGTGGTATTGCCGAAATGTCCGAGCTTCCTCCGGAAGTCCGTGAGCGCACCGACCAGCTGGATGCCGTGGGTAACACCACCGCAGCTATCGGGAAAGGTTTTGCCATCGGTTCGGCCGCCCTTACGGCACTGGCCCTTTTCGGTGCCTACATGACTGCCGCCAACATCCAGGTCATCGACATCTCACAGGCACCGGTAATCGCCGGTCTGTTTGTGGGTGGTATGCTGGCCTTCGTCTTCTCGGCACTTTCCATGGCAGCGGTCGGACGGGCAGCCATGTCCATGATCCAGGAAGTGCGTCGTCAGTTCAATGAAATTCCTGCACTGAAAGCCGCCCTCGAGGTCATGCGCCGCAACGAAGGCAAAGATCAGAAGGAATGGACGACCGAAGACCAGAAAACATTTGCTGATGCCGAAACGGCTGCCGAATATGGCAAGTGCGTTGAAATCTCAACCAAGGCCGCAATCAAGGAGATGGTATTCCCGGGCCTTCTGGCCATTGCCGTGCCCGTACTGGTCGGCTTCATTTTCGGGCCCCAGGCACTTGGCGGTCTGCTTGCCGGTGTGACCGTATCCGGGGTACTGATGGCCCTGTTCCAGGCCAATGCCGGTGGTGCATGGGATAACGCCAAGAAGATGATCGAAGCAGGCATCGAGTTTGACGGTGTTAAGTACGGCAAAGGTTCGGATGCCCACAAGGCAGCTGTGACCGGTGACACGGTCGGTGATCCGCTCAAGGATACCTCCGGTCCGTCGCTGAACATCCTGATCAAGCTGATCTCGATCGTGGCCCTGGTAATCGCCACCGCCATCTGATCGGACTTACCGCCATCGTCGGGACATGCGCTTTGATTCCCGGCAGTTAGCGGCCCTGTATGTGAAAGCCCCGGGAATGTTTTCCGGGGCTTTTATTTTATAATGAATCAGGAACCAATCCATAAACAGATCCACAGCCTTTGACAGATGGAGATTCTCAAGATCATCTTTGAACATGACATGACCCTGGAGCATCTATCCGGTCATGACGATCCAAGAAACCGCGAAGATGATCGCCGGCAGACCCTGGAATCGTTCCTGTCACCGCAGAAAACATACAATCGTTACTACCTCACCGGCACCCGGCTCGACATCGGACAACAGGGTGATTTCCGCTTCGGCCTGTCCACACTCTCTGCCTGGCCACTGATACGCTCCCTGTTCGGCCGGATCCTGGATACGGTCGCGTCCGGCAACCCCACCGCCATGCATCGGTTGGATGAGCTTTTGCAGCAAGAGGACATCCCGAAGGGGTCCGGAACGGCCGGATTTCCCGTCACAAACTGGCATCGACCGGACGGTTCCCTGTTCCCCTCCTTCGACCAGGCAGCTTTGGAGCTGAAACCCATGGATATCCTGATCAGTGGGCCGACATCCGATTCCGCCGCCAGAAACGCGATCCAACTGGACGGGCATTCCGGAATCCGGGAACGGTTTGAGCCGCTGACCGCACTCCTGGATAATGGCCATTTTGTGATCCTTACCGAAAAAGCCCATCACGGTTCCGACCTGCACCTTTTTACAAGCCACAACCTCTATGAAGCACTGTTTCTCGGGTGCCAGCACATCCTCCGACCCAATCTTCGCTGTTTCACTATCAACGGCAAGCGTGTGAAAGGGGAACGACACTTCTACTTTGAGACCTGGACCCTGGACCGTCCGCCACACGGTTTCCAGGAAGTGACGGCTGATTCCCGTATGCGTTGATTTCCTGAAATTATCCCGCTTTTTCTTTTAAACTTTTTAAAAAATTTATCGTATTGTTGGGGCAGGCCTGAAACTTTTGTCAGCCAGTGACTTTACATCAACGATAAATGGGGAATTTAGATGGATAAGCAACGTGTCGACATGTTTATCATGTCCAACAACAAATATTTTGAGTCGCATCAAATACCTTCTATTAGCTACGCACTTGAAAAGGTGGATGAATCCAAGTTCATGCGTGTTCAGTCCCTCAGCTACAAAGATCCCATCCTGCTACTGATCATTTCGCTCGTCGCCGGGCCCCTGGGCGTGGACCGGTTCGTTGTGGGCGATACGGGTCTGGGCATTGCAAAACTATTGACCTGTGGTGGACTGGGTATCTGGACCATCGTCGACTACTTCCTGATCATGGGACGTGCCAGGGAAGTCAACTATGAGAAAGTGCAGCAGATCGTCGGATATTAGGAAAACCCCTGTCCTTCCATCGGACCATAGCAGCAGATCCTCCGAAATGAACACTCAGGCATTGACATGCTGACCAGCAGCCGATTGCACGGACTTGTACTGGCGCTGGCCGCCGCATCGTACGGATTGCTTGCCTGGTTGTATTTCAACACACCCGAGGCCATATCCGTGCAGGTGTGCCCGATCAACAGGGTTACCGGGGTGCCGTGTCCGTCCTGCGGCACGGCAAGGTCACTCATCCTGCTGGCGGATGGACGGTTGCTGGCCGCACTGCTGACCAATCCGCTGGGTTATCTCGCTGCAGTGGCATTGGTGATTTTTCCCGTCTGGAGCCTGGCCGATATTGTGCGAAAGCGGGACACGCTGTACCTTGCTTTTCGCAAGACCGAATCCATCCTCCGGCAGAACCGGTGGCTTGCGGTTCTCCTGATCATCCTGATCCTGGCCAACTGGATCTGGAATATCCTGAAGGGGTTGTGATCATGTATCCGCGAGATCGCAGAACTCCCTGGCATAACGGACCTGCAGCACAAAACGACAACCAACTGATCCCTCACACATGATCCAGCATCCCCCATTTCCCTATGAGCCCAACGAGTCCGAGATGGAAAAGGCATCCAACAGTTACCTGATGTCGCTCATTGCCATCATGGTCGGCATGCCGATGCCGATCGTCAACCTGCTGGCCACCGGTATCTTCTACCTTGGCAACCGGAGGGGCGGATACTTCACCCGATGGCACTGTACGCAGGCCATGCTTTCGCAGATCACCATCTTTTTCGTGAATGCGGGTGCGGCCGGCTGGACGCTCTACATCTTTTTCGGGGCCGGGGAGCTCAGCAACTACTACATCGCCTATCTGATCACGGCCTTACTGATAAATCTGGTGGAATTCATCATGACCATCTACACGGCCGTAAAGACACGGAAAGGGGTCCACGTGGAGTGGTGGTTCTGGGGACCCATGACCAATGCCATCTGCAAGGAGTGAGGAAACGCCATCTGACCTGAACAATCACATTGGAAATCACAAATGAAAAAAGCCGCAATCCAACTGACCGTATCCCTGCTGCTGTTTGCCGGGATCTGGTTTGCGTTGAGCCGCATCGATTTTGTCGGGGATACAACCACGGAGACCATTGGGCGTGAGACCGAGAGGCGTATCGGCGATCTGTTGCTGAAGCAACTTGAGCTGAAGTATCAGAAGGCCGACGATGACTCGTTGCTGGCGGTCATCGACATGATCCACCGTCGCATCTGCGAGGCGAACGAGCTGGATCCCGATTCCATATCGGTGCACGTATTTGACAGTTCCACGATCAATGCAGCCGTTTTGCCCGGCCGGAATGTGATCGTGTTTACCGGTTTGTTGCAATTTGCGGACGATGCCGGGGAGTTTGCGGGTGTGCATGCCCATGAGCTCGGTCACATTGCCGAAAATCACGTGATGGAGCGCATGATCAATGAGTTCGGGACCACCATCCTGCTGATGATGAGCGGAATGGACGCCGGGTCGGAGATCCTGGCCAACATCCTGCGGATACTGACCACGACCGCATTCAGCCGGGATCAGGAGCGGGAGGCGGACCAAAAAGCCATTGCGTACCTGGAAGCGGCGGGGATCGATCCGGTGTATCTGGGCAATTTTCTGCTGCGCATATCCACGTTGGAGTCAGGCAGGAGGGTACCGGAATGGGTGAGCACGCACCCTGATTCGCGGCGAAGGGCGGCCGAGATCTTTGAGGCCAGGGAGGGAATGGACAGC
>SKWQ01000086.1 GCA_007128855.1 Balneolales bacterium
CCGTGTTCTGGCTGGCCGGGAATCACGAGGGACGGTTCCAGACGTTCATATCCCATGCCGGGGTGTTCCATCTGGAAGCCATGTACGGATCCACCGAGGAGATGTTTTTCGTGACCTTTGATCTGGACGGTGCGTACTGGGACGAGCCGCGTCCGGTCAGCTACGACCGTCACTCACCGCACCTGTACGTGCGCAACTGGGACACGCCCATGCTGTTGATCCACGGTGAGCTGGATTACCGGGTTCCGGTGACCGAAAGCATGCAGGCGTTTACCGTGCTTCAGAGCAGGGGCATCGAAAGCCGGATGCTGCTCTTCCCGCAGGAAAACCACTGGATCCTCTCCCCACAGAACAGCCTGCTGTGGCACCGTGAATTTTACAACTGGCTGGATGCGTACCTGAAATAGGGTCGTAAGTGTTGCCCTGAATCTGTCAAAGCAAAAGCCGAATGTTGAGCCGGGCAGATGGTGCCGTGCAGGCATGATTGTTCCTTCCGGAAAAACCGCCTGATTGCGACAACTGTGTCGTGAGTTACCGAAGTTTGCCTATGGGCATTATGTATAGCGGGTATTCCCCATCATCCAGCTGCAGGACATCGCTCACGCCATCGTCGCTGAAGGCACCGATCACAACCGTGCCGATATTAAGCGGTACGCTCTGAAGGTAGGTATTTTGTGCCACGTGTCCCGCTTCCATGTACATATAGCGCATGGCGCGATCACGGTAGCGCGGTTCTATGCGGCTGAGCACGCCTGTGATGACCAGGACAATCGGTGACGCCGTGATGGACTCTTGATGCAGCGCCACGCTTTGCAAATCCTGGCGCCGGTCACCATCGATTACCTGTTCCAGTACGTGGTTACCGGGACGATAGCGGTAGACGCCGTCCGCGACATCTTCGGTACCGCTAATCAGGAAATAGAGTTCCATGGGGAATGTGGCGCCAGCGGATGGGGCGGTGCGGAAGCCCCGGGCCGGGTCGGTAATCCCCTGTGCGGACCATGCCAGTTGGCCTATCTCAGCCAGGGAGAGCGGTGTGGAAGCATATTCGCGGACAGACCGGCGCTGCTGAAGCGATTCTTCAATAGAAATTTCGCCGCTG
Source organism: Balneolales bacterium (assembly GCA_007128855.1). Taxonomy (GTDB): domain Bacteria; phylum Bacteroidota; class Rhodothermia; order Balneolales; family Natronogracilivirgulaceae; genus SKNL01. The sequence continues at coordinate 1,103 of SKWQ01000086.1, forward strand.
CGCTCCGGTTCAGGCAGTTCAATGGTAGTCATGGATACGGTTTCTTTGTTCGGATCATGCGGAGAACAAGTCAGGATGAAGCATAGACAACCAAATAGAAATATGATCATGGTGTTCCTCCTTTTATAGTTGCCAATATGTGTATGATAAGGTTCTCTGTATCATACTTCCAGTTACTGGCACAGCGAATTTTACAACTGGCTGGATGCAAACCTGAAGTGACAATTGTGCTTCAAGCGTTCCGGCTGCGCAGGAGTGTTGTACCTCGATGAATCACGGGTTTGCAGATGACGCGATCAGTCGTGCTGTCGATTTATTTGGTTCGGCCTTATCCAGTGTGAAGAAAAACGAACTGCCTTTGTCCTTTTCACTTTCCACCCGAAGTTCCCCGCCGTTTTCATTGATAAAGTCTTTGCAGAGCATGAGTCCGAACCCGATGCCTTTTTCTCCCTTTGTACCGGTCCTGCGATGGCTTCCGGAAGCCGAGAGGATTTTTTTCTGTTCCTCTTTGGTCATGCCGACACCCGAATCCGAAACGGAAATTACATATCTGTCATCCTTTTCCTGTACGGAAACGGTCACACTGGACTCTTCACGGGAAAACTTTATGGCATTGGATACCAGGTTGCGGAGAACGGTCTGGATCATGTTTTTATCCCCAAGGGCCACAACATCTTCAGGAAAATTATTTTGCAGCCGGACACCCTTCGATTCCGCTGAGAGTTGATTGGTCCTGAATGCCTTGTCGACCATCGTGTGCAGTTTGAGCGGCTCCTTTCTGGGTTTGAGGTTCCTTCTTTTGGCACTGGCCCACTCCAGAAGGTTTTCAAGGAGCTGAAACAGGCTTTTTGAAGACTCGAGCACCATTTTACTGATTTCCCGCTTCTCTTCATCCTTATCGTCCTCCAGCTTCTCGGCAAGGTATTCAGAGAAACCGATGATCGACATGAACGGGTTTCTGAGGTCGTGGGCCAGCACCGAGTACACCTTCTTCTTTTCTTCGATCTCATTCCTGAGGAGTTTATTGCTTTCACGGAGTTCCCGCGTTCGGCGTGATACTGTCTTCTCAAGCTTGATATTCCGGACACGGATATTGTGGACTTTGATCCGGAAACCGATAAAGAGTATCAGGATACCTGTCAGGATTACAGCAATGTAAAACCAGGTGGTTTTCCAGAATGGCGGGACGATCACCAGGGTGAGCGTGGTCCCTTCCTCGTTCCAGATGCCGTCATTGTTGGATGCCCTGACGTGGAAATGGTATGTTCCGGGATTCAGGTTGGTGTAGGTTGCGTTTCGCTGAGTTCCCGCGGACACCCAGTCAGAATCAAACCCTTCCATCATGTACGCATACTGATTCTGCTCCGCATTGGTGAAATTCAATGCAATGAATTCAAATGTGATTACATTTTGCCAGTGCGCAAGAGTGACCTTTTCCGTAACCGTAATGTGGCTGTCCAGTGGGGAATTGGCCTGATTAACCGTGACGGACTCGTTGAACAGCTTGAAATCAGTGATATACACCGGGGGGATGTACGGATTGGTTTGGAGGCTGTCCGGATGGAAGAGGTTGAAGCCGTTCATGCCGCCAAAAAGCATTTCACCGGTGGACAGGCGGCTGCCGGCATAAGGGTTGAACTCATCCCCTTGAAGTCCGTCCTCTTCCTGAAAGTTTTGGAACTGGCTTGTTTCGGGGTGAAACCGGGTAAGCCCCAGCACGGAGCCAATCCACAGGTCATGATTTTTATCTGCTGCCAGGGAACGCAGTTCGTTGCGCGGCAATCCGTCCGATTCATCAAACACGTAAAAATTGTCGGTCTCAGGTTGGTACAAGGCCAGGCCTTTTTCGGTAGCTACCCATACCCGGCCGAGTCCATCCTCTGTGATCTGCCGTATCGTGGATCCCGGTATACTTGACGGATCGTCGTCATCCGGCAAGTATCGCCGAAAAATACCGGTGTGTTTGTTTTCCGGGGTCAGCTTGCTCAGGCCGCTCAGGCTGGCGAACCAGAGATTGTTACGGCTGTCTTCAAAGATGTGAAGCACAAAATTTGAGACCAGGCTGGTCGTATCATCCCTCACTGGGTTAAATTGTTTCGATTCACCGGTTTCGGTGTGGAACCGGAACACTCCCCGACGCAGTTCCGCCACCCAGAGATAGGGATGTTCCCGGTCAAAATAGATATCGAATGGATTGTGGAACAGCTTCGGCGTGATGCCGTAATGCTCCTCGAAAGTGAGGAATGTTCCGGCTTCCTCATCCACAAGCAATTGCAAGCCACCATTGTAGGTGCCTGTCCATAACCGGCCCTTCCAATCCCTGCTGATGCTGACCACAGCGTCGGAAAGGATACTGTTCCGATTCTCAGGATCGTGTTGGAAGGCACGGAAAAAACCGGTGCTCCTGTCCAGATGGTTCAGGCCGCCACCGTCCGTGGCAATCCATATGTTTCCGCTGCTATCCTCAGAGAAGTCACGGACGATATTATTGTTGAAACGGTTGCTTAAACGTGACCGGGTGTGATAATGCCGGAACTTGAAAGCATACCGGTCCGCGACGTTCAGACCGGAAAACGCGGTTCCAACCCACAATCTTCCGGTGTGATCCTGGAATATCCGGGAAACAGACGGATGCGAAAGGCTGTACGGATCATCAGGATCGCTTTTGTAATGGTGGAAGATGTCTTTTTCATAATCATAAAGGTGCAGCCCTCCATTGTCATTTCCAAGCCAGAGCCGTTCCTGACGATCGACATACATGGTGTAGATGTGGTTGTTCTGCAGGGCATCTGGTTTCCCTGGTTCGTTGAGATACCGTTCAAATGAGTGGTTTCCATCGGGACTGATAACAAGTCGGTTGACCCCGCCATCCTGTGATCCCACCCAGATACTGCCGGATCTGTCCCGGGCTACGGAGGTTGTTCGATTGGATGAGATCGATTTCGGGTCATCAGGGTCGTGCAGATATGATGTAACCGTGCCGTTGTTTGTATCTATGCGCTGCAATCCGCTGCGCTCCGTACTGGCCCAGATGAAGTTCTTGTC
>SKWQ01000236.1 GCA_007128855.1 Balneolales bacterium
CAAAGACGTGGATTCGGCCAATGGCACCCGTTTCAGCATTAAACGATGCGAGCCCGGAATTTCTGGGATAGGAACTTACAATGGCGGTGAACTCGACAATGGAGTCCCTTAAAGGATGATTCTGCACATCCTGAAAGCTTTCCGGTGTCACTTCATAGGTATTCAGATCCTTGATCGTGATTTGTGGGATATCTGCATGCGCTGAGGTCAGGCCCAGGGCAAAAACAAACAATCCGCAAATGAAGGCACTGTATATCTTCTTCATATGATGTTTTGTTAGAGTATGTGATTGATTTGTGAGCGATTATTCTGATACAAATTTCAAACCGGCTTTATTTGATGATGGCCAGGCGACCGCGCTGGATGTTCCCGCTGTCCAGGTCCTTGACCGTATAGAGATAGAGACCGGTGGTGAGATCCTGGTTGGCGTCGGAAAGCAGATCCCAGTGGTGTTCACCGCCGGACATGACCGGGTTCTCGTCACTCAGGTTTGCAAACCAGCGGATGTCTCCGCTATAGGAGTCTGATATATGTGTTTTGCTGGCCACTTTTTCACCTGCGAGGGTGTAAACGGTCAGCTCGGCGTTGGGCGGCAGGTTGTAGAATGTGAGTTTCCGGGTGAACGAGGTGCCTCCGTCCCAGGCGGCACTTACCCGGTAGGGGTTCGGATAGACGCCGACCTTCTGTTCAAATCCGACGTTGGCCGGGGTGCCGGGGAATACGTTGACGGCATTGGCTGTCTGGCTGGTTTCCAGGGATCCTACCCCCTCCCCGCCCCAGTCAAAGGCGGTGACGGAAAAGCTGTACTGCCATCCGCTGAGCATGCCCTCGATGCGATACTGGTACCAGTACTCAGTATCATCATCCGGGAACGTCCTTGGACCATCCGGAATCAGGACGTCATCGAATCCCGTATTGTACCCGATAGGGGAATCCATGGTATCGAATTCACGGATCAGCTGCCGGTCGGACATGGTACCGCGCAGATCGTCCCCCAGTCTGGAGCGATAGATGCGGTAACCGGCAAAGTCTTTTTCGCCGGAAATGGGATCGACCGTATCCTCTGCCCTGCGATCCCAATACACAACGGCCGCACCTTCCTCCAGTTCAACACGAATGCGGGGCACATCCGGGGGCTCGGGGACCAGGTAGCGCTCGCGTTGCCTGGCGAGTGTGTCGTACTGACCTTCAAAAATCCGGAATGCCCAATCAACCGATTCCACCAGGTTGACACGGGTATCCGGGTTGTCAAGCCGCTTGCCTTGAATCCCTTGATAATCATCTGGTTTGGCTGCCGCAACCAAGGCCATGTAGACCGTAACCGTCTCGCCGGGCTCCACTGCGGGAAATGGCCCGATGGAGTGCAGCTGGATGTAGTTGCCATCGGCATTGATCCCGTCGGTGCGCAGACGTTCGCGATTCTGATCCATAGGCCACGGGTTTGCCATACGGCTGTAGCGGTCCACATCGTCGGTCGGACGCAGGAAGATGCCCGAACCCGCTGAAAACTGCCAGAAAGCAGGTTGAACATTGGGCGGCTCAAGGTTCATTTCCTCCATCTCGTCCTGGAAAAGATCGGTGTATCGGGGATGGAATTCGATGCCGCGGTACTCAGAACCCAGGATCACCGATGCCGCGTAGGTATTGAAGCTGGGGTCATCGTTCGAGCCCACGTCGAATGCATAGAGTGAATAAAGATTTTCCCCGCCATCATCGCGGCCCGTCTCATCCAGATAACCGAATCCGCCCTTGTTGAAGAAATCCGATCCGGTCTCGGTGGTGGTGTTCACGTTTCGCACGACCATGTCCGAGTACATGGCAACGTACATATCCTCCCAGACATCCTCACTGTTGTTGGTGATGTCGTACCGGAGGATGCTGAGACCTTCGGCAAATCCGAAGTTCCAGTTGTAGCTTTCCAACGTCACATCGGCGAAAAGCGGCTGATCGTGACCCGAAATGGGGATGTTGTTGACCACGGTATTCCGGTCGGTGAAGTACGCGATCAGGTCCTGATGGCTCACCGCACGCGGACTGAATGCATCGGAGTCGGGAAATGTAGATCTTTCGCCGATCGGCAAACCATCGTTTGTAAATTCAAAACCGGCCTTACCGGTGGAATAACCTGCAACATCTGTGACAGCACCGGTTGAGACCAGTGTTGCACCTGCTACCTGTGCGCCAATCCAGATCCCGGCCTCAAACAGGTGCTCGGTCCCGGTGCCCCTGGGAAATTCCATGCTGGGCAGACCAATCGGCTGGTTGCGCACGTTGGGACGTCCCAGCGTGCCGGCATTGGTTATGGAGAGCCCAAGATTGCTGACTTCGACAGCCCTGCGCTCGAATTGGTGTTGTGCTTGAGAAATAGTGGCGGATGCCATCCACGCCGTAAGGACTATGGCTATGGAAAAGGAGGAAAGGGCGTAACGATTACTCATGTACGGGATACTAAATCGTGTCTTCGTTGATTGCTGGATGACGAAAAATTGGCGGCGGCCGGGCTGCTTCAAGGTATGGATTTGCACCGGCCGGGTAATCTGAATTGGTGGTAAAATTAGACCTTTTGGAGACGAAAAAAAAATCAGCTTTTCTTTTTCCGGATGATTTTACAAATCGGTAACAAGGGCTTCATCGCATTTCACCGATCGTGCAGCCTGTTGTTGCGGCGCCCGTCATATATTACGGGCGAATTCCGTGCGATTGTGATTGCTATATCCTGAAATATCCCAAAAAAAATGGATTTATGCAAAGCGCTTCCAGGGCGCCCCTGCCCTTTTAAAAAAATAATTTCAGCTCTGCCGCGTAATCTCTATTTTGTCACTCTTTCTTTCTGCATCGAACCGGCTATGCCAATCACGGTGCCATATCATGCAATACCAAACAAAACTGTTACGGCCCTTCGATCCCCAAGGTTGGTCATATGTCCCTGCCTTTCATCATTAAACCCCTCCGACTCATGAAGCAAGCTCCCTACCGACTCCGCCTCCTGTACCATTTCCTCTTTCTCACCCTATTTATTTCCTTTTCTCCCCTGAGTGCCTTCGGACAGATGTTCGAGGACTTTGAGGGTGCGGCCAAGGGAGGATATGCGCCAGCCATCGTAGATTTGGCATCCGGACCGTGGATGTTTGATGATGCCCTCCTCGGCAATCAAACCGGTGACAAACGAATCGGATCCCAATCGGTCCGCCTCCGGGCCGGATACATTGCCATGGAGTTCGACATCGCGGGTGCCGGAGAGGTCCGGTTTTACCACGCCAATTCGGGTTTTTCCGGGGATACGGGGGGAAAAATCCAGCTGCAGTATTCGCAGAATGGCGGAGGAAGCTGGATTGACGCCGGACCGGAACTCACCTCTCCCGAAGATGACCTCGAGCTGGCCGCTATTCCGGTAAACCAGGATGGTCAGATCCGTTTTCGCATCATCAGGACGGCCGGAAACAGGATCAGCATCGATAATTTTGAAGTGACGGCTTTCGAGGAAGCTTCCGAGGAACCGCGCCTGCGGGCTGAAGCAGATGGTTCCGTGGTGCAGCAGGGAAGCACACTGGCCTTCGGGACGGTCCTTTCCGGATCAGAGGCAGTGAAAAACCTCACCATCACGAACACAGGTCAGGAAACTCTTGTCTTTTCCGATGCAGGCATTACCGGCAGCGACGCATTCTCCCTGGAAGGAGCCTCAGAGGGGTCGCTTGCCAACGGGGAATCCGCGGCGTTGACCCTGACCTTCTCCCCTGCATCACTCGGCGATTTTGAGGGAGAGTTTTCCGTGGCGACCAACGATCCGGACCGGGAGCTGTTCACGTTGTCCCTGACGGGCCGCGGACTGCCTTCCGACGAGCCTATTTCCATTGCCGAAGCACGAAGTCTGCCGGAGGGAACCGTGGTCACCGTTGCCGGGTGGGTCACCGTTGCCGACGAGCTCTCCGGACCGATCTATTTCCAGGATGAAACAGCCGGTATTGCCTCCTATTACGGACCGTTGATGCGGGATGAGGAAGTCGGGTTCACGCTGGGAGTAACACATGGCGACTCCATCGTCGTGACCGGTCCCCTCACCACCTTCAACGACCTGCTTCAGATCGCTCCTGTTGACGGTGTCATGGATACGGTCGAATTTGAAGTCTATCCCGATGCCAACCG
>SKWQ01000120.1 GCA_007128855.1 Balneolales bacterium
CGCATCCTGGAATACATCGCCGTGCTGAACCTGGTCAACAAGATCAAGGGGCAGATCCTCTGCTTCGTGGGTCCCCCGGGAACCGGCAAGACCAGTCTGGCCAAATCGATTGCCGAAGCGATGAACCGCAAGATGGTGCGCATATCGCTGGGCGGGGTGAGCGATGAGGCGGAGATCCGCGGACACCGCAAGACCTACATCGGATCCATGCCCGGACGCATCATCCAGGCCATCAAGAAAGCCGGCACCATGAACCCGGTCATCATCCTGGACGAAATCGACAAGCTCGGCCGCGACCTTCGCGGCGATCCGTCATCGGCCGTGCTCGAAGTGCTGGATCCCGAGCAGAACGACACGTTCAACGACCACTACATGGATCTGGACTTCGACCTGTCGCAGGTCATGTTCATCACCACCGCGAACGTAGCCAGCCACATCCAGCCGGCACTGCTCGACCGCATGGAGATCATTCCGCTGCATGGCTACCTGGAGCACGACAAGGTGGAAATCGCCCGGCGCCACCTGATCCCGAAGCTGCTCAATTCGCACGGATTGAAAGCCTCGCGGGTCCGCTTCCGGGAGGATGCGATCCGGTTGCTCATCCAGCGCTATACCGCAGAGGCCGGGGTTCGCGTGCTGGAACAGAGTCTCGCCTCCATCTGCCGGAAGGTGGCAAAAAAAATTGTCCAGGATCAGAACAACGGCAAGCGCCCGTCGCAGATCACCATCAACCCGAAACGGGTGCGCGAGTTACTCGGGGTGGAGAAGTTCAAGGAGCGGGACCCCGAAAAGAAAGACCGCATCGGAAGCATAAACGGGCTGGCCTGGACCAGCACGGGTGGCAGCATCCTCAACCTGGACGTTGCCCGCATGTTTGGAAAGAACAAGCTGCTGCTGACCGGCAAGCTGGGGGATGTGATGAAGGAGTCGGCCCAGGCGGCCCTGACCTACGTACGATCCCATACTACCGCTTTTGGACTGCCCGAGGATTTTTTCGAGAAATATGAAATCCACGTGCACATACCCGAGGGCGCCATTTCGAAGGATGGTCCCAGTGCGGGGATGGGCATTGCCCTTGCCATGATCTCCCTGCTGACCGACACCCCGGTCCGGCACGATGTGGCGGTCACCGGCGAGATCACCCTGCGAGGTGACATCTACGCCATCGGCGGACTTAATGAGAAACTGCTGGCTTCCCAGCGAAAGGGGATTCGGACCGTCATCCTTCCGAAAGAAAACCTGCCGGACCTGGAGGACATCCCAGATAAAGTGAAAAAGGGTCTGCAGATTATCGGGGTCGACCATATCTCCGAGGCGCTGCCACATGTATTCCGGTCGCCCCGCTTTGTCACGCAATCCGCAAGGCGGCCACGGAAAAAAAGCGGTCGCGCAGACACTAAGAAAAGTTCACCTTCCGTCGCCGGCCAGAAGGTGAACCCGTCGCTCTATCATGAATAGTTATTTGTAAGAGTCCGGACCCGGACAAATCTTACACCGTTTTTAATACCTGTTTTTTTGCATTCGTTACCATTCGGTTGCCATGCCCGCGCCGACCATGCCAACATCCGGCCGTGTGGCAGACAACTGCCAATCGGGTCACCCGGCCGGGGATGCCAGACCACCAACAGCAGCAAACAAACCTTCATGTCGCACAGATCTGCACATCGTAAACTCCACGAGGATGACCGGGAAGTCACCCGGTACGACTTCGATGTGCCCGAGGGACACCACGAGCAGATGCGGCTGGACAAGTACATCACCCAGTTCATCCAGAACGCAACACGCAACAAAGTACAGGAGGGCATACGGAATGGTTGGGTCCGGGTGAACGGTTCGCTGGAAAAGGCATCCTACCGCGTTCAGCCCGGGGATGAAATCGTGATCATCGTGCCCAAGTCCCCGCCGCCGGAAGCGCGGGCCGAAAACATCCCGCTGGAAATCGTCCACGAGGACGATGACCTGATCGTCATCGACAAACCGGCCGGGATGGTGGTCCATCCGTCCTATGGCAACTGGAACGGCACGCTCGTCAACGCGCTGCTCTGGCATACGGAGAAACTGTCCTCCGTCAACGATGAGCAGGACGTGATGCGACCGGGTATCGTACACCGGCTGGACAAGGGGACCAGCGGCCTCCTGGTTGTCGCGAAGAACGACTACGCACACCATCATCTGTCCAAGCAATTTGCCGAAAAAAGCGTTGAGCGCACCTATCGCACGGTCATCTGGGGCGTTCCGCAGAAAAACCGGGGAACCATCCACCAGCCCCTTGGCCGGGACCCGTCCGACAGGAAAAAAATGGCTGTTCTGGAGGCGGGAAAGGGAAAGGATGCCATCACTCACTACCGGGTGCTAAAGCGGTACGACCATTTGGCCCTGCTGGATGTGACGCTGGAAACCGGGCGTACGCACCAGATCCGTGTCCACTTTTCGTGGATGGGGCATCCCATTCTGGGCGATCTTATTTACGGGGGCGATTCCGTCCGGTACGGTCCCAATACCGGCTCGCGCAAAACCATGTTCCAGAACATCTTTTCATTACTTGGACGACAGTGCCTCCATGCACGAACCCTCGGTTTTGAGCATCCCGCTTCTGGTGATTGGCTGCAGTTCACTTCCGAAATTCCGGACGACATGGAGAAAGTCCTGGAAAAACTTGCCCATTACTGTACCTGAGGCCATATTTTCTTGCCTCCAAAAAATCCACACACTGATGATGAACAAAAAGATCCGAATCAACGTCACCCTGGATGAAAAGAACATCCCTGAAAAGATCCTGTGGGATGCAGACGACAACAGCGTCTCCGACATGCCGGTCCGCGCCATGCTGCTGGCCCTGTGGGATCACACAAACAAGGACACCCTGCGGCTTGATCTGTGGACGAAAGACATGAGCCGGGATGAGATGAAAATCTTTTTTTATGAGACCATGAAGACTATGGCCGACACTCTTGAGCGTTCCATCGATGACGAACGCATCGCCGGTGACATGCGCGATTTTTGTTCCTATTTTGCAGAAAAAATGGATATCATAGACAAACCTGGAGAGTAAGTGCTTCTGTTTCAATTAAATGATGAAGTCATGACGACAAAACAGATATTATACGTTGAAGACGACACTGCAAACCTGATGCTGGTTAAGCTGTTTTTCAAGAAAGAGCCCATTGAGCTGACGGGTGTCGACAATCCCGAAGACGCGATGGAACTCATGAAATCACGGTCCTTTGATGTCATCATCGTGGACCTGAACCTTCGCAAGGAAGGGGATGGGGCCGACCTGATCCGCGAGTTCCGCAAATTGCCCGGTTGTGAGAGTGTCCCCGTTTTTGTTTTCAGCGGCCATGATATCCACTCATTCAAGGAGCACGGCATTGAGGACATGGTCAGCAGATACTTCAATAAGCCGGTCAACAAGAAGACGCTTATTGATGCCGTCTGGGAAGTTCTTGAAACAAAACAGAACCAAACGTAACAGCGCTCTCGCGCTCTCGCTCATCCCACAGTTCGTAGCTTGTAACTCCGCCTTTTACACCATTAAGCGCCTTCAGGGCCGTGAAAAGCGGAGGAAAGCCACAGATCCGGTACGGATCCTGATCGCGTTTCATCAACTCCAGCAATCCATCGCTGCTTCCGGATGCCGCATGGTCCAGAAAAGAGCGATCGAACGACCGGATGTCTTCAAACATTTCAGTGGCCGGGTTGTGATCGCCGAATTTTTTGCCCACATGGGACAGATCTCCCGATATCAGGAAAAGGGTGTCGGGGTCATCACGGAATTCCTTTGCCAGCAGTGCCGCCATGGCGTCCACTTTCCCGCCGATATCACCCTCTTCCATAAAGTACATTTCCTCCAGTGAGCCGACGAGCAGTGGCACCAGTGTGAAGGGGTGTGACCACAGGTACTGAAGGAAAATGAGATGCAGCTCAATGCTGTGCTCGTTACGGTGGGCGCGGTCCACAAAGGTACACCCCGTCGCGTCGGCATGTCCTTCCAGGATACGAAGTGCCTCACGGTCGGCATGCACGGTTCCCAGCGGTGTTTCAAAATCTTTTCGGGTGGCTATGAAGGGCTTGCCATCATAAAGTGGATAGTAGGATCCGGAGTAGTGGGATGTGGCCAGAA
>SKWQ01000077.1 GCA_007128855.1 Balneolales bacterium
AAGGCATCTTCGGACATGGGACGTCCCAGGTGGTCCCGGACCCCGCTCTTGTACAGATCGAACGGGATGAACGCGTACGGGTCGCGGGTATCGACAAAACCGGCCCAGAACAGACCCGGCTCTTCGGGGTGCTTCTGGTAGGTGAGGTCAAAATAGAAGTTGGATGCGTGGTTCATGAGGATCTGGTATCCTGCATTGGCCAGCTGATAGGAGTAGGATTCGGTACCGGTACCCCAGATGTTGGACCAGACAAAGGGAACGGAGTTCCCGGCGAAAAGCGGGTTCGGCACCATTTGGCCGGTGTCCGGATCGCGGATCAGCGAGAATTCCTCCCAGGCGGCCATGGTGAGCCCACGGTCGGCCAGATCGGCCTGCGACCGGGCAAAGAAGTAGTCCATCAGGTCGGCGGTGGAGCTGACATGATCCTCCCGTGCCATCAGGTCGCGGCATTCCGGCGATTCTTCCCAGACCCCGCGCGGCACCTCGTCGCCGCCGATGTGGATCATGGTGAGCGGGGCTTCGGCTTCCCGGTGCATGTCGATGATCTCGTCGTAAACAACCTGCAGGAAACGGTAGGTGGATTCCTGGCAGACATTGATCACGTTGTCGGTCCAGCGCTGTATGGACATGTACTCCGAGGTGTCTTCCGGGTCGTGGATGCGGTAGCGCCCGGCCTCCCCGGCGCGTCCTTCCTCATGCAGACGTTCGTAGCGGTTCTGCATGGCGACCAGTGCCGCCCGGGCGTGTCCGGGCACGTCGATTTCGGGGATCACCTCGATGTGTCGTTCGGTTGCGTAGCGGAGCAGTTCGACATAATCCTCCCGGCTGTACCAGCCCGAACCCATGGACGCATCAACATCCGGTGAGGGTCCGGAACCGTACGATGGCATAAGGTGCTCTTTTTCATCGGGGGTGTGTCCGCGCCGGCCGCCGATTTCCGTCAGCTCCGGGAATGCGCTGATGGCCAGCCGCCATCCTTCATCGTCGGTGAGGTGAAAGTGGAAACGGTTGAGCTTGTAGAATGCCATCACATCCAGGAGTTTTTTGACGGATTCCACGGACTGGAAATTCCGGGAGACATCCAGGTGAAGGCCGCGGTACCGGAAGCCCGGCGCATCCTCAATCACTTTGCCAGTCAAAGGGATGGACGGAATGGCGGCAAACCAGACATCGACGGGCAGCAGGGACCGAAGCGACTGGATTCCGTAGAAAACCCCGGCCGCATCACTGCCGATGATTTGGATACCGGATTCCGATATCTCGAGCCGGTAGGCCTCGTCGCCGGCCTGGTATTGATTTTCATCCACCGTTACGGCACCGGTGTGCAGATGGATGCTGCCTTCCGCACCAGCGAGGCCGTATCCACCAGTAGAAACAGTTCCGCCGGTCTCCTCGGGTCCGGCGATAACGGAAATGCGGGGACGCCTTCCAAGGACCTGCTCAAGCGATCGGGCCAGGAATGCGGCCTCACTTTCCAGCCCGTCTTGGTGGTAAATGATGGCCTGTGCACTCAGCTCGAAAACACCACCATGGATCTGCATGGAAACGGGGGTCGGGACCACATCGGTGATCTCATTGGGCTCGAGCAGATGCAGGTTCCGGTTCTGTTCAAAGAGCGCCTCCGCGTTCGCAAGGGGTACGGCGTCATCAGGCGACCGGTGCCACTGTTCGGGACGTTCAAAAGGGCCGGTCCGGATATCCATGGTGAGGATCCGCCCGTCTTCAAAAACGATGTAAGCTCCATCCGGCCCGTCGATTTGCAGGATGGTGGCCCCGCGTGTCCGAAACGGTATGCGGAGTTCCCCGCCGGGAGGGACCGGTTCGTAGGAATCACCTGGTGTTATCCGGTAAAAGTCGCCGTTGATATGGGTAATGCCGGCATTTTCCGGTGACCACCCGGTATCGATCAATCTCATGAAATTGAAATAGAGCGACCAACCGTCCCCCAGGTTGCGGCTTCCGTTATTCACGATTCTCAGCTCATTATAAGCGTGTGCCGTATCCCTGAAGTTGCTCGTCACTTCCCAGTGGAGCGTCAGGTCATTTTCGCCAAAGGCATCGGATTGCGGGCGGCATCCAGGGATTGTGGCCAGCCCGCACAGAAGAAATAGTATTGTGTTTCGGGTTGATTTCATGATTTGATTACGTTTGTTGCGGGGAGGGAACGGAACAGGTCAGGCTGTCCGGATGCCGGTGTATGTTTTAGCAAGGAATATTTAATCACATAATTTAGTGATTTCAAGAGTAATGATTGCTCGGAATTCCTGTCGTTGTATCATTTCAAGGTGCAAATAAATTTCAACTGTGGATACATGGTGGATACGGCATGGCGTCAAGTGACCTTAGGGCGAACATGGATGGGAGGTGGCAAACTCTTGATGGATATATGGATGATTATGAGGTTCGGGTCAGATATTTTTTTTAAAATGATCATGTAACTTTTCGCCTGATCCGTAGTCCTACATTTATACACCTTTTTTTCGGGATGTGTAACAGTTGCTTCTGTTTTTTTTGATCGATGTTTGTTTTTAAGCCTGATAATGGTAGATTTAGCCATTCGGGTCGGGCAGCGTAAATACATTGATTACACGGTACGTTTGTACAGTTATTGGTCTGAAAAGGTTCTGATGCCATCTATCTTGAACATCACCGTTTATTTTTCCGACAAACTTCCGTTTCAAACATATTAGAAGTGTTTGTGGTCCATGAATGCGCTACCAAGCGCTCTTGCGTTACAATAATCTTAAGGAACATCTCAACGAAATTTTTAACAAGTAATTAAATGAAATGTCCATGACGGAATACCGATACTGGAGCATGATTATAGTCGTCATGGACATTCTATGTGACCTATTGAATCAAAAATTATAAACAGATGAAATGTCCATGACAGAATACCGATACTGGAACATGATCATAGTCGTCATGGACATTCTATCTGACAATATGAATCAAAATTTATAAACAGATGAAAGTAAATATCAGTAAAAGCCGGGACTTTGTTCTGGTGTGGGCAAAGGGGAATGTGGATCTCTATCTGCAGCCAAAAGGTAATTTTGACACGGCCTACAACGATCTGAAGGATGAAGATCTCAGGATCCTGAAGGGGCTCTGGAATCACCTGCAGTCAAAAAAACGGAATCTTGAGTTTGCCGCACTGGAGAATGGGATTGCGGAAGTTATTTCCGCCCTGGATAAAATATTTGATGAACGAAAAAACTGAGACATGCGCTTCTGTCCCTCCTTAACCGTCCCGGCAAGTCCTGTCACCGGGGCAAACTCTACAGAAAAGCGCTATTCCTAAAAAAGTATTGCCAGCCGCCAAAAAGGCATTAACTATTTAGTTAAATTGTTGTGTTCGTTTAATTAATTCAATATAATTAAACGGTCTGCCAGAAAATGTGCGGATAAAAAAAAGGGAGCATCCCGGTTTTGGGCCTGAGGATGCTCCCGCATTTCCCATTCAATCACAACAATGATCAACAGGAACGAGGTAAAATTATGTGGAAAAGGTATGTAAAAAAAGGATTGTTTTGTGCAGTCCTGATTGCAGGTGTCATGCCGGGTTCCGTGTCTGCACAGGTTGGTGTAGGTGTGGACATTATGAGCCGGTATGTTTGGAGAGGGGCTGATTTTGGAAATTCCCCGAGCATCCAGCCGGAAATCACCTACAGCTACAGAGGTCTTGAGATTGGAAGCTGGGCCGCCGTGGCAACAACGGGCAATCCCGACGGGTATGAGGTTGACTGGTTTGCATCTTACACTTTCGGGACCGGTGCAGGTGACCTGTCTCTGTACTTGACCGATTACACCTTTCCCGTACCGGAAGCGGGTGGCTATTTCTCATCGGAGAGTCACTTCCTGGAAGCAGGAGTGGGAATTTCGGATATCGCCGGATTGCCGCTGGACTTGTTTGCCGGAATGTTCCTGACCAATGACGATGATAACTCCGTCTACCTGGAGATGGCCTACAACCTGGAAATGATCAGTTTCCATGTCGGCATGACACCAGGCGAGTCGGCAATGTACGGCACTTCGGGTCCGGCTGTGATAAACACGGGCATCAGCGCAGGGAAGTCCGTAAAAATATCGGAATCGTTTGAGTTGGGGTTGTCGACAAGCATCATCCTGAATCCCTATTCAGAGGATCTCTTTTTTCTCATTGGAGTAAGCCATTGAGAAATGGCGCCTGCTGTAGGGGGGATGTACCGTTATTGGGCATCACCCCTATTTTTTAAACATGTTGGTCAGTACGAACCAGATGTTTTCCTTGCGCTCGCGCAGGCGCCGGCTGAAATAGGGGAGCCACATAGTGCCGTATGGAACATAGACGCGGACCCGGTATCCATCGTTCACAAGTTCCTCGCAAGTGCTCAGGCGCAAGCCGTAGAGCATTTGAATTTCGAACTTCTCTTTCGGGATCCCGTTTTCTTCCGCATAACGCAGGGTCCACTCGATAAGGTGATCATCATGTGTCGCAATTCGGGTGAAGTCGGTTGACCGGATCAGCCCGGAGGCGTATTCCTTGAAGACCGCACGTATATCGGCCATGTTTCTGTAGGCAAGCGAGGGCGGCTCGCTGTAGGCGCCCTTGCACAGCCGGACATCGGCCCCGTCCCGGACCAGTGCGGCTACATCATCCCGGCTCCGGAAAAGATAAGCCTGGATGACGATGCCGACATGGCGTCCGTACGCTTTCCTGGCTTCAAAGAAAAGATCCATGGTACGCTGGGTGTAATCGGACCCCTCCATGTCGATACGCACGAACTGATCCAGCTCTCGCGCCTTGTCCAGCAGGGTGAAAAGGTTCTGTCGGCAGTAACCGGTATCGATGTCCATTCCGAGCATCGTCAGCTTGATGGAGATGGTCGCATCCAGCTTCTGCTCCCGGATCCCGTCCAGCAGTTCGCAATACTCCCTGGTCGTGGCATCGGCCGTTTCCCGGTCCGTCACATTTTCGCCCAGCAGATCAAGGGTCACAGATATCCCCTTGTCATTCAATTCCCTTACCTTTGGAGCCGCCTGGGAAAAGTCTTCGCCGGCGACAAATCGTTTTGCTAAAAAAAATGGAAGCTGCATGCCGTGTCGATTGAATAGAAGGAAACGATACAATAGTAGTTTTCGCAGTATACGATTTTTCGGATTATTTCCATATGAGCCCGAAGCAGCCCGTGTCGTAATGCAGAAAGGCCAATTTTGGCCTGATGGACGGGCATTTCTGTGGCGGGGTAATTTTTTGTAGCATTTCCGGCAGATTATTATATTGTCACGATCAAACGACCGGAGGTATGACGAATCTGCATTGACATTTTTTCAATTCGTCACGTATTTATTCAATTATCGCAATGGACTTTTTTTCACTGGCAATCAGTATTGTGTATGTCCTGCTTAGCCTTTCACTTCTGGTGTCACTCGTCAGGGTGATCATCGGTCCAAGCCTGGCCGATCGGGTAGTGGCGCTTGACCTCATTGCATTCGTAGTTATCAGCCTGATTGCAACGTACGCTATTTCATCCGGACACCCGGTCTATCTGGATGTGGCCATTGTACTTGCACTTGTTGCTTTCCTGGGGACCATCGCATTTGCCCGTTTTATTATCATGAGGGCCGAGAAGCTCAGGAAGGAGGGCACCCATGTTTGAGATCATTGCCGGCATACTGCTGATTTCGGGCGGCTTTTTCGTGCTCGTCGCCTCCGTGGGCATCCTCCGCCTGCCGGACATCCTGATGAGGATGCACGCATCCACCAAAGCGGGAACCCTGGGAGCGGGGCTCATCCTGCTGGCCGTTGCGTTCACCTATGGTGAAATCGGGATCATCTCCCGGGCGGTTGCCACCATCATTTTTATCCTGATGACGGCACCGGTTGCAGCACATGCGATTGGCCGGGCTGCGTACAAAAGCGGCTTCAAGTTCTGGAAAGGCACCGTAGTCGACGATCTGAAAACCTATTACGAACGGTCGGGCACTCCCGGGCACGAAGACGGCGAACTGCCGAAAGAAGATTGATTTCACGTGTCCTGGTCCAGGGGACACGTCCTGTATCACTGATTACTGCTCGTTCAAAATCCGATTTTATGGACGTTACATTTTTTTTAGTAGAAACGGGGCATCCCGATGAATTCAAAGCCGGTTGCGGCAGGAGGATGTTATGCTGACCGTGATCGCCCTGATTTTTATCGTAGCCCTGGTTTCACCCTGGATACACAAGCTGTTCGGTAACAAATCCGGCTGGGTGCTGGCATTGCTTCCCTTCGGAAGCTTCCTCTACCTGGCATCCTGGCTGCCGCACATCACCGCCGGAAATGTGGTGCAACAGTCCACCCCCTGGGTCTCCATGGCCCTCTTTCAGGTCGACCTGGCATTCTACCTGGACGGACTGAGTCTCATGTTCGGCCTTATCATCACCGGTATCGGGACGTTCATCGTGCTCTATGGCAGCGGATATCTGAGCGGAGACGCCTACCTCTCCCGGTTCTACTGCGCGGTACTGCTTTTCATGGGGTCCATGCTTGGTGTGGTACTGGCCGATAACCTCATCAGCATATTCGTTTTCTGGGAGCTCACCAGCTTTACCTCGTTCATCCTCATCGGTTTTTCCCATGAACAGGAAAACTCCCGCAAGGCCGCACTCAAGGCCCTGCTGGTCACTGGCATCGGCGGACTTGCCCTGCTGGCCGGCCTCGTGCTCATGGGCTTTGCATCCGGACACTGGGAGGTTTCGGCGCTCCTCAACGAAGGGGATATCATCCGTAACCATCCGCACTACCTGGCCATCCTGATTCTCGTACTGGCAGGTGCGTTCACCAAATCGGCCCAGTTTCCCTTCTCCTTCTGGCTTCCGGGCGCCATGGCGGCCCCGACCCCGGTCAGTGCCTACCTGCACTCCGCGACCATGGTCAAGGCCGGTGTCTATCTCCTGGCCCGCATGAACCCGGTACTCGGATCCACCGAAACATGGCTGATTTTGGTGGGTGGATTCGGTCTGCTCACCCTTCTTGTCAGTGCCTGGCTGGCGCTCAGCTTCACGGACATGAAGCAGATCCTGGCCTACTCCACCGTGATGGCCCTGGGCACCATGATCATGCTGATCGGACTGGGGACCGAAATGGCGATGAAGGGCCTGGCCGTCTACATCCTCTCCCACGCCATGTACAAAGGAGCCCTCTTTATGGTGGCCGGCGCCGTGGATCACGAAGCCGGCACCCGCGATGTGTTGAAGCTGGGCGGACTCCGTCCCCTCATGCCCATTTCATTTGCAGCCGCAGCACTGGCTGCCATCTCGATGGCCGGCATCCCCCCGCTGTACGGATTCATCGCCAAGGAAATCGTATACGAAGCCGCCCTGGAAGCGCCGCTCTGGCCGGTGCTGGTCATTACCCTGGCCGTCATCGCAAACATTGCGATCGTGGCGGCATCGGCAATCGTGGTGATCCGTCCCTTCCTCGGGAAAAA
Organism: Balneolales bacterium; assembly: GCA_007128855.1. Classification (GTDB taxonomy): domain Bacteria; phylum Bacteroidota; class Rhodothermia; order Balneolales; family Natronogracilivirgulaceae; genus SKNL01. Next base: position 7,456 of record SKWQ01000077.1, read on the forward strand.
AGTGGAGACACCGAAAAAAGCTCATGAGGCCCCGTTGACGATGTGGATCGGCCCGCTCATCCTGGCAGTGCTGGGCGTGTTGTTCGGTGTGCTGCCGTTTCTGGTGGACAGGTCCCTCATGATTCCGGTGGCATCCAGTGTGTTTGGCGCCCCCATGGACTTTTATCTGTCGCTCTGGCACGGTTTCAACCTTCCCCTGGTGCTCAGTCTGCTGACCCTGACCGGCGGCATCCTGGTCTATCTTGTTTGGGACAGGTTGCGGGAATCGGCCCCGATGAAGGTATACCAGAGCGGGTTTGCCATGGGTCCGATCAATGGTTACGAAGGATTGCTGGCCGGGCTGCTTGGACTTGCCGGCTGGCAGACCCGTACCATACAGAACGGCCTGATGTCCAACTACCTCATCACCATCCTGGTCACGATGCTCGTTGCTGTCGGCTACACCTTCATTACCCGGTCGGGTCTTGTCTGGAATCACTCCTTCGAGAATATGCTGCTGCAGGAGTGGGCGTTGTCGATCGCAATCCTGACGTCCCTGGGCATCATCCTTGCGTTCAGAAATTCCCGCCTGACCATGGTCATTGGTGCCGGTGTGGTTGGATTCAGCCTTGCCCTGATCTACCTGATGCACGGCGCAGCCGATCTGGCCATGACCCAGGTGCTGGTGGAAACGCTTACCGTTATCCTGGTGGTGCTGGTGCTGATCCACGTTCCCAAGCTCATAGAGGTGCGCAGTACCACATCACGGATCCGTGACGCTGTGGTCGCCGTGGGAGCGGGTGTATTGATGACCCTGCTGATCCTGGCCGTAACGGCAGTACCGTTCGATGCCTTCATCTCCGAATACTATGCCGAAGCAAGCTATCCGCTGGCGCACGGACGCAATATCGTGAACGTGATCCTGGTGGACTTCCGGGCGCTTGATACCATGGGCGAGGTGGTCGTTGTTGCCATTGCCGGCCTGGCGGTCTACGCACTAATCAAAATGAAACGGTTCGGGTCCCCCGACGACCCGGAAACCGAGGGTGCGGCTCCCGATGGCACCGCTTCAAAACAAGGAAAATCATCATGAAAAGCCTGATTCTGCATACGGCCACACGACTGATGATCGGTGTCCTGGTCCTCTTTTCCCTGTTCTTGTTCTTCCGCGGACATGATGAGCCGGGTGGCGGATTCATTGGCGGCCTGGTGGGAGCGGGAGCGTTCACCCTGTACGCCATCGCATTCGGGACCGAGGCGACGCGCAAGGTCCTCCGCATCCACCCGATCACGCTTATTGCCTATGGCCTGCTCAGTCTGGTTGTGAGCGGGCTGATACCTATGTTCATGGCGGAACCCTTTTTGACGGGCAAGTGGCTTTTCATTGAATGGGGTGCGTTTGACACCAAGTTGAGCACACCGCTGCTGTTTGATATCGGGGTCTATCTGTGCGTGGTCGGCTTCATCGTCACCGTCATTTTTTCACTCGAAGAAGAGTAGTCTGTTTTTATGGATACGATACTTCCCATTTTAGCCGGAACCATATTCGCAACAGGCATCTACCTGTTGCTGAGGCGGAGCCTGATCCTGACGATCATCGGCATCATACTCATCAGCAACTCCGTCAACCTGGCGCTCTTTTCACTCGGACGCCTGTCTACTGAAAATCCGCCGCTCATCAAGGCGGGCAGCCTGGAGCCGCTGGCGCCGTTTGCGAATCCGCTTCCCCAGGCACTGATCCTCACTGCCATTGTGATCGGTTTTGGTCTGCTGGCTTTTGCCCTTGCCCTTGCCTACCGCAGCTACCGGGAGCTGGGGACCGTGGATCAGGATGAATTGCTGAAAGACGCTGAGGATACATCGGCGGCCATTGTCCCCAAAAATGACTTCAAGGACGGAGGGGACGTATGAACGGCCTGCTTGTACTGCCTGTTGCGATTCCCCTGATCACCGCCACTCTGGCGTTGCTTTTCCGGAAATCTTCCCAGTTGCAACGCTGGATCGGAGTCCTGGGCATGGTTGCATTGCTTGGGGCGGTCCTGGTCCTGTTCCGGGATGTCCACAATGACGGCATCCAGGTGCTGCAGCTTGGCAACTGGGCGGCGCCGTTCGGCATTACGCTGGTTGCCGACATGCTGGCGATGCTGATGCTGGGCATATCGGCCATCATGGGTGTGATCATCGGCATCTATTCCATCTTCGACATCGACAGGGAGCGGGAGCGTTTCGGTTATTATCCGTTGCTGCACATCCTGATCATGGGCGTGAACGGCAGCTTCCTTACGGGTGACATCTTCAACCTGTACGTCTGGTTTGAGGTGATGCTGATCGCCAGCTTCACCCTGCTGGCACTCGGAAACAGCAAGAACCAGCTCCAGGGAGCGCTCAAGTATGTGTTCATCAACCTGTTTTCCTCGCTGATTTTCCTGTTCGGCGTGGCATTGCTTTACGGCATGACCGGCACGCTCAACATGGCCGACCTGGCCGTGCGCCTTCCACAAGTGGAAAATACCGGGCTGGTGACCACTGTAGCGATGATCTTCCTGGTATCGTTCGGCATCAAATCGGCCATATTTCCGCTGTTCTTCTGGCTGCCGGCATCCTACCATACACCACCCGTGGCCATTTCGGCCATCTTTGGCGGACTGCTGACCAAGGTCGGGGTCTACGCGCTGATCCGTGTCTTCACCCTGCTGTTTACCGATGCAAGTGTTCATAATGACTATCTGCACCACATCCTGCTCTGGGTGGGCGGTTTCACCATGGTCATCGGCGTACTCGGGGCGGCCTCGCACATGGAATTCCGGAAGATCCTGTCGTTTCACATCGTCAGCCAGATCGGCTACATGATCATGGGCCTGGCATTCAATACCGCCATGGGTCTCATGGGGGCCATATTCTACGTACTGCACAACATCCTGGCAAAGTCCAACCTGTTCCTCATCAGCGGAATCGCACAGCGGCTGCTCGGCACGTTCGAGCTCAAGAAGATGGGCGGTCTCTATAAACACTATCCGTTCCTGGCCGTGCTGTTCCTCATATCCGCATTTGCACTGGCCGGATTCCCGCCGCTTTCCGGCTTCTGGGCCAAGCTGAGCCTGGTGAAAGCCGGTCTTTCGCTCGAACTATACGTGATTACCGGTGTGGCCATCCTGGTCGGACTCCTCACTCTCTTCTCCATGACAAAGATCTGGCTCACTGCCTTCTGGGGAACGGTCCCGGAAGAGGTGCCCGGGCATTTTGGCAAATTACCGCTGTTCGGTGCCGGCAAGCTGTACATACTTGTCATTCCGGTCATGATCATTGCCGGAATGATCATTCTGGTCGGACTCAATGCCCAACCGTTCCTGGAGCTGTGCATGACCGCAGCCGAGCAGCTGCTCGATACATCCGTATACATTGAAGCCGTATTGGGACCGCAATGAAAATCTTTCTCTTTCATATCATTCTGGCGCTGATCTGGACCGCGGTTACCGCGACGTTCTCTTTCGGAAACCTGCTGATCGGCCTGATCCTGGGTTATCTGGTTTTGATTGTGGTTGAACCGGCAATCGATAAAAATCATTACACTCGTCGGGTCTGGAAAGGCATTACGCTTATCCTGTTTTTCCTGAAGGAGCTTGTTGTATCGAGTGTGCGCGTGGCCATTGATGTGATGCGTCCGGGGTTCCACATGAAATCCGGAGTAGTGGATATTCCCCTGACAGTGACGTCCGATCTGGAGATCACAATTCTTGCCAACATGATTTCGCTGACACCCGGTACGCTCAGCCTGGAAGTGTCAGAAGACAAAAAAGAACTGTTCATCCATGCCATGTACATCGATGAGGGGGTGGAGCATGTCCGCGAAAATATCAAGAATGGAATGGAGCGGCACATCATGGAAGTGACACGGGGAGTGCAGGTCCGCGACTGATATCGTCCAAGAGGATAATTCCTCTTATGAGGAGTTCCAGGGCGGCCTATTTTCCGGGAACGGGACCAGCCGGAACAGAAGCGTCCGGCCCGGCGTTGTATGATTGGTAGCATTCCCTGTATTTTACACAATTGCACGATTCCCGGCATACTTCCTATTCCCGCTTCATTCGTTCCATGAGTTCATCCCGGACAAAACCTGCTTTGAAAAACAAACCGGACATCACTGACGGTAACGGCACGGGTGGCAGCTCTACCCGGTCGCCCATCATCATCAAGGGTGCACGGGTGCACAACCTGAAGAACATTGATGTCACCATCCCGAGAAACCGGCTGACGGTTGTAACCGGTGTGAGCGGATCGGGCAAGTCCAGCCTGGCGTTCGATACCATCTATGCCGAGGGACAGCGGCGCTATGTGGAGAGCCTGTCGAGTTATGCCCGGCAGTTCCTGGAGCGCATGGACAAACCGGATGTGGATTTCATGCAGGGAATCTCGCCGGCCATGGCCATCCAACAGAAAAACACCACGACCAACCCGAGGTCAACCGTTGGCACCACCACCGAGATCTACGACTATTTGCGGCTGCTGTACGCCCGTGTCGGCAGGACCATTTCCCCGGTTTCCGGCGAGCCGGTCCGCAAAGATACGCCACAGATCGTAGCCGATGAGTTGCTGAAAAAACTCGAGGAAAAGCAGCGGTTTTATGTGCTGATTCCGGTGAGCATGGAGAAGAACAAGAAGATGCGCGCCGAGCTGGAGATATTCCGGCAGAAAGGGCTCAACCGCATCCTCCTGCCTGAGGAGCAGATGGTGGATCTGAGCCGCGACGAGGTGAACCTGAAAAAATACCACCCCGAGCAGGTGCGCGTGGTGGTCGACCGGCTTGCCATAAAGAAAGACGACGATGAATTCCGCTCCCGTATCGTCGATTCGGTGGAGACAGCCTTCCTGGAGGGGCGCGGACGGTGCTACATCAAACTGCACAAAGGCGAGGAACTGTTGTTCAGCGAGCGGTTTGAGCGCGACGGCATCGATTTCACCGAGCCCACACCGCAGATGTTCTCTTTCAACAACCCGTTCGGGGCGTGCCGGAGCTGTGAGGGTTTCGGACGCGTGCAGGGCATAGACGAGGACAAGGTGATCCCGGATCCCGAGCTTTCCATCCGCGGTGGCGCCATCCAGCCGTTCAACTCCCCGAAATTTTTGCACAACCTGAAGCTTCTGGTCAAGGTGGCCGCCCGCTACAGCCTGCCCATCGACGACCCGTACGAAACGCTGTCCAAAGAGGTGATGCACATCATCTGGTACGGGAAGGACGAGTACCCCGGTATCCACAGCGTGTTCGAGCAGGTGCGCGGGGAGTTCTACAAGGTACACATGCGCGTGTTCTATGCGCGCTACCGGGGATACTCGCGGTGCCCGGAGTGCGACGGCTACCGGGTGCGGCGCGATTCGCTCTACGTCAGGATCGCGGATATGCACATCGGACAGATCTCGGAGATGACGATCGGCCATGCGCGCCGGTTTTTCGACGAACTGAAGCTCACTGACTTCGAAATGGGTGTGGGCGGACAGATTCTCTATGAGATCCGCAAGCGCCTGCGATACCTGGATGAAGTCGGACTGCACTACATTACGCTCAACCGGCTGACCAACACGCTCAGCGGCGGCGAGGCGCAGCGCATCAACCTGGCCAATGCCCTGGGAAGTTCGCTGATCGGGAGCCTTTACGTGCTGGATGAGCCGACCATCGGTTTGCATCCGCGCGACAACGACCGGCTCATACACATCCTCAAATCGCTCCGCGACATTGGCAACACTGTGCTGGTTGTGGAGCATGACCCGGAGATGATCCGCGCGGCCGACAACCTGATCGACATCGGCCCGTTTGCCGGCCGGCACGGCGGCGAGGTGTGCTACTCGGGCGACTACGAAGGACTGCTGAAATCCAAAACGCTCACCGGCAAGTATCTCAGCGGACAAAAGGCCATTGTCGTGCCGGAGAAGCGGCGCAAGGGCAGCGGCAGGGAGATCGTGCTGGAGGGGGCGTCCGAGCACAACCTGAAAAACGTAACGGCCCGCCTGCCGCTGGGCAAGCTGGTCTGCGTGACCGGAGTGAGCGGGTCGGGGAAATCCACACTCGTGCACCGGACATTCTACGCGGGCATCATGAAGGAGCTGGGAGTGTACAACGACCGGGTCGGGCGGTTCAAATCGCTGAAGGGACTGCAGCACATCGACGGCGCGGAGATGGTGGACCAGACACCGATCGGAAGGTCAAGCCGGTCCAACCCCGCCACCTACACCAAATCCTTCGACGGCATCCGCGATCTGTTCTCGAAGACAAGGGAGGCCCGCATCATGGGCTTCACGGCGGGACACTTTTCGTTCAATGTGCCGGGCGGCCGGTGCGAAACGTGTCAGGGTGAAGGCGTGCAGACCATTGAGATGCAGTTCCTTGCGGATATCGAGCTGCCGTGCGAGGCGTGCGGCGGCACGCGGTTCCGGAAGGATGTGCTCGGCATCAAATACCGCGGGAAGAACATCCACGACGTGCTGGAGATGTCCGTCTCCGAAGCGCTCGATTTTTTTGTGGATGAGTCGCCGATCGTCAACCGTCTGCAGGTGCTGGAGGATGTGGGTCTGGGCTACCTGCGTCTGGGCCAGAGCGGGACCACCCTTTCAGGCGGCGAGGCACAGCGCGTCAAACTGGCAAAATACCTGTCGCGAACCGATAAAGAGCATATATTGTACTTCTTCGACGAGCCCACGACCGGGCTGCATTTCGAGGACATTGCCAAGCTGCTGGAGTCGTTCAACCGGCTGATAGATCACGGGCACTCAGTGATCATCATAGAGCACAACCTGGACGTGATCAAGTCCGCCGACTGGGTAATCGATATCGGTCCGGAGGGCGGCTTTGGTGGTGGTAACATCGTTTGCGAGGGTACTCCCGAGGAGGTGGCCCGCCATCCGCAGAGTTTCACCGGGCAGTTTCTGAAGACGCTGCTTCCCGGGCTGTAAAACAGTTATCTGCCGGACGCTGTCGGCTCAGAACAGCTCCGCGAGTTCGTCAGCGATCGCTTCCAGCAGCTTCCGGTCATTGTCGGTCATCGCCCCTTTGGTCTCG
>SKWQ01000020.1 GCA_007128855.1 Balneolales bacterium
CGTATGGTTTGGTGCCGCCGGGTGGAAAGTAAAGCGAGTTTTCCACGCCCAGCGTCTCCAGATCCGACTTGAGGAACTGGGCGCGTTCATTGTCGGAGGTGATGACGATCAGCGGCAAATGCCTTTCTGCCAGATCCCTGAGCGCAAGCGAGGCCGCCGCTCCGACAAACTGCTGCAACCGCACTACCTTGCCGGGGGTGAGCAGCTTGGACAGCTCATCCAGCGGAAATTGCTTTGAAAAAATCTGTGAGATCTGCTTCAGTGACATGGGATGACGAATCTGTGTCTGGTCAACAAAGGGGTATATCCGGCCCAGGGGTCGTGTATCAAGTATCAGCTCAGGCCGGTGCGGAACACGATCCTGTCGCATACAAACGACAGAAGGAGCAGTGCCATTCCCCAGCCAAGCAGTCCGCGGTACAGATCGGTGAACTCCTGATAGGTCAGCTCCTCAAACGCCGTGCGTTCAAGCTGGTCGATCTCGCTGTAGACCTGCTCCAGCGACTCATTGTCGGTGGCCCGGAAATAGCGTCCACCGGTGTGTTCGGCGATGGTGCGCATCATCTCCTCGTCGATTTCCACACGGATCTCGTGGTACCGGGTGCCGCGGATGGGGTCGTGGACGGGGTAGGGCGCCGTCCGGGCGTCGGTACTGGCCCCGATGGTGTAGACGCGCAGGCCGAACGTGGCCGCCAGCTCCCCGGCCGTGAGCGGATCGATCTCTCCGGCATTGTTCTCGCCGTCGGTCAGCAGGATGATCACCCGGCTCTCGGCATCGCTGTTGCGCAGGCGGTTGACCGCCGTGGCCAGTCCCATGCCGATGGCCGTCCCGTCCCGCACCATGCCCAGGTCGACATGCGCCAGCTGATCCTGCAGCAACGCATAGTCAAGCGTGGGCGGCACCAGGGTAAAACTCTCCCGGGCGAACACCACGATGCCTACCCGGTCCGATTCCCGTCGTTCGATGAAACGCGAAGCCACCTCCTTGACGGCAAGCAGTCGGTTGGGCTTCATGTCCTCGGCCAGCATCGAGGAGGAGATGTCGATCACCAGCATGATGTCGATGCCTTCCACCTGCCGCTCATGGTAGGAGCGTTCGGCCTGCGGACGCGCCAGCGCCAGGATGATCAGTGTCACGGCGACTACCTGCAGCCCGAAGCCGGCATACACCCCATAGGAACGCCAGTTACCGGGCAGATAGTCCAGGTCGGAAGTGTCGGAGTAGGTCAGATAGGGAATCTGCTTGCGCTTGTAATACCGATACTGCATCCACAGTATCACCGGGATGAGCAACAGCGCCCAGAACCATGCGGGATTATCCCAAATCATATTCGGTGTCTTCTGATATTTTCTCTTTTTGCTCCTCTTCGTGCTTCTTGCGCAGCACGGCGATGCGGTACCGGTCGCTTTCCGATATGCACTGGTACAGGGAGCGTGCCAGTTTCATAACGTTGCTGCAATCGGCTTCATTGGGCTCATACTTCGCAAATTTGACCAGGTCCGCCTCCTCGAGGATGCGTGTGAGCAGCTGCAGTACTTCCTCATCGGCCTTGTGGTATTGCAGGTCGCGGATGAGCTCCCAGGTGGTGGACTCCAGCGCCGGAAAATGGTAGGCCCGTTCAAAATAGGAGCGGAACGCATCCCCAAGTTCGGTGTAATACTGCTTGTAAAGCCGGTGCGGTTCGCCATAAGCATACTGGATGCGGTCCAGCTCGCGGCGCAGATCGTCAAGCGGGTTGCGGAACGGCTCAACGCGGACCACAGGCCTGTTGACCGGTTTTGGCTCGGGGATCAGCTTCTGCCTGTAACGGTACATCAGCCACGCTGTGATACCGGCCAGGACCAGCCCGAGCAGCAGGTACGGCCACCAGCTCCGGAAAAACGGGTAGATGGGTTTGAGCGGCCGCATGTCCGCATCGGGATCCTCGACCCGGCTCCGGAACGCAAACGGCACCTCGGGTATGGCCAGCCACAAGGTGTCGGTCCTCCGTACGAGCCCGGCGTTCATTTCGGGCACCGCCCCGTCATCCACCCCGAAAAAAGTCAGGAAATAGGTGAGCGTATCGCCCCGCCCGTCGCGTTCCACCTGCCGGCTGCGGATAAGGAAGTCGGGAGCGAAGTCGGCGCTGTCGGGATAGACGATGCGCGGGAAGCCCTCCGAGCCGGTAATGCGCACCTGATAGGTGATCCTGTCGCCGGTGCGCAGGGTGTCGCGGTCGATCGCACTGACGGCCTGCTGTGCCATTGCCGTTCCCGCACCGTTCCATACGACCGCCAGGCTGAATGCCAGGAGCATCAGCAGCAGGGAGAGAGATGGAAACGGACGGCCAGGCATGGGATCGGTTGGGTCTGAAGGGTTGGTGGATGGTTTCAGTGTCGGCTGACGCGCCTTTTGAAGAAATTCATTACCGGTTCGATGTAGGATTCATTTGTCTGCAGGGTGATGGAATCGATGCGATGCTTCAAAAAGAGCTTCTGCAAGCGATCCATGCGGTTGCGCCGGCGCCGGTAGTACTGGCCGCGCACTGCGGTGCTGGACGTGTCAATAACGCGGTACATGCCGGTTTCGGCATCGCGCAGCGGAATGAGCCCCAAATCGGGCAGCTCCCGCTCCAGCGGATCGTCGATGACGATGCTCACGAAATCGTGCTTGCGGTTGGTGATGCGCAACTGCTTTTCATATCCGGAGGACTGGAAATCGCTGATCAGGATGAATATGGAACGCCGGCGCAGGATTTTGGTAAGGTATCCGGTCGCATTGCCGATGTCGGTTCCCTGTCCCTGCGGTTCGGTCGTCAGCAGCTCCTGGATGAGCCGCAGCACGTGCGCGCGGCCCTTGCGCGGGGTGACCACCTTCTCGATCCGGTCGGTGAACAGGAGCAGCCCCACCTTGTCGTTGTTTTTGATGGCGCTGAAGGCCAGTACCGCCGACAGTTCGGTCACCAGGTCCAGCTTGCGCTGCTCGCCGCTGCCGAATTGCCCGCTGGGGGAGATGTCCACGCAGAGCATCAGCGTCTGCTCCCGTTCTTCCTCGTAGATCTTGATATAGGGCTCCTCATTGCGGGCCGTCACGTTCCAGTCGATCTGCCGCACATCGTCGCCGAACTGGTAGGGCCGCACTTCAGCAAAAGTCATGCCACGCCCCTTGAAAGCGGACTGGTACTCGCCTCCGAACACCTCGTTCACCAATCCCTTGGTGCGGATTTCGATGCGTCTGATCTTCCGGAAAATTTCTTTTGATAACATGGGCACTATAATACGGAAGTCCGTGGTCGTAATTCAATGCAAAAAGCCAAAATCGGAGTGATATTTCTGAATTTCCAGGGTGTTTTTTTTGTATATTTCGGGCGATATTCAGGGATGTCATGGCCATTTGCCTTCCCATATAATTATTATCGACACACGTTTGCTCTTTCTTTCATTGCAACCATTAAACCAGCGGGGATTGTATCATGTTAATCGGAGTACCTAAGGAAATAAAATCACACGAAAACAGAGTGGCGCTGCTGCCATCCGGTGCGCTGAGCCTCACTCGCAAAGGACACAAGGTCATCGTGGAAGCCGGTGCCGGCGAAGGCAGCGGATTCCCGGACGAAATCTATGAAAAGAACGGCGCGCAGATCGTCGCCGATGTCGAGAACATCTGGGCCGAAGCCGACATGATCATGAAGGTCAAGGAGCCGGTCGGACCCGAATACAAGCGCATGCGCGAGGGCCAGATCGTCTTCACCTATTTCCACTTTGCCGCCAGCGAAGCGCTCACACGTGCCGTGATGGATTCGGGCTGCATCGCCATTGCCTACGAAACCGTCGAAAGCCCGGACCGCTCCCTGCCGCTGCTCATCCCCATGAGCGAAGTGGCCGGACGCATGTCCGTCCAGCAGGGCGCCAAATATCTGGAAAAATCACAGGGTGGACGCGGTGTTCTGCTCGGGGGCATCCCGGGCGTGAAGCCGGGCAACGTGCTGATCCTGGGCGGCGGCATCGTCGGTGTGAACGCCGCCAAAATGGCCGCCGGCATGGGTGCCAACGTCACCATGATGGACATCAGCCTGCCGCGCCTGCGCCACCTCGATGACATCATGCC
>SKWQ01000118.1 GCA_007128855.1 Balneolales bacterium
AAGAGACATCCGCCCAGGGAAAGACAGTGGTATTCGTTGTAATTGACGGGACACTGGAAGGAGCGATTGCACTCGGTGACAAAATCCGCAAGGAGTCCCGGCAGGCAATCGACCGTCTTCACGAAATGGGCATTCAGGCCATCATGCTTACCGGTGACAACCGCCAGACCGCCGAATATGTGGCGGGTGAACTTGGTATCGACCAGGTATTTGCCGAGGTGCTTCCGGATGAAAAAGCGGACAAAGTGAAGGAAGTTCAGAGTCAGGGCAAAAAAGTGGCTATGACCGGTGACGGGGTCAATGACGCTCCGGCGCTTGCCACCGCGGATGTGGGAATTGCTATTGGCGCCGGGTCGGATGTCGCCGTGGAAACCGGGGATATTGTGCTGGTCCGCAATAATCCGGAAGATGTGGCGCATGTCATTCAGCTCTCACGTGCGACCTACGGCAAGATGGTGCAAAACCTGTTCTGGGCGACCGGCTACAACGTGGTTGCCATCCCGCTGGCCGCCGGCGTGCTGTTTGCCTGGGGAATCATCCTGAGTCCGGCCATGGGTGCGGTGCTGATGTCGATGAGCACGGTCATCGTGGCGATCAATGCCCGGCTGCTGAAGATGGGATCGTAAAAAACGAGTAGGCTGTCAAAATCATATAACATAGTAACAGAACTCTGTACATGGCAGGCAGACCATAATCAGTTATAAAAGAAAGAGTTGCTTGATAAGCCTAAAACCCGAAATGATATCCGGCAAACTGCTGAACTTGTGAAAAAAAGACGAGAAGCAATTGGTCCAACAAAAAAAACCTGTAGTACGATTACATCAATGATTTTTTTTCAGAGACCTTTTCACACTAATAAAATGTTAGGTAAAAAGAGGAGCATTTCAAACGCAATCGCGGGGAATCGGAACTTGGCCTGCTGATAGCCTTAAATGATAACTGATCCTAAAAAGGAGCTGAATGCAATGAAATACTACATGTCAACAACATTCAATGGCACGTTTGACGACGCTGTCAATAAAGTCACGGAAGAACTTAAAAAATATGGCTTTGGAGTTCTGACCGAAATCGATGTTAAAGAAACGCTAAAGAATAAACTGGATATCGATTTCAAAAAATACAAAATATTGGGCGCCTGCAATCCTGCCAATGCCCATAAAGCACTTTTGGCCGAAGACAAAATCGGGGCCATGCTGCCCTGCAACGTAATTGTGGAAGAACATGAAGACGGTGTAGTGGAAGTTTCCGCTGTAGACCCTATGGCTTCCATGCAGGCTGTTGAAAATGACGAACTGGAACCGATTGCAAAACACATTCGTGATCAACTTGAAAAAGTGATCCGCGATGTTTGAGAACAATTTACTTAGTATATGGAATCAACAGGTTATCCAGCATGGAAAAATGGCGAGAATTCAAACTGAGAAGCGTTGCACCATGGGCTTTTGCCGTTGCGGCTACCATGGCATCAGCAAGACCCATTCCATGGCTCCTGAAGTAAGATTGCCTCAAAAACCCCGCTTCTTTTGCGATCTCGACCGTTAGAGGGAATACAGTAAACAGCGACATGAAATACTCAAGTTCCTGGTGGTCCTTATCTCTCTCCCCGGAATACAATTCGGCAACCGTGACCACGGAAGTATGAAAATCATGATCAAATGACTCAAAGAATTTCAATGCTCCCTCAAAACCTCGGAGATAATCGATTATGATATCGGAATCAAATAAAAATAGCTGCAACCTACCCCTCTTACAGTGTTCGTTCCATTTCCTCGCGGAGCTTTGCTATATCCGGAATATCTTTTTTGTTTTTCCACATTCCAGCCCCCGCTCGCAGTCTGTTTTTCCGTTCTGCATCCGACTGCTGTTCAAGATACTGTACAACGGCATCCCGGATGATTGCACTTTTACTGCTGCCCCTGCTTTTTGAAAGGGATTCCAGTTTCTGCTGAAGATGTTCAGGAATGTAAATCTGGGTTCTTTTCATCAGGCCTGATAAGTGATGTATATAAGCAATGTATAATTAATTGATCTTAAAATCTACCATATAACCCCTGAAGCCTTGATACTCGTTAATTTGATTCAATTTCTGCCTGAATGGGCGCCCAATATCCACCCGATGATCGTTCATTTCCCGATCGGGCTGCTGGTTTTTGCGGTCATCCTGGATCTGTTGCAGTGGATTCCGCGGCTCAATGACAAGTTGGGGCTGACTGTGCTGATCCTCTATGCTGCCGGATCGCTGGGAAGCATAGCCGCCTTCTGGACAGGGCGGCTGGCATCCGAAACCGTACAGGTGAGCGTCCAGGCCCAGACGGTAATGAGCGATCATGATGACTGGGCACTGTATACCACGATCTTTTTTCTTGTGTTCACTCTCATTCGGGTCGGACTCTATGTTCTCGGACGTGATCGCGGCCACCTTTTACGCGTGTTTTTTACCCTGGCCGCGCTGGCTGGCATGGGCATGTTGTGGCAAACCGGAGAACTCGGCAAGAAGCTGGTGTACAAGCACGGGGTCGGTGTATCGGCGATGGAAGTGCCGGCAACGGAACCCGAATTTGCGGAAGAAAGCCGGTTCGATAGCGGCGATGACGGATTTGTCTGGACTGCCGGAAGCCAGGCCGATGACGTGTTGCTTGAGCACGCTGAGATCATCCATGAGTCAGACCTCACGGATACTCTGCAACTGCAGGTGGCTGAAGATGAGGAAAAAGGGGTGTATCTGGAATTGCGATCTATTGCGGAGGCCGGACCTGTAATCATACTGTTTGACGCAACCGCGCGCGATGTCAGCCTGGAGGCGGTGGTGCAAGCGGATGACTTTGAAGGACGTTTCGGTCTGGTGTACCAGTATCAGTCACCGGATCAATATGGCTTTATGGATTATAACGGACATCAGGTACAGATGGCCCGGCATGAGAACGGCACGGATGCCGTAATAGTCCGAAATGACTGGCACGGGAGTGGATGGTTTGCGATGCGGGCGGTCGCCGATGGCAGGCATTTGCACGGATACATCAACGAAGACATGATCGTCCATGAGCACACTTCCCCATGGGAGTCAGGTCGCACCGGTCTTCTGCTGGATGGAACCGGATCGGTCAGGTTACGGTCCCTGCACCTGGTCCGGTTGCGCGATCGGTGAGGCAGGCGAAGCTGAAATTCAAAGGATCACAGATGTCCGTTCCTTGCGGCCGATTTATTTCCGGCAACTGTGAGTGAAATAATCGTTACACTTGAAACCCAATAACAACCAAAGGAAACAAACATGAAATACACAGCCATTTTGAGCATGATCGTCTTCGTTGCCGCGTGCGGCGGGAACGGTGATCATACCCCTCATACCCAGTCCGACGCGACACACGACCAGCATGGTGATCAAATGCAACAGGAGCATGATGCCATGGAATACTGGGAATCCGACAGAACCCCGGACCATCACCTTGAGGAACCCGCAGCGGGACTGTTCGATGCGGTTCTCGACAATTACCTGGCGCTTTCGGACGTCCTGGTGGAATCAAATACGTCGGCCGCGTCGGAAGCTGCGGGACGATTGGGTGCATCCGTCGAAGAGCTGGACCAGACCGGGTTCGACGAACCGGTAAGGGATCGGGCCGCCGGGTGGATTGCGGTGTTGCAGGCGCGCAGCCGGGAGATCGAAAGCGGCGATGACGTGGAAGAACAGCGCAGATCATATCACGACCTGTCGGAAACCATGATCGCCATGGTCGAAGCGTTCGGACATCAAAAGGGCCAACTCTACCACCAGCGGTGCCCCATGGTCAACGGTGGCAACGGCGACTGGCTGAGCACGCAGGAGCGGATCATGAATCCGTACCACGGCGACCGAATGCTGCACTGCGGAAGCACGGTGCGCACCCTGTAGGAATGACGAAATTGCAACGCGGAGCGCATCCAGCAGGAATAACACCTTTGAAGTGCCGTGGCGGACCCTTCGGATAAGCAGCCCAAGACCCTCGCGGCGCGCATCCTTCAGGACAGCGCGCCGCAGGTCACATTCCGGCCGTCAGAGTTTTTCCAGCAACTCCCGCATGTTGCTTTTCCAGCGCTCGTCGTCGCTGGT
>SKWQ01000024.1 GCA_007128855.1 Balneolales bacterium
CCATGAGATCCGGAGCGGACTTTCTCCCCGCTTCATAGGAAACCCTTGCTTCGGCTATCATGGAAATGGCTTCTTCCCTGGTGGATGTGCCGGCGTACTCCTCCAGGAGCGCCTTGATTTCGGCGTTCATTGACCGGTTGTTGGCCATTGCCTTTTTCTTCAACCGATCAAGTGTGGTTTCATCCAGGTTTCTGATGAGTATGTCAGCCATGGTCGTCGGATTTGCAGTTATGAGTGATAGCATAATGATATCATTTTTTATTGGAATGTTCAAGTGCTTTTTTCATACAGACCACGCTGCAGCGTAAAACTTGCGCCTGGAGCACAATTCGACACAAATTGCTGATGAAATAATAGCAGCACTGCAATCGTGAGCAACACCATGACTGGAAGCAAGATCACCGTTCCGGGAAACATGTCACACTCCGTTTCGTATTTACTCCTGCACCCTGACTGCGGATCTGCTGCCTGGCCGGACACGTCAGAATGCCTCACCTATGGTGATGTACAATCCGCTGCCGTGCTTTCCGATGCCGTAGTCGATGCGCAGGTTGCTGGTGTCCTTCGGATTCGTGTCGAATCGCAGCCCCGCACCGGCGGCATATTTGGGATTGGCGAGTGAAAAATCCTCAAACCGGTTCCAAACCTCGCCGGTCGCGGCAAACACCGCGAGCGCGAACCGTCCGTACACACGCCTGCGGAATTCGGCCTGTACTTGCATGGCGTTGGCATCACGAAACCGCCCCTGGTGGTATCCCCGCAGGATTTCCTGTCCGCCCAGCATCGAAAACTCCTGAAAAGGCAGGCGGCCTTCGGTGAAGCGGGTCAGCAGTTGGAATGCCAGCACGGACGACCCGTCGCCACGCACATCGAAATAGGCGCGTCCATCCAGTTTCCAGCTCGCATGCGGATGCGTTGACCCAATAAATCCGGGATAATAGAGGGCCGAAATATCGACATAGTGATGTTTCGTGGGCCAATTGATGCTGTTGCGCGCATCCAGCCGGACAGACAGGCCGATACCGGGCAGGGTACTGTTCTCTTCCCGGTCGATCCGCTCCTCCGGGACAGGACTTCCATCCGTTTTCGCAAGTTTCAGACGTGACAGTCGGGACCAGCGCAGAAACGGTCCGGCATGCAGACCCGGGCCTATCTTCCGCAGAAATACCTGCTCGAACAGCAGCACCCGAAATTCAACCTCCATCTCCTCCGCGCTCCGGCTTGCCGGACCTATCCCCCAGTACCGGTCCGGGAAGTACGCAAAAAAATGGCTTCCTTCGAAGATCCACTGTTCCTCCCGGGTGATCACAGCCGGATGAAACTCCATCAGGAACTGCTTGTTGAGCGTGTAAATGGCCGCCACTATTATCCGGGAGGATCGGGTTTCACCGGCAGCATGGGCGGGTTTGAACTGGTACATTCCGACACCGCCCAGCATCAGGCTCGTTTCCGGGGTGTAGCTGGCAAAAGGAAGCAGGAACCTGTTGCTCTGGTAGGTTTCCGGTTCGTCGAGAACGGCGGCGGCGGTATCAGACGGCACCGTTTCCATGTCCAGCCCGGTTGCCGGCCATGCCGCAGCTGTCTGGTTTGAAACCAGCAGGAGGATCAGGATCATGGGCCTGATGGCGCGGGAGAGCAGCATGGGACTCAAACCCCGGCCTTCTCCTGCATCAGCTCCATGCCCCGGCGTATCGCCTCCTCGTTGAGCGGAATGAGGTGGTGGTAGCGCTCCGGCAGCACCTTCTCCAGTCCCTTGATCACGTTCTCTACTTCCAGCACCGGCTTGACCGCCAGCAGCCCGCCGATCACGATCATGTTGAACACCTTGGTGTTTTTCATGCGTACCGACTCGTCATACGCCCCGAGCGACCGCACCTCGATATCCGTGCGCTCCGGTTTGCGCGTCATCCCGTTCTCCTCATAGATGAGCAGTCCGCCCGGCTTCACGGTCTTCTCGAACTTGTCCATCGACGGCTGGTTGAGCACGATCGCCGTGTCGAAACGCGTCAGCACCGGAGAACTGATCGGCTCGTCACTCAGGATCACGGTGCAGTTGGCCGTCCCGCCGCGCATCTCCGGTCCGTACGATGGCATCCAGCTCACCTCCAGCTCCTGCATCACCCCGCCATAGCACAAAATCTGTCCCATGGACAACACCCCCTGTCCACCAAAACCGGCAATGATCATCTCTTCTGTCATATCGAATTCCCTCTACGTTCGCTTGTTATTGCCATAATTTCTGCGCTGTTTCGGCGCTTTCCGGCCACTATCCGGCACAGGCCGCATCCACCGGCTAACTGCCGTTCTTCCCGTCGGCCACCAGCCCCTTGCCGGGCACCTTGATATCCCCGATGGGGTAAAACGGGAACATGTTCTCCTCCATCCACTTGTTGGAATCCACCGGGTTCATCTTCCATCCGGAGGGACAGTTCGAAACAACCTCCACCAGACAGGTCCCCTTGTTCTCCTTCTGGTACTCCAGGGCTTTCTTCATCGCCCGCCTGGCCTTGCGCGCATTGCCCGGTGTGTGCACCGACTGCCGCGTCACGTAGTACGTCCCGGGCAGCTGCGCCACCAGTTCGGAGATCTTCAGCGGATTCCCCATGGTGAGCACATCGCGTCCCATCGGACAGGTCGAGCTTTTCATGCCGGCCAGCGTGGTCGGGGCCATCTGTCCGCCCGTCATCCCGTAGATCCCGTTGTTGATGAACACGATCAGTATGTTCTCCCCGCGGTTGCAGGCGTGGATGGTCTCGGCCGTCCCTATCGCGGCCAGGTCCCCATCCCCCTGATACGTAAAGACATATTTTTCCGGGAGGACGCGCTTGATGCCGGTTGCCACGGCCGGCGCCCTGCCATGCGCCGCCTCCTGCATGTCCACGTTCAGGTAGTAGTAGGCCAGCACCGAGCAGCCGACCGGCGCCACGCCGATGGTCTCGCTCTGGATGCCGAGTTCGTCAATGGCCTCGGCGAGCATGCGGTGCGCGGTTCCGTGTCCGCATCCCGGACAATAGTGCAGCTCCCGGTCGGTCATGACTTCGGTCTTTTTGTAGACCAGGTTTTCGGGACTGATGATCGATTGTTCTGCCATGATGGCTCCGCTGTTGCTGTTTCGGTTTAAAAATCTTGTGGATGGGGTTTGTGCCACTCTTCCAGACGCGTCTCCAGCGCGTCCAGGATCTCATCCGGACCCGGGATCATGCCCCCGAAGCGTCCGAAATGCTCCACGGGCGTGCGTCCGTTCACTGCCAGGCGCACATCCTCCACCATCTGTCCGGCGTTCATCTCCACGGTGAGCATGCCGCTTACCTGTCCCGCCAGCCGCCGGATCTCCTCCACCGGGAACGGGAAGAGGGTGATGGGACGGAGCAGGCCGGCGCGGATTCCCTTCATGCGCGCCATGTCCATCGCCTTGCGGGCGATCCGCGCACTGGATCCGAACGCCACGAACAGCACTTCGGCATCCTCGCAGCGGTACGACTCGAACCGTACCTCGTTCTTCTCCACTTCACGGTACTTTGCCTGCAACCGCAGGTTCACCTGTTCCATATCCTCCGACTCCAGATGCAGCGAGGTGATCACGGTGCTTTTCTCCCCGGGTTTCTTGCCTCTGGTGGCCCACTCGGGCGGCTCGGTGAGCCGGGGCTGCTGCTCGAACAGCTCCACTTTTTCCATCATCTGTCCGATGATGCCGTCGGAAAGGATCATGACCGGGTTGCGGTACTTGAACGCCAGGTCAAATCCCAGCTTTATGAAATCCACGCTCTCCTGTACGGTCGACGGTGCCAGCACGATGAGCTTGTAATCTCCGTGTCCGCCGCCCTTGACCGCCTGGAAATAGTCGGACTGTGAGGGCTGGATGGTCGCCAGGCCCGGTCCGGCCCGCACCACGTTCACGATCACGCAGGGCAGCTCGGCCCCGGCCATATAGGAAATCCCCTCCATTTTGAGGCTGATGCCCGGACTTGAGGACGAGGTCATCGCCCGCTTGCCGCAGCCGGCCGCGCCGTAGACCATGTTGATCGAGGCGATTTCGCTTTCGGCCTGGAGCACCTGCATGCCGGTCCGTTCGACCGTATTGGC
>SKWQ01000069.1 GCA_007128855.1 Balneolales bacterium
CCCGCGACTCCAAGCGCGGCGGGGCGTGGATGAGTTCCTTTGTGGGACAATCGCACCTGCTCGGCCAGAAGCCGGTAGTCGTCAACGTGCTGAACATCGCCAAACCCGCCGAAGGCGAGCCCGCGCTCATCACGTTCGACAACGTAACCACGCTCTTCCACGAAATGGGTCACGGCGTGCACGGTCTGTTCTCCGACGTGGAATTCCCCTCCCAGGCCATGACGGCCGTGCCGCGGGACTTCGTCGAGTTCCCGTCCACCTTCGAGGAAGACTGGGCCATCCATCCCGAAGTGCTGGCCAACTACGCCATCCATTATGAAACCGGCGAGCGCATCCCGCAGGAACTGCTCGACCGCATCATCGCCGCCCGTGATTTCAACCAGGGCTTTGAAACCCAGGAGTACGTGGCCGCGACCATGGTCGACATGGAGTGGCACACCCTCACACCCGACGCCGTCCCCGATGATGTCGTCGCGTTTGAAAACGCCTCCCTGGCCAAATACGGACTGGATTATGAGCCGGTCCCGCCGCGGTACAAGACCCCGTATTTCGCCCACATCGTCTCGGGTGGATACTCCGCCAACTACTACGCGTATATTTGGAGTGAAGTACTTGCTGCCGATGCCTTTGCGCACATGAAGGAGTTGGGCGGACTGACACGCGAAAACGGCGACCACTACCGCAGCACCATCCTCTCCCGCGGTGGCACCCGTGAGGCGATGGACCTGTACATGGATTTCCGCGGACAGGAGCCGGGCGTGGAGGCGCTTCTGCGCCGGCGCGGGCTGGATACGGCACAGTGATCCGGGAATGGTTCTCTGACAGCCGGATCTGATTATTGGATACCCAACTGCCCGGCAAAATGCTCTTCCGTGATCCGGATCCGGCGCTTGATAATAAACAGCGTCAGGAAATACGGGATCAGCGTGAGCAGCACCAGCCAGAAGACTTCTGACTGCAGGTGGACCAGCTCCGCCCCGGCCAGGATCATCTTGCGGAAACCTTCCAGGAAATGGGTGGTAGGGATCAGGTGCGCCACGACCTGGACCGTGGCCGGCATCTGGTAGAGCGGCCAGGTGAACCCGCTCACCAGGAACGCCGGTGCGGCGATCACCATGAGCACTTCGGTGGCCTTGAGCTGCGAGGGGATCGCGGCGCTGACCATGATTCCGATACTGCTCATGGCCATCACAAACAGGAACGAGAACAGGTAGATGCCCCACAGCCGTCCATCCACCGGCACATCAAACGCATACATGATGCCGTGCAGGCTGAAAAGCCACATCAGCATACCCATCACCCAGTAGGGGAATGACTTGGCCAGCAAAATCAGGAAGGCCGAGCGCGAATGGCGCAGCAGATGCACGAACGACTGCTCCTCGAACTCCTGGCTGAAACTGAGCGCCAGCACCAGCATGAACACCTGCTGCAGCACCATGCCCAGCAGACCCGGCAGCAGGAAGATCAGGTAGTTGTTGGATGGATTGAAATAGCGGCTGAACACGGTCTGGAAGGCGCTGTGGCTCTCTTCGGCAACCGATGCCGGAACACCCGCCTTCTTGAGGGATTCGATGCGCGTACCGGCGTCCAGGGTCGCCAGGACCTGCTGGACCGACCGCGTCGTGTAGTTGGTGATGACCATGTTGGATGCGTTCATGCTCACATGGACCTCCGGACTGCGTCCCCGCTGCACATCGGCCTCGAAACGTCGCGGTATGGTCACTATGGCGTACACCTCCCCGGCCACAAAGGCATCCCACAGACCGGACTCTTCGGCATAAACCCCATCCACCCGGATATTCTCGTTTTCATCCAGCGCATCGATGATGCGGTCGGACAGGATGCTGCCGTCCAGGTCCACCACCGCGATGGGCGTGTCGTACAGCTGGGCATCCTTGTACAGCACCCCGAAAAGCGGGCCATAAAGCAGCGGCGCCCCGAGGAAAATGAGCATGGCCACTGAATTTCGCGAAAACCGGTGGAATTCACGCAGGATGATCGTGAAAAATGTGCGTATTACTGCCATGGACGTACTGTTTTACAGGATATGCATTTTGGAGGATGCCGGATTATCATCGACGCGGAACGTCATCCAGCAGGATGGTCATGTTGTGCTGCAGTTCGCCGGTCGGCTCGCCGGGAAGCGGACGGAAGCGCAGTTCGTATACCGATTCCCCCAGGCGATGACGCGGATACATGCTCGTGACGGAGGCGTAACCGGGCAACGGGACGATCCGGTCCAGCGAGGCCCGGAAAACGGTCGCGCCATGACCGGTGCGAAACTTCCAGACCTGACCCGTTTCAAATGCGCGCAGCTCATACTCGGACATGGTGAAGCGGATCATTGGGGATGCGATGTCATAGCCGGCAAAGAGGTTGTATCCGGGCGTGGCCAGTTCGCCCTCGCTCAGCACCACGGTCTGTATCCGCATGGATTTCGGGGCGGTGATGATGCGCTCGGCCCACGCCGTTTCGGCCTCGGCGAGTGCGGCGAGCGCGCGCTGATGGTCACCTCTGGCCATGGCGATCTTCTCCGGGCGCACCCCGGATTCAAGGTCCTCCTGCTGTGCCCTTGCCGCTTCCAGCTGAGCGCTTGCGGCCAGGTATCCGGAGCGGATTTTATCATATTCCTGGGCCGCGATCAGCGAATCATTGAACATGTTCTTCATCCGGTGGTAACTGACACGGGCGTAGTCGTACTGCGCCCGGGCGGCCTGCAACTGCGCTTCGGCGCGACGGCGGTCGTACGAAGTGGCCCCGTTGCCGGCCATCTCATACTGCGCCCGGGCCGATGCCACGGCTCCGCGCGCCTGATCGACGCGGGCTGAAATTTCCGGCGCATCGATGACTGCCAGGGTGTCCCCGGCCTGAACGATATCCCCCTCGGCGACATGGACCGACAACACCCTGCCGGGCACCTTGGGTGCCAGATAGATCGACTCCAGTTTCACCTTGCCTTCGGGCGGGCCCTCACGGTTGTCGGCATACTGCCTGGCTGCCAGCACACCCAACACGGCGGCTGAAAGGACTATTACAACCGCCAGTGTCACAATTATGATGCTTTTTCTCTTCACGATCTGTCTCCCGTCTTTCTGATTTTTGTATCTGTTTTCATTTACGGTCAATACCGCATTTGCACCCGCCGTAGAACGGTCACCCGAAGACCGGTCCTGACGCAATCCCGCCAGTTCACAGACCTGCAATGGTATTGATTTTCATTTGTCCGTTCGACCGGAGCAACTCCATGGCGGCACGGCGCTGCTCAAAAACGGCACGCTGCCAGTCCAGCTCGGCTCGCTGCATGCCGGTCTCCGCCTCCAGTTTTTCCGATATCGGGGCAAGGCCCAGCCGATACCTTTGGGTGGAAAGGCGAAGTGCGGTGTGCGCATCGGTCAGCGACTCCCGGGCGACTTCGAGCTGCTTTTCCGCCACCGACAGGCGCACTTCTGCCTGGCGGCGGTCCAGCTCCACCAGCGATACGGTTTCCTCGAGACGCTCGCGGGCGATGATGCGGTCACGTTCGGCTTTCTGGATGCGGCGTGAGCGGTTGAACCCATCGAACAGCTCCCAGCGCAGCCCGAACCCCATCACCCTTGCCGGTTCAAGCACCGAAAGATCATCCTCATACAGCTCCTGGCGCAGGAAGGCGTACGCTTGCGGCAGGTAATCCGCTCTCTGGGCGCGGTAAAGGTAGTCTGCCGCCTGTCCCGCTTCGCGCAGTGCTTCCACCTCCGGGCGGACCTGTTGCTCCATCTCTCCGGGCACCACCCCCATGAGCTGCAGGCCGGGCTCTGCAACCGGCTCCATGAAACGCCTCCATGAAATCCCGCTCAGATGCTCCAGCTTCCTGGCTGCCAGCTCCCTGTCCCCGTCCCGCCGGATCCGCTCCTTTTCCAGATCGTTCCGGGCAATGCGAAGCCGGGTCAGGTCGTATGCAGGCACCAGTCCCTCCTCGTAGGCCCGGTCAGCAATGCGCTGCTCCTCCCGGAGCCGCTCATCGGCCCTGGCAATGACCGCAAGCGCCTGTCCGATAAGTGCGAGCTGATCATACGCCTCCGCCACCTCCAGCAGCAA
>SKWQ01000284.1 GCA_007128855.1 Balneolales bacterium
ACAATACCGAAATGCACAAGGCGCACCGGTACCTGGACTTCGTGAACATCATGACCTATGATTTCCACGGTTCCTGGACCGAGACCACCGGGCATCACGCCAACATGTACCCGACGGCCGGTCAAGATGATCGTCCCTCGGCATCCGATGCCGTCAGATTGCATGTGGAGGCCGGGGTTCCGGCCGGGAAACTGGTCCTCGGAGCGGCCTTCTATGCCAGGGGATGGACCGGAGTGCACCCGGAAAACAACGGCCTGTTCCAGCCCTATGCTTCCGATGTCCCGAATGTGCCGTACTCTGTCCTGAAGGAGCAGTACATTGACCGGAACGGGTTTGTCCGGCATTGGGATGCCGACGCCCGCGCAACCTGGCTCTGGAACCCGGAAACCCGTACCATGTATTCGTACGAGGACGAAGAGTCCCTGCGCGAGAAGGCCCTGTTTGTGCTTTCGGAAGGACTTTCCGGGGTGATGTACTGGGAACACAGCCACGACCCTGACCATGTCCTGCTCGGTGCCATCTACAATACCCTTCATCAGCACGAGTAGCAGCCCTGACCCCCTTCACGATCACCTGAACCGGAACCATCATGAGCAAAATCAACATCGACCAGGTTGCCCGGTACGCATTTGTCTCCCGATCGGTCGTTTCCCGGGTGCTGAACAACCATCCGCATGTCAGTGACGTGGCCCGGGAACGGGTGCTGAACGTAGTCAAAAAATACAACTACCAGCGCAACTCCGCTGCCCGCAGCCTTGCGGCAAAGAACACGCGCGAAATCGGGATCCTGTCCACCCGCAACCCCAATGACGTGATGAGCAACGGGTTTTCGACCCTGCTCTATCTCGGGGTGTTTGAGGAGTGCCTGGCACAGCGCTACTCGGTCCGGCAGATGTTCATATCCACCGAGATGAAGGAGGAGTTCCAGAAGTTCATCCTCAATGAACACACGCTGGACGGGGTCATCCTGTTTGCCGAAGAGGTCACCGACTTGCTGGCAGGGGAGCTGCTGTCGCGCGAGATCCCGGCGGTTCTCATCGGCCACGCCCCCGGCTTTTCCAGCATCAGTTCGGTGGATGTGGACAATTTCGCGGGAAGCTACAGTGCGGTGACGCATCTGCTCCGACTCGGACACCGAAACATCGGTGCCTTGGTCGGCAGCCAGCTGCTTCAGGAGTCGCAGGACCGGCTCGCCGGTTACAGAAAAGCCCTGGAGGATGCAGGTGTGCCGGTAAATGAAGCTTATGTCTCCATTGGGCGCTACACCCAGAAAAGCGGCCATGACAAAATGTTGTCGCGGCTCAGGCGCCAGCCGGAAGTCACGGCCTGGTTCTGTGCCAGCGATACCATGGCCATGGGGGCCCTGTCCGCCCTGCACAAAAGCGGTCAGCGCGTACCTGATGATGTTGCCGTCGTCGGTTTTGACGACCTCTCCTTTGCCCGTTATACCATACCTCCGCTGACCACCATCCGGCAACCCATCTACCAGAAAGGCCGGTGCGCTGCCCGGATGCTCATCGACCGGGTCAGCGGCAATCAATCCGAAATCGAACACAGGAACCTGAAACCCGATCTGGTTGTACGCGAAAGCTGTGGACACCACTCCGGCATGCGGCAATCGGGATTTCGCGCGCCGTGAGCCGCGGACACCGCTGCCGTATGTTACGGACACCGCTGCCGTATGTTACGGACACCATCGCAGTGAATTGCGGACACCGTTTCCAGCCGGCTGACCGGTGCCTGAAGAACACAAATAAGGCCAATATGACCCATATGAAAACAAAGATCACACGGACAACAATATTCGCACTGGCCCTGTCAGTGCTGTGCGCCTTCCAGACGGAACAGCAACCGGTCCGCTCAGAACTGGATCAGCAGGTGGATGTCCTCTTGCAGCAGATGAGCGTGGCGGAGAAGGTGGGGCAGATGACCCAGGTCAACCTGAACCTGATACTGGAGGGTGGTTACGACAACACCGACGGCACCATCGACCCGGAACTGCTCCGGCTGGCCGTCAACGAGTACAAGGTGGGTTCCATCCTCAATGCCATCAACAACGCCTATTCGCTGGAGACCTGGCACCAGATCATCACCGCCATCCAGGATGCTGCCATGGAGAATCCCAACCCGATACCGGTGATCTACGGCATCGATGCCATCCACGGCACCAACTATACCCTGGATGCCACCATTTTTCCTCACAACATAGGCATGGCGGCAACCCGCAACCCGGACCTGGTGCACGAGACGGCACGGATCACGGCCCTGGAGACCCGCGCGTCCGGACACCGATGGAATTTCGACCCGGTTCTGGACATCGGACGCAATCCGGTCTGGCCCCGTTTTGAGGAAACCTTCGGCGAGGATCCTGTGATCGCCACAGTCATGAACCTGAGCACCATCGCCGGATACCAGGGGAATGATCTGTCGGCTCCTACTTCCGTGGCGGCCACGCTGAAACATTTTCTGGGTTATTCGATGCCGCGTACCGGCCGTGACCGCACTCCGGCCTGGCTGCCCGAGATCGAGTACCGCGAGTACGAGTTGCCGCAGTATCGTGAGGCTATCCGGGCCGGTGCCGCATCGGTCATGATCAACTCAGGCGAGGTGAGCGGCATGCCGGTCCACGGCGACCACTACCTGCTGACCGAAGTGCTGCGCAATGAACTGGGGTTCGACGGCGTGGTGGTCACGGATTGGGAGGATGTGAACCGCTTGCATGAACGGCATACCATATCCCCGAGCATCAAGGAAGCGGTGCGGCAGGCCGTGCTGGCCGGCATCGACATGAGCATGACACCGCACGACTTCCTGTTTGCCGACTATCTGAAGGAGCTCTACGAAGAGTGTGAAAAGGTCGCCGGGCGGGTGGATGAGTCCGTGCGGCGCATCCTGCGGTTGAAGTTTGAGCTGGGGCTGTTCGACAATCCCTATCCGGAAGAGGAGGCGGTCGCCAATTTCGGGCGTCCGGAGTATGCCGAAACGGCGCTCGAAGCGGCGCTGCAATCGATGACCCTGCTGAAAAACGAGGGCAATGTGCTGCCGTTGTCCGGTGATGAGACCATCCTGCTGGCCGGACCCGGCGCCGACAACCTGCCAACGCTGCACGGCAGTTGGACCTTCATCTGGCAGGGCAACCGGGCGGACCTGTATCCGGAATCCACACTGACCATCCGCGAAGCCCTGGAGCAGAAGATCGGCGCCGGCAATGTGCTCAGCATGTCCGTTCCGGATTACGACCACCCGGACAACTACGACACCGGTCGCCTGCATGAACTGGCCGGTCAGGCCGACCGGATCGTGCTGGTTCTCGGTGAGGATTCCTATGCTGAATCACCGGGGTCCATCACCGATCTGACGCTTGATACGCGTCAAATTGATCTGGCCCTGGCCGCCGTCGAAACCGGCAAACCGGTGATTGTGGTGCTTGCGCAGGGACGACCGCGCATCATCAACCGCTTTGCAGATGACGTCGACGCCATCCTGATGGCCTATCGTCCCGCCAGCCGCGGCGCCGAGGCCGTTGTACAGGTCCTCTATGGCGACTACAACCCGGGTGGCAAGCTTCCGTTCACCTATCCGCGCCATACGAACGACCTGGTGCTGTACGATCACCGGTGGACCGAGCTGAGCGTCGAAAACGAGGTGGGCGTTTTCACCACGGACGGCTATAATCCGCAGTTTCCGTTCGGACACGGGATAAGCTACACCACGTTTGCCTATGAGAATTTCCGTCTGGACCGTGATACGCTGCGCGGCGACGAAACCATTACGGCTTCTGTCACGATCAGGAATACCGGGGCCAGCAAGGGGGACGAGGTTGTCGAACTCTACTCACGGCACATGTATCCCTCTGTGGTGCCGCCGCTTAGGCGTCTGCGGAAATTTGAGCGGATCACTCTGGAACCCGGCGAGGAAACCGCGGTCTCCTTCCGCCTCACGGCCGATGACCTGGCCTATGTCAGGTATGGCGGGCAGCGCGGGGAGTACATCCGCGGCGTGGAAGAGGGGGAGATCCGCGTGATGATCGGCGGACTGGGATTCGAACTGGCCGATCCGGCAGACCCGGATA
>SKWQ01000021.1 GCA_007128855.1 Balneolales bacterium
CCTCGGTGGCGCACCCAAACCAGCCGACCAAGGACGAGATACGCCGGTGGCAGGACCCGTTGGACAGATACGCCTTGCAACTGATGCAGGCCGACGGGTTTCAGGTCGCCACAAAAGTGAGTTACGACAGCAAAATGCCGGTGCCGCTCCGCATACTGAAAACAGCCCGGGATGTCGGCGCCGGGTACATCATCATCGCCAATCGCGGGCACAATAAACTGCGCGAAATGCTGCTTGGGAGCACGGTCACCGCCCTGCTGCAACAAAGCAATCTGCCCGTCCTCCTCATAAAACTCCGTCCGGATGCACCCGAAGGCAGCGACGGTCCCGAACTGCGCTGCACCGCCCCCTGCCGCGACGCGCTCAGACACATCCTCTATCCCACCGACTTCTCCGAAACCGCCCGGTACGCATTCGAAACACTGTCCCGTCTGGCAACCGGGCCCACCGAGCGCATCACCCTCTACCACGTACAGGCGAAGGGCCAGGTTGACCTGACCAATGCCGCGCAACTCGAGGAGTACAACCGCATCGACCATGAGCGGCTGCAATCGCTGAGCCGGGAGCTGAGGGAGCAGGCCCGGGTGGATGTGGACATTGCCCTGAGCCAGGGTCCCGCCGCGCAGCTCATCGTGGACAAGGCCCGGTCGGTCAACGCCACCATGATCGTGATGGGCAGCCAGGGACGCGGCTACATCAGCGACCTGTTCCTCGGCGGGGTCACTTACCAGGTACTGCGGAACACGCCGGTGCCGGTGCTCGTCATCCCGGCCCGGAACCCGGACGGCTACGAACATCAGGAAAAGGCATGGATGAAATGAGGCCTGTTGCGTCCGCGCTACCGGTCCATCATGGAGGAACACCCGGGGCGGGGCGCCGCCTAGCCGGAATCCTGCTGGATGCGGCATCGGAGTGAAACCCGGCATGCAATTGCTACGTATTACCGGGAAAGCTTAATAAGGATGCGGTCACTCACCGGCACAGTTGATCAACCGCACCCCAAAACGAAGCGGATTTGCAATTCCCATCAGATCATTATTCCAAAACCTGAACCGCCATGCGTGAATCCATCCTACGTCTGATCGCCTTTCCGGCCGCCCTTTTCCTGCTCCTGGTCATGCTTCTGTTCCAAAACCAGGCGAAAGGCCACGACAAAACCGCCGTCCAGCCCTTCCCTGCATCCGAAATGGATGCCTTCCTCGATCACCTGGACCGCCACAACAAGTTCATGGGCTCGGTGGCCGTACTGTCGGGCGGTGAGATCGTCTACAGCCGCGCGGTTGGTCTGGCCGACGCCGCGCAGGAAATCCCGAATACCGACCGCACCCGCCATCACATCGGGTCGGTCACCAAGACCTTCACCGCCACGCTCATCCTGCAGCTGGCCGAAGAGGGCAAACTGCGCCTGGACCAGCCGCTTTCCGACTTCTTCGACGGCTTCCCCGCCGCCGGCGAGATCACGCTCACCGAAATGCTCTACCACCGCAGCGGACTGTTCAGCTTCACCAGCGATCCGGAATACGGCAGCTGGATGACCCAGCCCAAATCACGCGGGGAGCTGCTGGAGCTGATGCGCGGCTATGAGCAGCATTTCGAACCGGATTCGCGCATGGAGTACAGCAACACGAACTATGTGCTGCTCGGTTTTATCATCGAGGATGTGACCGGCATGAGCTACCAGGAGGCGCTGCAGGCCCGCATCACAGGTCCGCTGGGCCTGGAGGATACGTACTACGGACAGACCATTTCCACCGACCGCAACGAATCGTACTCCCACAGCTATTCAGGTGGATGGGAAAAGCTTCCTGAGACCGACATGAGCATTCCCCACGGCGCCGGCGCGCTGCTGTCCACCCCGACCGACGTGGTGCGCTTCGCACGTGCGCTGTTCGGCGGCGAGCTGCTTTCCCCCGCCGGTCTGAAGACCATGACGCAGCTTAAAGACAACTTCGGCATGGGGCTGATCTCCTACCCCTATCATGACAAAACCGGCTTCGGGCACACCGGCGGCATCGACGGGTTCCAGTCCAACCTGGCCATCTATCCGGAAGACGATCTCTACGTGGCCATTGCCGCCAATGCCCTGTCCTGGTCCAACAACGGCCTTCTGGTCGCCCTGCTGGATGCGTGGCATGGCAAGCCGCTCGAACTGCCCGATTTCGACACCGTCACCCTTTCCGCCAAGCACCTGCAGACGCTGGCCGGCACGTATGCATCGTCGCAGATCCCGCTGGAAATCCGTTTTTGGGAGGAAGACGGACAACTGATGGCTCAGGCGACAGGCCAGGGCGCGTTTCCGATGGAGCCGGGCAGCGAAACGCGGTTCCGGTTCGATCCGGCCGGACTGGCCATCGAATTCCATGCCGACGAGGCGGGCGATTACCGGAGCTTCACCCTGTTCCAGGCAGGCATGGAGTTTCTCTTCGAGCGTAAGTAAAAAAACGAAAAATCCGGCAGATCTCACTTATGAATTCCGGCAGAAAGTGGTATCATACCGGCAAATCATATCCGAATAAACTGCAAGAACACTGCCATGCCCTCTTTTGATATCGTCAACGAACTCAACGAACAGGAAATCGACAACGCCGTCAACAACACCCTCAAGGAGGTCAGCACTCGCTACGATTTCCGCGGGCTGCACACCGAGGTCAGCTTTTCGAAAAAGACCAGCCGCATCGACCTGCTCGCCGCCGAGAACATGAAACTGAAGGCGGTCCGCGAGATGCTGACCCGGAATTTCATCAAGCGGGGACTGGATCCGAAAGTGCTGGAATACGGCACGGAGGAGGGCACCACGTCGGGCGCGGTCAAGCAGAGCGCATCCATCCGCGAAGGCATCGATCGCGACACGGCGAAGAAGATCGTCAAGGAGATCAAGGCGACCAAGCTGAAGGTTCAGCCAGCCATCATGGACAACCAGGTGCGGGTGACCGGCAAGAAGATCGACGAGTTGCAGGAAGTAATCCAGATGCTTAAATCCAAGGAGTTCACCGTCCCGCTGCAGTTTGTCAACTTGAAGTAAGCGCAAACCACTTATTCTCATCAGCTCCTACCTGCCGGAGGTTTCATCAGGTGGCCCCGGTTCCACCAGCTTTTCCCCTAAACTATTCAGGGATAATGGATTAATATTTGCCCTTTTCATTTACCCTATCTATATTGGCGCGCTACAGACATCATGCTTGTCAATGGCATGATATTAAAAAAATCAAGATGAAGACAAAATGTGCGGCGTCCTGTCGCATGCTAAGAACCTTAAAACTACAGACGGTCATGAAACTAGCATACAACTTGTATCACTGCGTGAGGTATATCCTGTCGTATAAATGGAAGCCGGCCATGCTGGCATCACTGATGGCACTGACGTTGCCGCTCACTGCCGGTGCGCAGGTGACGTTCATAGTCAATTCCAACGGCGACAATGCCAACGAAAATCCAGGGAACGGCAATTGCAGTACTGGTGAGGAGGTTGGAACGGTCACCATTGGCGGCCGACCCATCCCCATCATGGAGTGCACACTGCGCGCCGCCATCGAGGAGGCCAACGAAAGCAGCGACAATGTGATCATCAGCTTCAACAGCAGCTGGCTGGATATCCACGCGGATGGATATTCTCAGATCTTCGTGCGAAACGCCCTTCCTTACATTGCAAACCGTGTTACCATTGCCGGCGAAACGCATCCGGAATTTGAGGAGGATGACGATCATCCCCTGGGCGGACGTCCCACCTTGTTTATCAATGGCGGGGATATCTCCGCCAGCGGATTGCGTTTCCGTTCTGAAAGCAGCGGCTCTGTTGTGCGTCACATCTCCATTGGCGGATTCGGCACCAGCGCCATTCTGCTGCAAGGAAACCTCGGTTCCGGATCCGGCAACAACTATACCATCGAGAACAACCTTATCGGCGGCCGTTCCGGACCGGCCTCGATAACTATGATTGGAAATGGACGCCACGGCATAGATGTCGCATCGGCTTCCGAGCCCGGTGGCGGCATCACCAACATCCGCTCCAACATTATATTCAACAACGAGGGTGATGGCATCCACCTGCGCAGCGGCACCAG
>SKWQ01000052.1 GCA_007128855.1 Balneolales bacterium
CGGACAACTGGCCCTTGGAACATGGCAGGGGATCTACCTTTGCGAACACCGCAACCACGGGGGAAGCCGGTCTGTGATCGTAACGCTTACTGGTGAGGGCTGAAACGCTCCGGCGCCGTTTTACCGTTTATCATGGAACCTCCGGGGCCACCCGGGTCCGCGCTGACTGCTCCTACTACCCCTTCCGCAACCCCATCCGCAAGAAAAAAAATAGTGAACTTGTGCTTTGTTTTATTTAGATTAAGTCTTAATAGGTTCAGCGTACGGACATTATTTCCAGAAAATGCATAAGTCTTTGCTAGAATTAAACTTAAGAGAAGAAGCCGAGATTGTTTCTTTTAACGGGGGCTCGCTGATGAACCGCCGGCTCGAAGGAATGGGGATCCGTCAGGGAAAAACCATCTGCAGGATCAGCTCGCAGTACATCCGCGGTCCGGTCATCGTCAGTGTGGATGGACATCAGGCGGCGATGGGTCGCGGGATGGCGGCAAAACTGATCGTCAAGCCAGCCGAAAAGAACGGGGTCTGAGGGGAAGCGCATGCGTGTTCTGTTGATGGGCAATCCCAACGTCGGAAAAAGCGCCGTCTTCTCGCGCCTGACCGGCACGCACGTCGTGGTTTCCAATTATGCCGGCACCACGGTCGAATACACACGCGGCGAATTGCGACTTGGGGACCGGACCCTGGAGGTGATCGATGTCCCGGGAACATACGCCCTGGAACCGACCAACCGGGCGGAGGCCGTAGCGTCCGAGATGATCTCCGGCGGCGATGTTGTCATCAATGTCGTGGATACCACCCATTTGGAGCGGAGCCTGTACCTGACCTTGCAGCTGCTTTTGACCGGAAAACCGGTGATCGTCGCGCTGAACATGTGGGACGAGGCGCAAAAAGCCGGCATTGCCATCGACACCGGCAAGCTTGAGGAGCTTCTTGGAGTCCCGGTGATCCCCACCTGCGCCCTTACCGGCGAGGGCATGGACCTGCTCACATCCCGGCTGGACAAGGCCCGCATCAGTTCTCTTACTTCCGAAAACGGCTCGTCCCTCTGGCAGAAAGCGGCCGATATCAGCAAACGCGTGCAGCGATCCGTCCCCCGCGAATCCAATTTCCGCGACAAACTGGACCATGCAACCGTACACCCGCTCTATGGTCCGGCATTCGCCCTTTTTGTGCTGCTGCTGAGTTTCGGGTTCGTGGCCTATTTCGGCGACTTCCTGCACCAGATCCTGGATAATGCATTCGAATTGGCCTGGCTGCCTGTTGCCATGTGGATCTCGGGTCTCATGGGCGGCGGGGGGATGCTGCACGACATCCTCATCGGCGGGCTCATCGACGGCGAAATCAATTTCGAGGAGTCCTTCGGCCTGTTCACGACCGGTCTGTACATACCGCTGGCCGTCGTGCTGCCGTACATCTTCAGCTTCTATCTGGTCCTGAGCCTCCTTGAGGATATCGGTTACCTGCCCCGTCTGGGTGTGGTGGTGGATGCGTTCATGCAACGGCTTGGCATCCACGGACTGTCCATCGTACCGATGATGCTCGGGATCGGCTGCAACGTTCCGGGCGTGATGGCCGGACGCATGCTGGAGACCCGCAAGGAGCGCTTCATCGTGGCCACGCTCATTGCCATCGTCGTGCCATGCATGGCGCAGCAGGCCATGGTCATCGGACTGCTCGGCCAGGCCGGCCCGGGCGGACTCGCCATCGTCTACGGCACCCTGTTCGTGCTCTGGATCGCCATGGGCTGGCTCATGAACCTGTTCCTCAAAGGGGAATCACCCGAAATGCTGATCGACCTGCCGCCCTACCGCATGCCGTACTGGGAGTCGCTGGCCAAAAAAATCTACATGCGTATGAACGGATTCATCCGCAGCGCCCTGCCGTACGTATTTCTCGGGGTGTTCGTGGTGAACCTGTTCTACACCCTGGGGATCATCGGCTACATCAGCCAGGTATTCGCCCCGGTCATCACAGGGCTGTTCGGACTGCCGGGCGAGGCGGGCGGGGCGCTCATCGTCGGGTTCCTGAGGAAGGATGTGGCCGTGGGCATGCTGGCACCGCTCGGCCTGGAACTGAACCAGCTGATCGTCGCCAGTGTTGTACTTATGGTCTACTTCCCCTGCATCGCGACCTTCGTGGTGCTGTTCAGGGAGCTCGGGGTCCGGGACCTGCTCAAGCTGACGGCCATCATGATACTGGTGGTGGTGGTCACCGGCGGGGGACTGAACCTGATACTCAACGCTGCCGGACCCTGATTTCCGGTCGCAACATGACAAAAAAACAACAGTAATGAAGACATCTGACAATGTAACGGGCAAACAGTTCACCTGGATTACGGGTATTGCATCACTGATGGTGATGCTCGTCCTGCTGTTGGGACCGCCTCTTGCAAACGCCCAGTCGCTCACCATCTACTCCGGCAGGAGCAAAGCGCTGGTGGAACCGCTGATCAAGAAATTCGAGGCCGAACACGGGATCCGGATGAACGTCCGCTACGGCGGATCCACCCAGCTGGCCGTCGCGCTGCTGGAGGAGGGCCGCCGCACCCCCGCCGATGTGTTCTGGGCGCAGGATGCCGGCGCTCTGGGCGCGGTGCATCGCAACGGAATGCTCGAACCGCTGCCGGAAGACCTGCTGTCGCTCCTGCCCGGACAGCTTCACAACTCCGAGGGCACCTGGATCGCCACCAGCGGCCGCGCCCGTGTCATGGCCTATTCCACTGCCCGGGTGGATACGGCCATGCTCCCAGAATCGATCTTCGGCCTGTCCGACACCCGTTGGCGCGGACGTGTGGGCTGGGCCCCGAGCAACGGCTCGTTTCAGTCGCTGCTGACATCCATGCGACTGGTGGAAGGCGATGAAACCGTTTTTCAGTGGCTGCGCGACATGAGGGCCAACAATGCCCAAAGCTACATCAACAACAGCGCCCTTCTTCAGGCCGTCGCAGCCGGCGAGATCGACATTGCCCTCACCAACCACTACTACCTGTTCCGGTTCCGGGAGACCAACCCCGATTTTCCCGTTGAACAGACCTGGTTTGCGCCCGGCGATGCGGGCAACCTGGTGAATGTCGCGGGCATCGGCATGCTCCGCACCGCTCGGAACCCGGAGGCCGCCCTTGCTTTCATGAAATTCCTCCTGGAACAGGAAAATCAGCAGTGGGTCACCAATGAAGTGTACGAGTATCCGGTCGTGGAGGACATTTCCACCCGCACGGTCGACACCCCGCTCCGGGATATCCAGGAAATGAGTCCGGATCTTGACCTGGATGACCTGAGCGACCTGAACCGCACCCTGGACCTGCTCCGGAGGGCGGGCCTGCTGTAACGGGTCCGTAACGGGACATCCCGGCGTGGCCTGATTTCTGTTTCCGGGGCGACGGCAACAGTTTCTGACCGCGATCCGGCACGTATCCACAAACATCCATTTGTTTCAACTTGCTGCAAAAAATATCCGACATATTCCGCATCCGTAACCTGCCGTCATGGTACTTCCTGACGCCCGCGGTGCTGGTCGGACTCTCCGTTCTGATCCCGTTGTTCTACCTGCTGGTCCGGGCACTGGAGGCGGACACCCAGCTTTCCATGGAGCTGATACTGCGCTACCGGAACCTGCAGCTGCTCTATAACACATTGCTGCTGGCGGGCGGTACCCTGGTCATCGGCACCCTCATTGCCCTTCCGCTGGCCTGGATCACCACACGCACCGACATCCCGGGCCGCAGGATCCTCACCCTCATGGGGGTGCTTCCCCTGGCCATTCCCGGTTATGTCATGGCCTATGCGCTGCTGGGCTTCACCGGCGCCAACGGCACGCTGGCTTTGGTCTTCGGGCTCGAACTCCCCCGGCTGAGCGGCTTTGCCGGGGCCCTGACGGCCATCAGTCTCTACACGTTCCCCTATCTGTACCTCAATTTCCGGTCAGCGCTTGCCGGACTCGACCCCTCGCTTGAAGAGGCGTCCCGCTCACTTGGCTACCGTCCGGCCGAAGTGTTCTTCCGGGTCACCCTCCCGCAGCTGCGTCCCGCCTACTACGC
>SKWQ01000256.1 GCA_007128855.1 Balneolales bacterium
GGTGTTCATCCAGTTCTATGTGGATTCGGCACCCGACTGGGTGGGCAAGCAGAACCCCGATGCAAAGTTCATGGCACAGGACGGTACCCTGGTCGAGTCGCAATCCGCACCCGGTTTCTGTACCGATCATGACGCAGTTCGTGACGCGGTCATGAATTTCTACACCGAGACCGCCAGCGTCGCAAACGAGTACGACAATTTCTATGGATGGGATCTGTGGAGCGAGCCGCACATCATCAACTGGGCCAACATCGACTATGTGGCGAACGCCCAGTTCTGCTATTGCCCGTCCACTCAGGCCCGTTTCCGCGAGTGGCTGCAAGAAAAATACGGAACGCTTGACGCGCTCAACACCGCCTGGCACCGCGGTTTCGAGGAGTGGGAGGATGTGAGTCCACCCCGCTTCAGCACCATCCTGAGCTACACCGACTACCTGGACTGGAAGACGTTCATCTACGAAAAACTGGCCGACGATCTGCGCATGCGTTATGACGCGGTGCGCGTCTCGGATCCCGAAAACGTGATCACTTCTCACGCGGCCGTCTCGTCGATCATCATCTCCCCGCACATGGGTGTCGGTGCCACAGATGACTTCCTGATGTCCGGTTCGGTAGACTACTACGGGGTGTCGCTCTACCCAAAACACAACCATCCCGACCGGCACTGGCCCGCATGGCGCGTCATGAACATGATGGATTTCACCCGCAGCGCCAACCGCAGCAACCGGGGCTGGTACGTCGGCGAGCTGCAGGCCGGCAAGGGCACCATCGCCCTGATCGTCAGCGATCCCGTCACGCCGGGCGACCACCGCGTCTGGATCTGGTCGGCCATCGCCAAGGGCGCCAAAGCCATAAACATCTACGCCTACTACCCGATGTCGTCGGGTTACGAGTCGGGTGGATACGGACTTGTCAACCAGGACGGGTCGCTCACCGAGCGGGCGGTCAGGGCCGGGGAACTGGCGGGCACAGTGGATCGCAACCAGGAACTGTTCCTGAACTCACAACCGGTGCCATCCGAGGTGGCCATCGTTTACAACCCGCTTTCGCAGATGGTGGGCGGGGCGCAGCGCCGTGCCGACCATCCCATGGCACACCACAATTCACTCATCGGCTACTACCGCGTCTTTGCCGAAAACAACATCCCGGTCGATTTCATCCACCGCCAGGAGCTGGAATCCGGCGATCTGTCGCAGTACAAGCTCATCATCCTCCCATGGTCGCTCATGCTTACCCAGCAGGCCGCTGACGGGCTGAGACAGTTTGTGTCGGATGGCGGATTTGCCGTCGGCGAGGCGCGCATCGGTTGGAACGACGACCGCGGCTATGCCTCCATGGAAATCCCCGGCATGGGGTTGCATGAAATGTTCGGCGCCCGCGAGCACGAGGTGTACATGCGCGAACGTGATATTCCGCTGGTGCTGACCAACAACAGCCATCCTTTCTGGGGCGGGTATGTGGATCCGGAGGGACGGGGGGGCGCGCGCAGCGCCGCGCCCAACGACACGCTCATCGGCACCCTGTACGGCAAAAGCGTGGAACTGATCAGCGACCGGGCCGAAGTGATTGCGCGCCTGGATATGACAGGCGACCCGGCCGTTGTCGTTAACCGCTACGGCGACGGGCAGGCCCTGCTGGCCGGCTCGTTCCTGGGCATGGCCAACTTCCCGGAAACCATCCCGTCCAACAACGCCTTCATGGAAGCGCTGGCCGAATGGGCGGGGGTATCGCGACCGGTTACCACCTCGCGCGACGGCGTCTCACCGGACCCCGTTGTGGCACGTTTGCAATCGGACGGCAACGGACACTTGCTCTTCCTGATCAACCACGGCCAGGATGAAGCGGAATTCTCAGTTTCCGTGATGGTGGATGGGACCGGACCCTATATGCTCCGGGATATCATCCACGATGAACGGAAGCGCGTTTCTGCCGATGCCGGACGGATCGGTTTCGACACCCGGATCCCGGGCAGGGATGTCCAGATTTGGCGGATCAGCTCAGAGTAACGGAAGCATCACCCCAGGGCCTGAGCCGTTCGGGGTCGCCGGCGCGGACCAGCGCCCGGGCCAGCACCAGACTGGAATCGATGACCGGCAAACCCTCGATTTCCGGCTCGCGATAGGCCAGCGGGAATTCGGTGCACCCAAAAACGACGGCTTCTGCGCCTCGTGCACGGAGAGACCGGCAGATGCCGGTCAGTATGTTGACCGCACCGGGGGATGTCCCGTCGGGTGCGGCCTTGATCCCGTATTCCGGGGCATAAATAGCCAATTGCAGTGCTTCCTGCTCATCATCGGTCACATCCATCACCTCCAGGCCGAACTCGCCGAGTATGCCGTAGAGACCTGATGCCCGGGTGCCGGTCGTGCCGACGATACCCACCTTGCGCACGCCGGTCAGGTTGTAGACGATGTGCCAGCCGACTTCCCGCACCATATGAAGAAGGTTGATTCTGCTTTCGTTTGCCTTAAGCTCGGAGACAATCCGGTCAAAAATGACGGGTGCATGGGCGGAATTGCAGGCCATGCCTGCCACGGTGGCCCCGGTCTGCTCCATCTGCATCAGGGCCCGGGCAATCGCCACACCCGGATTCCCATCCTCCAATGCCGTTTTGTTCCCGTGGGCCAGGATGTAAGCCGTGCGGTCCCCGATCTCGTTCGGGAATGAATGC
Organism: Balneolales bacterium; assembly: GCA_007128855.1. Taxonomy (GTDB): domain Bacteria; phylum Bacteroidota; class Rhodothermia; order Balneolales; family Natronogracilivirgulaceae; genus SKNL01. Next base: position 2,671 of record SKWQ01000256.1, read on the forward strand.
AAAACAAACGGCAGATGCTCCTGGTCCCCGGATGCGATGGTTTGTGAAATGATTTTGGATGCCAGGTCCACCCCGGCCACCGGCCCCATCCCGCCGACAATGCCAATGATATTCTTTTTTGACGGTTCGTCCATGTTCCTTTTCAAATTAATCTGATTATCCAATATTGCATTGTCCCACAAACTATTCCTCAGAAAACCGGTCGTTCAGATGACGCATGTTATAACGGTCCAGGATTTCGATCACTTTGTCGAGCGGAATGGCTTCCATGCGGTTGCCATCGCGGCCGGTCATGCTTTCCGACATGAAGAGTGCGTTATAGATGGCCTCCTGGGTGGCCTCCTCCACGGCCTGGAACAGCGGGTTCATCTCGTTGTTCCCGATCAGGGCGGGCGCGGGATCCAGATGACGCATCCCCCCGGGCGGAATGGTGTACGCGGTGGTAAAGGCGATGGCGAAATCACCGGAGAAATTGGACATGTACCCGACCGTTCGGCCCATTCCCATGAACGATCTTTTGGCCATACGGCGCAGGTTACGGTCCGACAGCGGCGCATCGGTGGCGATGATGATCATGGCCGAGCCGTCGTCTTCCTCAAGCAGACTGCCATTCATCCGGGCCTCCTCCAGCTGTTGCAGCCGGTCCATTTCACGCGTGAAGGGCACGCCGTTTATGTACAGGTCGCGGCCGAAATTCGACTGCACCAGTACTCCCACGGTGTACTGCTGTCCGCCGATCGGGGTTGTCACGCGCGAAGCGGTCCCGATGCCCGACTTGTACCCGAAACTGCGCGTGCCGGTGCCGGCGCCCACGCTACCCTCGGCCACCTCGCCCGGTGCCGCCGACGCGATGGCGTGGAAAACGTCCTCTGCGGCGACATGCTGTCCGCGGATGTCGTTCAGGTAACCGTCGTTGGTCTCACCGACGAGCGCGTTCACCGAGCGCACATCCTCGTTACCTTCCTGCGCCAGGACCCATGCCGCCGTCGCCTCCACCGCCGTTCCTACGCTCAGGGTGTTGGTCAGGACGATGGGCGCCTCTATGTTGCCCAGCTCATCCACCTGAAGCGAGCCGGCCATCTTGCCGAAGCTGTTGAAGTTGTATATGGCACCCGGAACTTTTTGCCGGAAAATGTTGCCACCGTGCGGGAGGATGGCGGTGACGCCGGTGCGGATGTGGTCACCTTCGATACGGGTGGCATGTCCGACCTTAACGCCGGGAACATCCGTGATCATGTTGAGCGGTCCGGCAGGCAGCATGCCCACGTGCACACCGAGCTGGTCGGCGCGTTTCCGATGGCCATGGTCATCTGCAAAAGCGATGGATAAAACCA